>JAFSCW010000006.1 GCA_017436605.1 Clostridia bacterium | reverse complement strand
GTGGAGCAGAAGATGGGTGACAAGAAGGTCGATATGACGACCGAGGACGCGCAGATCACCAACAACACGGCGGTCATGCTCACGACCGTCGCGGGCGACGCCTACGCGATCGGCTATGTCTCTCTGGGCTCTATGAACGAGAGCGTCAAGGCTGTCAGCGTTGAAGGCGTTACAGCAAGCGCTGAAAACGTGGCAAACGGCAGCTACAAGATTGCCCGCCCGTTCAACATCGCCTATCGTGACGACGCCATCACCGATCTGGGCAAGGATTTCATCGCCTATGTGATGAGCGCCGAGGGTCAGGCAATCGTTGCGGACAACGGCTATGTCGCTTCCCAAGCCGCTGACGCTTACGCGGGCAGCAAGCCGCAGGGCAAGCTGGTGATCGCCGGTTCCTCCTCCGTCTCTCCGGTGATGGAGAAGCTGGCCGAAGCATATCAGGCGTTGAATCCGGATGCGCAGATTGAGATTCAGACGAGCGACTCCACGACGGGCATGACCGCTGCGATGGACGGCGGCTGCGAGATCGGCATGGCCAGCCGCGCGCTCAAGGAAGCCGAGGCGGCGCAGCTTGCGAGCGTGACCATCGCGATGGACGGCATCGCCGTGATCGTCAATCTCGAAAACCCGGTCAGCGATCTGACCGTGGAGCAGATCGGCGCGATCTACACCGGCGACGTGATGAGCTGGGACGAGATCTGAACCCGCGAATAACTGAAACACGACAAAACCCTTCCGGGGCGGATGACGCACCGGAAGGGTACGGTCTTTGAAAGGAACGGAGCATGAAACAGGCAAAGGAAACATTCATGGAGATCGTCTTTCTGCTTGCGGCCTGTATGTCCATCGCAAGCGTGGCGCTGATCTGCATCTTTCTTTTTGCAAACGGACTGCCTGCGATGAAGGAAATCGGCTTTGGCGATTTCCTGCTGGGTAAAATGTGGAAGCCCGGCGCAGATATCTACGGCATCTTCCCGATGATCGTCGGCAGCGTCTATGTGACGGGGCTGGCGCTCGCGATGGGCGTGCCGGTTGCCATCCTCACGGCGGTGTATCTGGCCTTCTTCTGCCCGCAGAAGGCGTATCGCGTGGTGAAGCCTGCCATTGAGCTGATGGCGGGCATTCCGTCGGTCGTCTATGGCTTCTTCGGCATCGCCGTGCTGGTGCCGCTTGTGCGCACGATCAGCGAATCCGTAAACGGACGGGGAAATTCCATCTTTACAGCGGCGCTGCTGCTGGCGGTGATGATCCTGCCGACGGTCATCGGCGTGATCGAGCCTGCGCTGCGCGCCGTGCCGCGCCGCTATTACGAGGGCGCGCTGGCGCTTGGCGCGACGCATGAGCGCAGCGTGTTCTTCGCCGTGATGCCTGCTGCGAAAAGCGGCATTCTCGCCGGGATTGTGCTGGGTCTGGGCCGCGCGATGGGCGAGACGATGGCGGTCATCATGGTGGCCGGCAATCAGGCGCGCATGCCCAAGGGCATTTTTCAGGGCATCCGCACGCTCACCGGCAATATCGTCATCGAGATGGGCTATGCCACGGGGTTGCACAGGGAGGCGCTGATCGCCACGGGCGTGGTGCTCTTTGTGTTCATCCTGATCATCAACATGGCGCTGACACTGATTCAAAGGGGTGAGCGCAGATGAAAACTCTTTGTAAATATAAACGCATGACTTCAGCGTTTCTTCGCCGTCATCACGTCGGCAGCCGGCTTCTGAATATCGCCGTGCATGCCGCAGCTGCGGTCACGGTGCTGGTGCTTGGTTTTCTGATTGCATATATCGTCGTGCGCGGCGTTCCGAATCTGAAGCCGTCCCTGTTCGCCTTGCAGTATACATCCGACAATCAGTCGATGCTCCCGGCGATCATCAACACCTGCACGATGACATTCATCTCGCTCCTGCTTGCCGTTCCCTTCGGCGTCGGCGCAGCGATCTATCTGACGGAATATGCCAGACGCGGCAGCAGGCTGACCAAGCTTGTTCAGATGACGACGCAGACGCTCTCCGGCATTCCTTCCATCGTGTACGGCCTGTTCGGCATGCTGATGTTCAACAACGCGCTTCAACTTGGTTATTCCATGCTCTCCGGCGCGCTGACGCTGGCGATCATGATCCTGCCGCTGATCATGCGCACCACGCAGGAGGCGCTCAGCTCCGTGCCGGATATGTATCGCGAGGGCAGCTTCGGCCTCGGCGCAGGAAAGCTGCGCACGGTGTTTTCCGTCGTTCTGCCCTCGGCGATGCCGGGCATTCTCTCCGGCGTGATTCTCGCCATCGGGCGTATTGTCGGCGAAACGGCGGCGCTGATGTACACCAGCGGCACGGTCGCCAAGGTCGCCGGACTCATGGATTCCGGCACGACGCTGGCGCTGCACATGTACAAGCAGGCCAGCGAAGGACTGTATCTGAATGAAGCGTATGCGACCAGCGTGGTGCTGCTTGCGCTGGTGCTGCTGATCAATCTGCTCAGCGCGAAGGCCGCAAAGCTCATGGTGAAAGGAAGAGGATAAAGCAATGAATTCCCCCAATGCATTTGAAGTGCGCGGCATGGACCTGCATTACGGCAGCTTCCACGCGCTGAAAAACATCAACCTGGATATTCCCAGAAATCAGATCACGGCGCTGATCGGCCCGAGCGGCTGCGGCAAATCCACGTTTCTGCGCAGCCTGAACCGGATGAACGACCTGGTGGAGGGCTGCCGCATCGAGGGCGATATCCGCATGGACGGCGAGGATATCTATGGAAAGATCGACGTCAATCACCTGCGCAAGCGCGTGGGTATGGTCTTTCAGAAGCCCAATCCGTTCCCGATGAGCATTTACGACAATGTGGCCTACGGCCCCAGAACGCACGGCATCAAAAACAAGGCGCAGCTCGATGCGCTGGTGGAAAAAAGCCTCAAAGATGCGGCAATCTGGGACGAGGTCAAGGACAGGCTGAAGAAAAGTGCGCTCGGCCTTTCCGGCGGCCAGCAGCAGCGCC
>JAFSCW010000058.1 GCA_017436605.1 Clostridia bacterium | reverse complement strand
TTCCGGTGACTATGGCGAAAGGGTCCCACCTGTTCCCATACCGAACACAGAAGTTAAGCCTTTCAGCGCCGATGGTACTTGGCTGGAGACGGCCCGGGAGAGTAGGACGTTGCCGGATTCCAAAAAGAAACAGGCCCCACAAATGTGGGGTCTGTTTCTTTTTGGACTTGGGAAATGATTGATTATCCGGCTATCCCAGCTAATGTACAACATAGTACTTGGCTAGGTTCAGCACGGGCGGCGTCCGGTGGACGCAACGAAGCCCGTGCTGAACGCCCGGGAGAGTAGGACGTTGCCGGATTCCATATGAAAAAGCCTCAGACGGAAGTCTGGGGCTTTTTCATATCCGATCGATAATGTTTTACTATCCGGACATCCCAGCCGACGTGCAGCATGGTACTTGGCTAGGACCGAAGCCGGGAGCGCCCAGTGGGCGATGCAGCCCGACGCAACGCCTTGGAGCGCTCATCTCAGAGAAACTCGTCAGCATGTTTGAGGATTGCGAATATCAGGAGGAGCAGAGCCTCTCATCTACAGGGGTATGGACAGGAAGCTCGCTTTTTCAAATCAGAACGATAAGGGTTTTGACGTAGATGTCCCGACCTGTGTGCGGTACAGTACTTGTCAGGCTGCTGAGAAAGGTGCGGAGGGTCATTTTCTTATATATTTATGTATCTTAACAGAATGTGGAAATATAACTTCTAAAACTGTTGGGGAAGGGGGTTCTGTTATTGACATTTCGGATCAAAGCGTGTAGGATTAGTCTAGGTTAATTCGTTTAACTTCTTTTGTATATTTTGAGCCGGAACCTCTTCCGGCGATGAATATAAAAAATATATAAGGAGGATTTCTATTATGAAGAAGCTTCTTTCCCTGCTTCTGGCGATGGCCCTGCTTGTTTCCATGAGCGCTATGGCTTTCGCTGAGGGCACCGCGGCGGAAAAGGGCACCATCATCTACGGTTCCACGACCGAGATCAGCGGTGACTTCGCTCCGGCCGAGTGGTGGACCAACAACGCTGCTGACAAGCTCTGCCGCGACATGACCAACGATTATGCTGTTGTGACCAGCAATCAGGGCGGTCAGTTCGTCGTGAACGAGACCATTGCCGAGTCTGTCGAAGGCGTGATTAACGACGACGGCACCAAGACCTTCACCGTGAAGATCAACGAGGGCCTTGTTTTCAATAACGGTGAGGCGATCACCGCGAAGGACTTCCTGTGGGCTCCGGTCTTCCTGACCTCCAAGGTCGCGGCTGATCTGGGTATCTCTTCCACCAACAACATGACCTATGTTGGCGGACAGGATTACTACGACGGCAATGCGTCCTTCGTCTCCGGCCTGCGCCTGATCGACGATTACACCTACTCCGTGACCATCGTTGCGGACAAGATCCCGTACTACTTCGATCTGACCTACGTGGCTGACAAGGCGCTGTCCATGAAGTACTGGCTGGGCGACGCTGTTGAGCTCAAGGACGACGGCGAGGGTGCCTACATCGAGGGCCTGACCGTTGACGCCGTGAAGGCACAGCTCGAGTTCGCCCGCTTCCACGCTGGCGAGGACCGCGTTTCTGCCGGCCCGTACAACCTCATCGAGTTCGACAAGGGCGCTCTGCAGGCGACTTTCGTGATGAACGAGAACTACGCCGGCAACTTTGAGGGCCAGAAGCCGTCTATCGAGAAGATCGTCTTTGTCAAGGCTGAGGACGCCACCTGGGCGGACCAGATCAAGACCGGCGCGTTCAACTTCTTCGATACCATGACCGACGGTTCTCATATCAACACCGCGCTTGACCTTGTCGAGGCCGGCGGCTTCGATTACGTCGAGTTCGACCGTGCCGGCTACGGCGCGATGTTCTTCCAGTGCGACTTCGGCCCGACTCAGTTCCCGGCCGTCCGTCACGCTGTTGCGATGCTGCTGGACCGCAATGAGTTCGCCAACACCTTCTGCCAGGGCTGGGGCGGCGTCGTGAACGGTCCGTACGGCACCGGCATGGGCGAGTACATGGAAGGCGAGGAGTGGCTCGACGAGAACCTCAACACCTACGCCTATGATCCGCAGGCCGCTGTCGATACCCTCGTCGCGGACGGCTGGATCTACAACGCTGACGGTTCCGACTGGACCGAGGGCAACATCCGTCACAAGAAGGTGACCGCTGAAGAGGCCGGCACCTATGTGCACAATGTGACCCTGGCCGACGGCACCATCCTGATGCCGCTGATCATCGAGTGGTCCTCTTCCGAGAACAACTCCGTGTCCGAGCTGCTCAACGTCATGCTCGCCCAGAGCGAGGCGACCGCGGCTGCCGGCCTGAAGATCAACCAGAACGTCATGACCTTCACCGAGCTGCTCAACTACTACTACCGCGATGCTTCCCAGGGCGATAAGTACGCCGTGCCGACCTACGGCGTGTTCAACCTGGCGTCCAACTTCCCGGCTGGCTTCAGCCCGGCGTATCAGTGGACCATGGATCCGGATCTGGTTGCGCTCGGCTACAACACCAACTTCCTGTTTGATGAGGTTCTCGACTGGCTGTCCATGACCATGGTCTATGGCGTCGAGTCCGACGATCCGGATACCTACCAGATCCTCTGGCAGCAGTACATCAAGCACTGGAACGAGCTCCTGCCGGATATCCCGCTGTACTCCAACGTGTACATCACCCTCTTCCCGGATTGGCTCGAGGGCTATGAGCAGGGTTCCTACTGGGATTTCAACCAGGCGATCCTCTACGCCACCGTCGCCGAGTAATCTGCGGCTGAATGCGTGAAATAGAGGGCGGGCACAGGCCCGCCCTCCTCTTCGCATTTTTCAGGAGTTCTTTTTGTCCCCGGGGGACAAGGGCTTTGCCCTTGACAAGGGGCATTTTCTGCCGCGCGAGTAATGGCAGAGCCCTTGTTCCAGGTATGAGATCAACACAAACGAAGTAAAGAGAGGATGGATGAGATGGGTAAATATATCGCCAAGCGTATCGGATACATGGCGCTTGTATTCCTCATCGTATCGCTGCTGATGTATTCGCTGTATAACCTGATTCCTTCCGACCCGGCGCGCGCCGAGCTGGAAGCCCAGAAGCAGGGACTTACGCCTGCCGAGTATGAGCGTATGTATCAGGAACTGCGCGAGCGTATGGGTCTGGATGATCCGCTGCTGATCCGCTATGCGCGCTGGATGGGCCTTTGGCCGGACGTCGAGGACCAGGGATTCAATGGTCTGCTTGAAGGAAACTTCGGCTATTCTCAGTTCTTCAAGCAGGACGTCATCGAGGTCATCAAGGCGCCGATGAGCAACACGATTTTTATCAACATTTTTTCTACGATTCTCGCGCTTGGCATTACGATTCCGCTGGGTATCTACTGTGCCGTACATAAGGGAAAGCGGATTGACAACGGCGTTCAGGTCGTCACGATGCTCGGCTACAGCATCCCGATCTACATCATCGCCTTGATCTTCATGTTCTTCTTCTGCGTCGTCTGGCGCATCTTCCCGATCTCCGGCACGAAGACCGCCGGCGCGATCTATGCCAGCAAATGGGAAGAGTTCATCGATATGCTGCATCATATCACGCTGCCGGTCATCGTCATGACCTTTGCGTCTCTGGGCGGCATGACGCGCTATGTACGTTCCTCGATGATCGACGCACTGAGCATGGACTATATCCGTACTGCCCGCGCGAAGGGCCTCAAGGAGAAGGTCGTCATCTATTCCCATGCGTGGCGCAACGCGCTGCTGCCGGTTGTGACCTCGATCATCGGCTGGTTCATCAGCATATTCTCCGGCTCCGTGATCGTCGAAACGACGTTCTCGCTCAATGGCATGGGCAAGCTCTACTGGACGGGCCTCAACAATCTGGACTTTGAGCTTGTTCTGGCGATTCAGATGTTCTACACCGTCGTCGCGCTGATGGGCTCGCTGATCATGGACATCAGCTATGGCCTCGTCGACCCGCGCGTACGCGTGGATAAGTAAGGAAGGAGGAAGAAAACCATGACCGATAAGAAAAAAGAATTCTTCCTCTGGCGCTGGCTGAAGCGGGGACTCGGCGTCGGCCGCAAGGAGCTGTCCTTCGAGGAGGAGGAGCAGATCCAGACCCCGATGCGCGCCATGGTGAGCAACTTTGTTCACAGGAAGCTGGCGATGCTCGGCCTGATCGTCTTTTTGAGCATCTTTGTGTTTGTCATGATCGGCCCGAAGTTCTGGCCGCTGGATCTGTCCGATCAGGACGCGTCCCTGGTCAATCTGCCGCCGTCCAGCAACATGATGAAGGTGCCGGAAGCCATGCTCAAGGCCGGCGTCGCGGATATCGCGGCTGGCAACACCTACGGCATCGGTACGGACAAGAACGGCGAGATCTACGTCTGGGGACACAGCCGCATCACCGACAAGATCGACGTTGCCAATATCCCGGATGAGGTTCGCGAGGCGGACATCGTCTCCATCGCCGCTGGCACCGACCACGTCGTTGCGCTGGCGGAGGATGGCGAGGTCTATGTCTGGGGCAATACCCGCCTCAAGCAGGACAAGTTCGGCAACGACATGAAGAAGGCCATGAAGGCCGGCGGCGAGGATTGGGAGGTTGTCCAGCTGGAGGCGAGCAACCAGTTCTCCGCGATCGTCTGCTCCGACGGCAATCTGTACCTCTGGGGCAACGGCAACATGGCCGACATCAAGATCCGCTCCAAGTATGAGGGCAAGATCGCCAAGGTCGCGCTGACCGAGAACGAGTATATCTCTCTGCTCAAGGACGGTACTGTCGCCTATACCGGCTATAAGGATAAGAATTCCCCGTTTGCCCGCGTGCCTGATGAGCTTGATGAGCTGACCGTCAAGGACATCGCTTCGACCTCCAAGACCGTCGCGGCGATCACCGAGGATGGACAGATCTTCGTCTGGGGCAATGCGACCAAGGGCGAGAATAAGATTCCGGAGTTCGCCTCCAAGCCGGTTAAGCTCTATGGCGGCCGCTATCACTATACGGCGCTGTTGGAGGACGGCAGCATCGTGACCTGGGGCGACAACAAGTATAAGCAGCTGAATGTTCCGGCGGATATCGCCAATGCCGGCAACATCGAGCGCATCTTCGTGAGCAATTATCAGAATTATGCGCTGGATACCGAAGGCAAGGTGCATACCTGGGGCCTGAAGGGCTTCGTGCTCGGCACGGACGGTCTCGGCCGCGACATGCTGACCCGTATCGTCAACGGCGGTAAGGTCACCATGACGGTTGGTGCAATCTCTGTCATCATCGCGACGATCCTTGGTATTCTCTTTGGCGGCATCGCCGGTTACTTCGGCGGCAGGATCGATATCCTCGTCATGCGTATCGCCGAGATCGTCGGCGGTCTGCCGTTCATCCCGTTCGCGATGATTCTCTCTGCCGTTATCGGCTCGAGAATCGATCCGACCCAGCGCATGTATCTGATCATGGTCGTTCTGGGCGTGCTCAGTTGGGTGCCGACCTGCCGCCTTGTCCGCGCGCAGATTCTGGCACAGCGCGAGATGGAATACGTCACTGCTGCCAAGGCGATGGGCATCAAAGAGGGCACGATCGTATTCAGGCATATTCTGCCGAACGTCATCTCCCTGCTGATCGTCTCCATGACGCTTGACTTTGCAACCTGTATGCTGACCGAATCCACGCTGTCCTATCTGGGCTTCGGTATTCCGCTGCCCACGCCGACCTGGGGCAACCTCCTCAACGGCGCGAACAACTCCATCGTCATCCAGCAGTACTGGTGGCAGTGGGTGTTCCCGGCTGCGATCTTCGGCGTGTGTACCATCTGCATCAACCTGATCGGCGATGGTCTGCGCGATGCGCTGGATCCGAAGGCCCTTGGACGCTGATAGAAGGAGGGTAAAAGTATGGCGCTTCTTGAAATGAATAATCTGAAGACCTTCTTTACCACCAAGCGTGGCGTGGTCAAGGCGGTCAACGGCGTCTCCTATAAGGTTGAGGCCGGCAAGACGCTGGGCGTCGTCGGCGAGAGCGGCTCCGGCAAGAGCGTTTCCGCGATGAGCATGCTCAAGCTGCTGGACGGCAACGGCTATATTGCCGGCGGCAGCATCATGTTCAACGGCCGCGAGCTGACCGAACTGCCGATTTCCGAAATGCAGAAGATCCGCGGCAACGAAATCTCTGTTATCTTCCAGGAACCGATGACCAGCTTGAACCCGGTGTTCACCATCGAAAAGCAGGTCGCGGAATCCTTCATCATCCATCAGGGGCTGTCCAAGGAAGAGGCGAAGAAGAAGGTTATCGAAATGCTGGCCGACGTCAAGATTCCCAATCCGCATGTCGTGGCCAAGCAGTATCCGCATCAGCTTTCCGGCGGCATGCGTCAGCGCGTGATGATCGCCATGGCGCTCGCCTGCAAGCCGAAGCTGCTCATCGCGGACGAACCGACTACCGCGCTGGATGTTACCATTCAGGCTCAGATCCTCAAGCTGATGAATGACCTCAAGCGTGAGCATGGCACGTCCATCCTCTTTATCACGCATGACCTGGGTGTTATCGCTCAGATGGCGGATGACGTCGCTGTCATGTACTGTGGACAGGTGGTTGAGATGGCCCCGGCCCGCACAATCTTCAGCGACTGCGAATTCTCTCATCCGTATACTGAGGGCCTTATGGTTTCGATTCCGCGGCTGGATACGCCGGCGAACGTCCGCCTGGAGTCCATTCCCGGCGCCGTGCCGCATCCGCTCAACCTGCCCAAGGGCTGTAAGTTTGCGCCGCGCTGCAAGTATTGCCAGCAGCGCTGCCTGGAAGAGGAACCGGAGCTGACGAACGTGAGCGACAAGCAGCAGGTGCGCTGCTTCTATCCGAGAAAGGAGGAGCGCCGTGCAAACCTCAGCAAATAACAAAAAGGTTCTGCTGCGCATCAGCAACCTCAAGCAGTATTTCCCGCTGAAGAAAAAGGGTCTGTTCGTCAAGGCGAACGACGGCATCACGCTGGATATCTACGAAGGAGAGACCTTCGGTCTGGTTGGCGAATCCGGCTGCGGAAAATCCACGCTGGGCCGTACCCTCCTGCAGCTCTATCGCCAGACGGACGGACGCAGCATGTACTACGGCCGCTCTCTGGATGAAATTGCCCCGCGCTACGTCGAGCAGACGCTCAAGACGATCGACAAGCGCCGCACAAAGTGGCAGGAGCTTGCCCGAACCGCCGCTTCCGTGAAGAAGGAATACGACGCGCTGCCCGACGGCGAGGATAAATACAAGAAGTATAACGATCTTGCCAAGGCCAACAAGGACGCGAATGACGCCATGCTCGATATGGCGAATCTGGTCGGCGGCTTCCTCGCGCTGGAGGATATGAAGGAACCGGTCGCGCTGCTACTCAGGGATTATGGCTATGCCATCGAGCGCAAGAAACTCCGCGCGAAGCGCAGCGCTGTACAGCTGGATCTGGACGATGCTCTCTTCTATGCCGAGAAGGCGGAAAAGGCAGGCGATAAGCCGAACCGCAGCAAGATCGAGAAGCTCAAGCAGAAGACTGCGGCGCTTGACGCCAGCATTGAAGCGATGAACAGCCAGATGGCGGACGTTCGCGCGCAGCTTGACGAGCTGCGCAGAAAGCATGCGGGCGAAGCCGAGTTTGATCGCTTTGAAGCGATGCGCGACGAGGGCATCGACCTTGCGCGTCTGGAGTATCCGGAAATCCGCCTCCTGCGCAGCGATCTGCAGCTGATTTTCCAGGATCCGTATTCTTCGCTGAATCCGCGCATGACCGTCGGCAACATCATCGGCGAAGGTCTGCTTGCGCATGGCTTCTTCAAGCGCAACGATGAACGCATGCAGGAGTATATCGTCAAGACGATGGAGGACGCCGGCCTCGCCAGCTATTTCCTGCATCGCTTCCCGCATCAGTTCTCCGGCGGCCAGCGCCAGCGCATCGGCATCGCCCGAAGCCTCGCCGTGAAGCCGAAGTTCGTCGTATGCGACGAGGCGGTTTCTGCGCTGGATGTATCCATCCAGTCCCAGATCATCAACCTGCTCTATGATCTCAAGCAGCAGAGCAACCTGACGTATCTGTTTATTACGCATGACCTGTCTGTCGTCAAGTATATTTCCGATCGCATCGGCGTCATGTACCTGGGCAATATGGTCGAGCTTGCGCCGACGCAGGAGCTCTTTGATCATCCGCGTCATCCGTATACCGAGGCGCTGATGGCGGCGATTCCGACGACGGACGTCGATTCCGAGCGCGAGCTGCGTATCCTCGAGGGCGATATTCCGAGCCCGGTCAATCCGCCGAAGGGCTGTAAGTTCCATACCCGCTGCAGCCGCTGCACGGAGATCTGCAAGCACGCCGTGCCGGAATGGGTGGAGATTGCGCCGAATCACTTTGTCGCCTGTCATCATCCGCTTGAGACGGAGGCATAAGCATGCGTCTTCCGTTTTCCGGGCGTATCGAACGTGCGCAGAAGTTTTCCGGCGAGCAGGCAAAGCAGCGCAGGAGCCGGTATGACGACGAGCTTGCGCCGGCTGATATCATGGAGAAGGGCGACGGGCTGGCGATGCTGCTGGCAGCGCTGATCACCATCGTTCCCGTGTGTCTTGTGGTACTGGCCCTGCTGGCAGGCGCGGGATACTTCTTCCTGATCCGCTGAAGGAATCAGGCGGCACGAAGGCCGTTATAAGCATCATAAAAAACGATCTCTCTCCCCGAAAAGGGAGGGAGATCGTTTTCATATGGCGCATCCGGTTTATTTTTTGAAATCGTTCCATCTGCGACGGAAATAATGCGCGGCCATCTTGGGCTTTCTGTCCCGGGTGAAAAGGCCTTTCCGGTTGCCGCCGGAGCGCATCGGCCCCTGCTGCGTGCCGAAATCCGCAAAATTCCACGGCAGTTCGCCGATGACGAACGGCCTTGCGTCAAGACACTCATGGACAGCTTCGTAGTATTCGACCTGGAATTCCTCGGTAAACATCTCCGGCACCACGCCGTGCAGGCCGTTGACCGTGTCTGCGCCGTATTCGGAGAGGATCAGCGGCTTGTCGATTTCCTGCCAGAAATCCAGCTCGATGTTCCATGCATATTTGGCCGTGTCCAGATCGCCGGAAAGGTTGTACCATCCGTAATACCGGTTGATGCAGACCACATCCATCGTCCGTGTGATCAGATCCTTTGTGTAATCGTTCTGGCAGCAGACCAGCGTGACGGGCCTGTTCTGCGGATCCAGCGCATGGGCAAGGTCATAAAGCGGCTTCCAGTAATCATAGGCCGACTGCGGGAAATGCTCGGTGTCCGGCTCGTTGCCGAGACTCCAGAGAATGACGCAGGGATGGTTTTTGTCCCTGGCGATCATGTCCGCCAGGACCTCTTTGTGGTATTCAAACAGGGGGAAGGTCTTGTAGGGATCGACCTTATCGCCCGCGCCGATGCCCACAGCCGGCGTTTCGTCGATGACGAGAATGCCTTCCCGGTCACATAGATCGTACATTTCCTCGGCATAGGGGTAATGACTCATCCGCAGGACGTTGGCGTTCAGCCAGTGGTAGAGGGAAATGTCGGTGACGTTTGCGCAGACATCGAGACCGCGCCCGTGGAAAGGCGTATCCTCGTGCTTACACGGACCGTGAAGATGAATCGGCTTTCCATTGAGCAGGAACTCATGGCCGCGGATTTCAACGGAGCGGAAGCCGAAGGGCTGCTCATAGAGATCCTCGCCAAAGGAGATTCTTGCGCTGTACAGATACGGCGTTCCGGGGCGGGGTTCCCATAGCCGGGGATTGCTGACATGCATCGTGCAGTCGGCGCCGTCGCCGGCGGCGGCAATATGTCCCTGCGCATCAAGGATATCAATGTGGATATCGCCGCTGCCGCAGACGCTTGTGATGACGCGCACGGTACCGCTGACGTCCGGAATCAGGGTAACGTCGCGGATGTATGCGTGCGGCGTTGTGTACAGGCGTACAGGCCGGGTGATGCCGGCATAATTGAAGAAATCGAAATTCGGCAGATTGACGCCTATTTCCTGCTGGCGCAGTTTGCCTGCCTCGACCGAGGGAATGCCGGGATTGTCCGAGCCGAAGAAGGCGGTGCCGCCCTCGTTGCCGACGGGCAGCGTGCTGTGGCTGATCCGGTTATCGACCTGAATGAGCAGCTCGTATGTCCGTCCTGCTTCGGTTCTGTCCGTAATATCGGCTTCGAAGGGCAAAAAGCCGCCGCGATGGCTGCACAGGAGCTGTCCATCCAGATAAACCTGCGCGTCGTGGGTCACCGCGTCGAAGCGGAGTACGCGGCGCTGCCCCTCGAGCAGGGAAGGAATCACCAGCTGCGTACGATACCAGGCAAGACCGACATGGCTGCGGAAACGGCGGTCGGCCTTCTGATCGTTATACGAAGCGGGTACGGCGATCGTCTGCCAGGGATCGCGGCTGTCCAGCCGGAAATCCCATATGCCGCCGAGATCAATGAGCGTCCGTGCGGCGTTCATGCGGGGATAAAGCATCGGAATCATCCTCCGTTTGGTTTTCTTGTTTTATTATAGCAGATACGAAATGCGATGACAATGGAGGATGATCTGTGCGTTTTGCACAAGTGGGTCTTGCGTCATCTTGTGCGAAGCGGTAAAATAATGAACGAGTCTATGTATCGGCATCAAGTTTGAGCGAAAGCGGGAGGTCAAAGCCATGAACCCTGTTTCCAGCAATCCACTCAAGAACCGGCAGGACATGATCCGGGCGGCACTGCAGCTGATCGAGCCGCTGGTCGGCTGTCTGTCCCCCGGAAAGGCGCGCCTGCTGATCGGCCATGCCGGCGCCAACTACAGCGAGGATGTTGCGGGCATGGAAGGTTTTTCCCGTGTGCTGTGGGCGCTCGTGCCGATGCTCGCAGGAAAATGTCCGGAGGCTGAGCCGTATTGGGCGCTCTGGCGCGAGGGCATCATCAACGGCACCGATCCCGGGCATGAGGAATACTGGGGGACGATCGGCCCGTTTGATCAGCGCATGGTCGAAATGGCGGTCATGGGCATGGCGCTTTGCCTGATTCCGGACCGGTTCTATCATGAGCTGACAAAGGCGCAGCAAGAGAACCTGTACAGCTGGCTGAACCAGATCAACGAGCATGACATGCCGAAGAACAACTGGCGCTTTTTCCGCGTGCTGGTGAATCTGGGCTTTCTTCATGTCGGCCGCCCGGTGGATACGGCGCGCCTTGAGGAGGATTTAACCCTTGCAGAAAGCCATTACTGCGCCGACGGATGGTATTTTGACAAGGAAACCCAGCGCGATTACTATACGCTGTGGGGCTTCCATTACTATGGGCTTGTCTATGCCAGGGTGATGGGCGAGCGCGATCGGGAGCGCAGCGAACGCTTTGCGCAGCGCGCAAAGCAGATTGCGCCGCGTTTTGCCTGCTGGTTTGACGGCGAGGGAAGAGCTGTCCCGTATGGCAGGAGCATGACCTACCGCTTTGCGCAGTCCTGCTATTTTGCGGCGCTGGCGTTTTCCGGCGTGAAGCCTGCGGATATGACATGGGGACAGATCAGGCATCTGCTTTTGTCCAATATCCGGTTCTGGATGAGGCAGCCGGTTTTTGACCGCGGCGGCGTGCTGACCGTCGGCTATGGTTATCCGAATCTGTGCATCAGCGAGGGATACAATGCGCCGGGCTCGCCGTATTGGGCCATGAAGAGCTTTGCCGTGCTGGCGCTCGATGAAGCGCATCCTTTCTGGGCAAGCGAAGAAGAAACATATCACGCGCCGGAGAGATTCCTGGACGAGCAGGTGCGCCTGCTGATGATGCGCGATCAGGAGAACAGGATGGTTACGGCATATACGGCGGGCAACCATGCTTATGAGCACATGCATGAGGACGAAAAGTATGAAAAGTTTGCTTATTCGTCTCAGTTTGCGTTCTCCGTTGTCAAGGAAGCCGGAACGCTGAGAAAGGGCGCATACGATAGCATGCTCGCCGTCAAGGAAGCGGGGAAGGGGCTCTGGCATGCCAGAAGCGGATGCGACAGTTTTGTCCTCAGGGAGGATATGATTCTGTTCCGCTGGTCGCCGATGGAGCATGTGATGATCGATACGAAGATCATCCCCGTGGATGGCAGCTGGCATCTGCGCGTACATGTGATCCGGACAGACAGACGCCTTGAGGCTGCGGAGGGCGCGTTCTCCATCCGGCGTGATTGGGCTGGCAACCGTCTGTGCGATCGGATCAGAACTGAAAAGGAAACGGGTGTGTCCTTTGCTGCTGCTCATGGCGAATATGGCAGCTCCGCGATTTTTGCTGTCAGGGGATATACACGCGGCGAGGTGCTTGAGCCCGAATGCAACACCAACCTGATGCATCCTCGCACGGTGCTGCCGATGCTCCATGCGGTGATTGAGCCTGGGACGACGGAACTCGTCTGCGCTGTATATGGTGCGGTGGAGGATGAATGCCCCAAGTGCGTTCCGCAGCATGTGCTGGAACAGCTGTAAAGGATCCGATAAGCAGCATGAATATGCGATCTGATAGTTTTTTGACAATTGCGTGTTGACAGGTGGATGACAATCTGTTAAAATAATCACTGTCTTCGAGCCCGCCTTCCTAAAGCGAATGCGCCATGGAATCCGGGCCGCGTCAAGCGATTGACCTCAGGGTTATGCTGGAAACGGTGTAGCCTTCCTCATTGAAAAGAAGACGGAATGCACAGCATCTGCAGATGAATCAGGCAGGATTTGTATGTTGCCGTCCGTTTTTCTCATTGAGGAAAGACGGACGGTTTTATTTATTCTTATGGCGTGCGATGACGCCGCCGGAAAGCATAGGAGATACGATGAGGACAGAACAGAATCATCGGTCGGGCATGACGCGCTCGGCACGCCGCGCTCTTATTTGTTTTGCTGTATTGTGCGCGGCATTGACAGGTTTGTTTCTTTTTTCGTTCGTTGTCGGGCGCTATGACGTCCCGATTACTCAGGTCATCCGGATCCTGCTCGGAAGGTTTCTCCCGCTGGAGGAAACCTGGACAGCCAATATGCGCGCCGTCGTGCTGAATGTCCGTCTGCCGCGTATCGCGCTGGCCTGTATGGTCGGCAGCTGTCTTGCGCTGGCGGGTACCGCCTATCAGAGCGTCTTTCAGAATCCCATGGCTGCGCCGGATATTCTCGGCGCTTCCTCCGGCGCGTGCTTCGGCGCGGCGCTGGCCATTCTGCTTGGCTTTGTGCGCGGCGGCGTCACGATGATGGCGTTTCTTTTCAGCATGCTGACCATTGCGCTGGTGTATCTCATCGGAAGCAGAACCAGAGGAAAGCGTTCGGTCAGCATTCTGCTTGCCGGCGTGATGGTGTCTTCGCTCTTTTCCTCAGGAACCTCGTATATCAAGCTGGTCGCAGATCCGAGCAACGAGCTCCCTGCGATTACCTACTGGCTGATGGGCAGCTTGTCCGGAGCGCGGGGGAGCGACGTGTGTTTCGCTCTTGTGCCGATGCTGATCGGCACCGTGCCGCTGCTCCTTCTGCGCTGGCGCATCAATATCCTGACGCTGGGCGAGGAGGAAGCGGCGACGCTGGGCGTGCATACGGGCAGGCTGCGTCTGGCCGTTGTGCTCTGCGCGACCTTCCTGACGGCGGCCAGCGTTGCTGTCAGCGGCATGATCGGCTGGGTGGGTCTCGTGATTCCGCATCTTTGCCGCAAGCTTGTCGGCAATGACTGCCGGTATCTTCTGCCGACCTCAATGGTTATGGGCGCGGGATTCCTGCTGCTGGTGGATAACCTTTCCCGCAACCTCATGGCGACGGAGATCCCCATCGGCATTCTGACTGCATTCATCGGCGCGCCGTTTTTCATTTACCTGATGACCAGAAAGGAGAACATGCTGTGAGCCTTCAGATCGAGCATCTCTCCTTTGCCTATCGCGAGCATCGCGTGCTCAAGGATATTTCATTTTCCCTGAATCTGGGAGAGTTTCTTTCCGTGCTGGGCCCGAACGGCGTAGGCAAGAGCACGCTGTTCCGCTGTATTCTCGGTCTTCTGGATGGATATACGGGAAGCATTACCTCGCACGGCGAGAACCTCGCGTCGATGTCCAGAAGAGAAATGTCCAGACGAATCGCGTATATTCCGCAGCTGCACAGTCCGCCGTTCAGCTATACCGTGCTGGACAGTGTACTCATGGGCACCACGCGTCAGCTGTCTGCATTTGCCCAGCCGAAAAAGGCGCAGATCATGCAGGCCATGGAAGCGCTTGAGCGTGTGGGCGCGGCGCATCTGGCCGAGCGGGACTTTTCGCGGCTTTCCGGCGGCGAACAGCAGCTGACCCTTGTCGCCCGTGCGATTGCGCAGCAGGCGGAAATCCTGGTGATGGACGAGCCGACGTCTGCCCTGGACTACGGCAATCAGCTCAGGATCCTGCAGCTTGTGCGTGATCTTTCCCGGGAAGGATATGCCGTGCTGATCTCCATGCATAATCCGCAGCATGCCATGACGTTTTCTTCCCGGATTCTGGCGCTGATGGATGGGCGCGTCGCGGCGGAAGGAAAGCCCGAAGAAATTATGACGGCCGAGCTGATTCAAAAGCTCTACGGCGTCGACGTCGACTTTATGCATACGCAGAACGGCCGCGTTCTCGTGCCTGTGATTGGAGCGCGTGCATAATGAGATGGACGGAGGAGAAGATCCGCTTTCTTCGCGCGGCGTATGAACGCAGCTTCGCCAATGCTGCGCTGGCAGATTGGATTGTTCAGGAGCTTCCCCGGGGAAGCCGTCTGCTGGACAGCGGATGCGGCCTTGGATATCTTTCTCTTGAACTGGCACGGCGGGGGATGGAAGCTACGGCGCTGGATATCGATTGCGCTGTGCTCGGCGTTTTGGCTGAGAATCTGGCGTCGAAAGGAATCGGACACGTCAGCATTCTGTGCGAGGATGCACATGCCCACAGGCCATCGATACCCTATGATGGAGCGGTGTTTTGCTTCTTTTGCGGGATCGATGATGTGATGCGCATGGCCAAGATGCAATGCCGCGGAGACGTCTTCTATATCTCGCGCAATTACGATCACCATCGCTTTTCTGCCGGGAAGCACCCTGTGCATTACAGTGGATACCGCGACGCGCGGGAAACGCTGGATCATCTTCATGTCCCATATACCTGGAAGGAAATGAGCCTGGATATCGGGCAGCCGTTCAAGGATATGGAACAGGTGCGGCGTTTCTTTGCGCTCTATTCAAGGGACGAACAGCAGCTTTCTGAGGCGTATTTGGAGAGCAGGCTGATCAGGACAGCGGATTCTGCTTATCCGCTGTTCATGCCGCATGAGCGTTCAATCGGAATGATCAGGTTTTCTGCCTGTGATATTCCGGATGAATATATAGCAAATTCAGGGAGGTCATGTCGATGAAAAAGAGGATGATGGCGCTGCTTCTGGCGCTGCTGGTGCTTGTTTCCGCCGCTGCGCTGGCGGAAGGGGAAAAGCGGATCTTTACGGATTCTCTCGGCCGTCAGGTAGAAGTCGATCAGGAAATCACCAGGATTGCCGTCAGCGGCCAGGTGGCGCAGATCGTGGTATTTGCGCTTGCGCCGGATAAGCTTGTGGGCATTGCCGGCGAATGGGATGCTCGAGCGGAAATGTTCCTTGATACCGAGTATTACCAGCTCCCCGTACTTGGGCATCTCTACGGCGGCAAGGGCAGCCTGAATCTGGAGGTACTCCTTTCTGCAGCGCCGCAGGTTGTCATCGACGTCGGCGAGCCGAAGGATGGCATCGTCGAAGATCTTGATGCGCTGACGGAGCAGACGGGCATTCCTTTTGTTCATGTATCCTCCTATCTGGACAGCATGGACAAGACGTATACCATGCTTGGCGAGCTGCTGGGCATGGAGGAGGAAGCAAAGGAGCTTGCCGCATACTGCACCGACACCTATGGCCGTATGGTTTCCCTGGCCAACAGCGTCGAAAAAGCGAAGATGCTTTATGTAACCGGAGAGAAAGGCCTCAATGTCATCGGACGCGATTCGTATCAGAGCGAAGCGATCGATCTGATGGGCGATAATCTTGCCGTGCTGGAGTCTCCTTCCTCCAAGGGAACGGGCAACGAGGTCGACATGGAGCAGATGCTCATCTGGAATCCGGATGTGATCATCTTCTCGGAGGCGAGCATCTATCCGACGGTGCATGAGGATGAGATGTGGCAGGCGGTTACGGCGATTGCGGAAAACCGGTATTATGAAGTGCCGGTTGCGCCGTATAACTGGCTGGGCTTTCCGCCTTCCGGCCAGCGCCTTCTGGGCATGATCTGGATGGGCAAGGTGCTCTACCCGGATGCGGCTCAGTATGACCTTTATGAAGAGGTCGCCAGGTATTTTGATCTTTTCTATCACTGCAGCCTGACGCAGGAGCAGTTTGATGGACTTACTGCACATTCTCTCGTCAGAGAATAATGACGGATGTTTTCAAATTATACAAGCAGAAGCAGGGTGCCGGATCATTTCTGGCGCCCTTTGCAATTTGAGCGGTTATTCGGGATGGAGAGGGGGAAGGAGAAAGGCAAAATACGAAGGAAATGTGCGTTGTGCAAAAGCTTTTGAATAGAATTTAAAACAATTTAACACATCGACCATTTACATCTTCTGGAATTTAGGATATAATCAGATTAACAAATGCCACGGAGTAGTATGGCATAAAAAACAAAAGGAGAGAAAGAATCATGAAAAAGTACCTTGCGCTGTTCCTGGCCCTGGTCCTGAGCCTGTCTCTGAGCATCGCGTTTGCTGAGACTAATCCGGACGATTACTATCTCGAGATCACGTTCTCCAACGTCTTCCAGCCGACCGAGTATAACTACAAGGCTTCCGAAATGCTCGCTCAGATGATCACCGAGCGTACTGAAGGCCACATCACCGTGACCTACTACGGCCAGAACCAGCTGGACTGCTACGGCGACTCCGTTACTCAGGCTGTCAACGGTTCCCTGTGGATGGGTCTGGAAGAGCCGTCCCTGTTCGCTGACTACGTCGGCGACTGCGCGACCCTCATCGGCCCGATGCTCTACAACTCCAACGATGAGTACAACTACGTGATGGAATCTGACATCGTTGCCGACATCAAGGACCGTCTGGCTGCTGAGAACATCCATATTCTGGATACCCACTACTCCTTCGGCTTCCGTTCCGTCTGCACCAACCGCGACGTCACCAAGCCGGAAGATCTGTACGGCGTGAAGCTGCGCGCGACCTCTTCTCCGCTGTTCGCCAAGACCCTCGAGGCTCTGGGCGCCACCCCGACTCCGATGTCCTTCACCGAGTGTCTGCCGGCCATCACCGCTGGTGTTGTTGAGGGCTTCGAAGGCTCTACTTCCACCCTGCGCGGCGCGGGCGCTCCGTATGAGCTCGTGAAGAAGGTCGCTCTGACCAACCACCTGATCGCCACCCGTTGGCTGTTCATGCCGGAAGA
>JAFSCW010000057.1 GCA_017436605.1 Clostridia bacterium | reverse complement strand
GCTCAAGGTCGTGGGCAAGAAGATGGACAGCGTGCGCGTGGTCATCAACGGCGCGGGCAGCGCGGGCGTGGCCATCGGCCGCCATCTTCTGAATCTGGGCGTGAAGGACCTGATCCTCGTCGATCGCTTCGGCGTGATCTGCGAGGGCATGGAGGGCCTGAACCCGGCGCACGAGGAGATGAGCCACATCACCAATCCGAGGAAAGTGACGGGCACGCTGGCGGACGCCATGCGCGGCGCGGATGTATTCATCGGCGTGAGCGCACCGGGCGTGGTGACGGGGGAGATGGTCGCCTCCATGAATGAAGGCGCGTGCGTCTTCCCGATGGCCAATCCCGTGCCGGAGATCTTCCCGGCCGAGGCCGAGCAGGCGGGCGCAGCGGTGGTCGGCAGCGGCCGCAGCGATTTCAAGAATCAGATCAACAACGTCCTCGCCTTCCCGGGCATCTTCCGCGGCGCGTTGGACGTCCGCGCGAGCGACATCAACGAGGAGATGAAGATGGCGGCGAGCTATGCTATTGCCGGCCTTGTTTCCGATGAGGAGCTCTCCGCGGATTATATCATCCCCAAGGCATTCGACAGGCGCGTGGGCCCGGCTGTGGCGGCGGCCGTAGCCGAGGCGGCAAGAAAGAGCGGCGTGGCGAGAAAGGCTTGAACGTGAAAGAAATGATTGCCGTGCAGGGCCTGACCAAGAGATATGGGCAAAGTGCGGCGCTGGATGGACTTGATATGCATGTGCCGTGCGGTGCGGTATATGGCCTGTTGGGCAGTAACGGCGCGGGAAAGACAACCCTGCTGCGCGTGCTGTGCGGCTTGCAGAAGCCGACAAGCGGTTCATATACGCTCTTTGGCGGAAACCCTGCCGGTGGACGCATGGGGGCGATGATCGAAGGGCCTGCGCTGTGGGGCGATATGAGTGCGGCGGATAATCTGCGCCAGCAGCTTTTGCTCCTTGGGATTCCCGGGGAGGAAAAGGTTCAGGAACTGCTGAAGCTGCTTGGCCTTGAAGGTTCAGGAAAGAAGAAAACGAAGCATTTCTCGCTGGGCATGCGTCAGCGGCTTGGGATCGCCATGGCGCTTGCCGGGGATCCGGAGCTCCTGTTGCTGGACGAGCCGACAAACGGTTTGGATCCCCGCGGCGTAATTTTCCTGCGCCGGCTGATCCGGCGGCTGAATTGCGAACGGGGCATGACGATCGTTGTAGCCAGCCATCATCTGGATGAATTATCCAGGATTGCGACGCATTACGGCGTGTTGGAAAAAGGCCGCATGCTGCGCGAAATGGCGGCAGACGAAATCGGGGAGAGTCTGGAAGCGTGCTATCTGGCGCTGACGGGAGGCGATGTGGATGCGTAGACTGCTGTCAGCAGATTTGCGCAGGCTGATGCGCAGCCCAACGGCGTGGGGAATCACGTCGGTGATGGCGATGGCGTCAGCAGGGTTTGTCTTCATGCAGACGCTTTCAGCCCGGGAAGTCGGCCTTGAACGCGTGATTCTTTTGTTCATGTCGGTATATGGTATCGCTGCTGCGCTGCTGCTCGGACTGCTTCATGGCGGCGAATACAGCGAGGGGATACTCCGGAATAAACTGATTTGCGGCTGCAGCCGGATGCAGGTATATCTTTCGCAGACTGCGGTTTCGGCTCTTGTATGCGCAGCGATGTACCTTGCGCCGCTGCTGACGGCGCTGTTTCTGGGGGCGCCTCTGTTTGATTTGCATGTGCCCGTCGGGCATGAGATGCTTACGATTCTGATTGGCCTGATGTGCTGCCTGTACTATGCATCACTGTATACGATGATTCCTGCGCTGTGCGGCGGGCGTGCGGCTGCGGTGGCGGCAAACATGGCGGTATCCGTGGGCATGCTGATGCTGTCGGTCAGCATCAGCGAGATGTTGGTGGATCCGGCTGGAGACGGAATCTGGCGCATCGTACTGGAGGCGATGCCGACAGGACAGGCTGTGCTGGTCAATGAGGCGGCCATAGATATGCCTGTACGGATGGCGCTGCTGGACGTCTGCGGAACGGTGATCTGCATGGGCGCCGGCGTGTGTGCGCTGCATCGTCGGGATATAACCTGAAGGAAGAGACTGACTTTTCGCGCAAATCCATGGAATTGCTTGTATCGCAATGAAAAATGGTGTACAATATACAGTTGGAATCCTGTATTCCAGCTGTATTTTCTTTTTCTGTGATTGTGTTAAAGGAGATTAACGATATGACCAAGATTGATATTTTTTCCGGCTTCCTCGGCGCGGGCAAGACCACGCTGATCAAGAAGCTGCTCAAGGAGGCCCTCGCCGGTGAGAAGGTCGTCCTGATTGAAAATGAATTCGGCGAGATCGGCATCGACGGCGGCTTCATGAAGGAGGCCGGCATCGAGGTGACCGAGATGAACTCCGGCTGCATCTGCTGCTCGCTCGTGGGCGATTTCGGCGAGGCGCTGCGCAAGGTGATCGATCAGTATCATCCTGACCGCATCCTCATCGAGCCGTCCGGCGTGGGCAAGCTGTCCGACGTCATCCGCGCGGTCGAGGGCGTGGAGAAGGACCTCGATGATGTGGTCATGGGCAGCTTCGTGACCGTTGCGGACGCGATGAAGTGCCGTATGTACATCAAGAACTTCGGCGAGTTCTTCCTCAACCAGATCGAATACGCCGGCACCATCCTCCTGTCCCGCACCCAGAAGATGAGCCAGGAGAAGCTGGAGGCCGCGGTCAAGCTCCTTCGCGAGCACAACGAGAAGGCCCGCATCATCACCACGCCGTGGGATGAGCTGACCGGCGCGCAGATTCTCTCCGCGATGGAAAAGGATCATAACCTCGCCGAGGAGATGCTGGAGACCGTGATGCATGAGCATCATCATGAGCATGACGAGCACTGCACCTGCGGCTGCCACGATCATGAACACGAGCATCATCATGACCATGAGCACCATCATGAGCATGACGAGCACTGCACCTGCGGCTGCCACGAGCATCATCATGACCATGAGCATCATCATGACCATGAGCATCATCATGACCATGAGCATCATCATGACCATGAGCACCATCATGAGCATGACGAGCATTGCACCTGCGGCTGCCACGATCATGAACACGAGCATCATCATGACCATGAGCATCACCATGAGCACGATGAGCACTGCACCTGCGGCTGCCATGATCATGAGCATCATCACGATCATCACGGCCATCACCATGCCGACGAGGTGTTTACCTCCTGGGGCATGGAGACCGTCAAGGCGTTTGGCGAGGCGGAGCTTGCGGATATCCTGACCGCGCTGGACGGCGAGCAGTATGGCATCGTCCTGCGCGCCAAGGGCATCGTTCCGGCGAGCGACGGCGGCTGGATTCACTTTGACTATACCCCCGGCGAGCAGAACATCCGCAGGGGCGCGGCGGACTTTACCGGCCGCCTGTGCGTGATCGGCAGCAAGCTCAGCGAGGATGGTCTGAAAGCGCTCTTTAACGTCTGATTTTTCGGAGGAAAGCAATGTCTATTCCGGTATATATGTTCGCCGGCTTCCTGGAGAGCGGCAAGACCTCGTTCATCGCCAGTGTGCTGGGCGATCCGGGGTTCACCCGCAATGAAAACACCCTGCTCATCCAGTGCGAGGAGGGCATGGAAGAGTTTGATCCGGCGTTCCTGAAGAAGTATCACACCGTGCTCGAGTGCATCGAGGACGAGGACGAATACAACGAGGACACGCTGCGCGCGTTCGTGCGCAAGCATCATCCCGACCGCGTGATCATCGAAATGAACGGCATGTGGGATCTGGATGCGGCCATCCAGCGCACGCCCAAGGTGCTGGAGATCTTCCAGATCATCACCACCGTCAACGCGGAAACGTTCGAGCTGTACGCGCTGAACATGGGCCAGCGGATGCTGCAGCACATCACCGACGCGGACATGGTCGTCTTCAACCGCGCGACGGAGGAAACGAGGCAGCTGATCCGCGACCGCAACGTGCGCTCCATGAACCCGCAGGCGTCGCTCTATTTCGAAAACGACGACGGCACCAGCGAGGATTACGGCGCGGGCATGCCGCCGCCCTATGACATGGACGCTCCGATTGTGGAGATCAAGGATCACGAATTCGGCATCTTCTATCTCGACGCGAGCGAGAATCCCGAGGCCTATGACGGCAAGACCGTCCGCTTCAAGGGCTATATCTATAAGGGCCGCAACATCGGCCGCGACGAGTTTGTCCCGGGCCGCATGGGCATGGTCTGCTGCGCGGACGATATCCGCTTCATCGGCTTCATCGCGAAATCCAACGGCCTGCCGATGCCGGCGCAGAAGTCCTGGCAGATGGTCACCGCGCGCGTGCAGGCGGAGGAGCGCAAGCAGTACAAGGGCGTCGGCCCCGTGCTCTATGTGCTCGGCCTCGAGCCCGCGCAGGAGCCGGAAGAGGAAGTCGTCACGTTCAACTAACGGGGGAGTACGTTGGGGCCGCGGGTCCCAAACCCCGCCTGAGGGACATTGTCCCTCAGTCTCCCTATGACGCTTCGCGCCTGTTTTAAGCAGCCTTTCCTGGAGCGGCAATCGCCGCTCCAAGAGAAATATCTTTAAGTCGACGCGAAGCGAAGAAGGGGTTCGGGGATGAAATCCCCGGGCGGGTTTCAGGGCGGCAGCCCTGACGCATCCCATCCTCGTACCAATATGCTTTGGAGGAATCCACTTGGCAAACTACGAAGAAAACAGAATCATCACCAGCACGCTCGCCTATGCCTATCCGGACACGCAGCGCAACGCCGTGGACGGCGTGACCATGCGCGTCAAGAACGGCGAGTTTCTGGCGATTCTCGGCCATAACGGCAGCGGCAAATCGACGCTGGCCAAGCTGTTCAACGCGCTCTATGTGCCCACGAAGGGCACGGTCTGGGTCTGCGGGCTCGATACAAAGGACGACGACCTCGTCTTCGATATCCGCCAGCATGCGGGTATGGTCTTCCAGAATCCGGATAACCAGATCGTCGCGACGGTTGTGGAGGAGGACGTGGCCTTCGGCCTGGAGAACAACGGCGTCGATCCCAAGGAGATCCGCGTGCGCATCGACGATGCGCTTGCCGCGGTGAACATGACGAAGCATGCCAAAAAGGCGCCGCATATGCTCTCCGGCGGCCAGAAGCAGCGCGTGGCGATTGCCGGCGTGCTGGCGATGAAGCCGGATGTGATCATTCTGGATGAATCGACCGCGATGCTTGACCCCAGCGGACGGGCGGAGGTCATGAATACCGTGCACCGCCTCAACAAGGAGGAGGGCATTTCCGTCGTGATCATCACGCATTACATGGCCGAGGCTGCGACAGCCGACTATGTGATCGTGATGGACGAGGGCAAAATCGCCCTGAGCGGTACCCCGCGCGAGGTCTTTGCGAAGGTCGATACGGTGCGCAGCCTCGGGCTGGATGTACCGCCGATGACGGATCTGGCGCACATGCTCCGCGAAAGCGGCGTGAATGTGCGCCGTGACGTGCTGACGGTGGATGAGATGGTGGAGGAAGTATGTCGATTGTCATCGAGCATCTGAATTATATCTACATGTCTGGCGGGCCGTATGAGACGCATGCCCTGCATGATGTGAACCTCACCATCAACGACGGTGAGTTTATCGGCCTGATCGGCCATACCGGCAGCGGCAAATCGACGCTGGTGCAGCATCTCAACGGTCTGATCATGCCGACCTCCGGCCGCGTGCTGGTGGATGGCATGGATCTGGCGGACAAGGCGACCGACCGCCGCGCGATCCGCCAGCGGGTGGGCCTTGTGTTCCAGTATCCGGAGAATCAGCTCTTCGAGGAGACGGTCGAAAAGGACATCGCCTTCGGTCCGAAGAACCTCGGCCTTTCCGCGCAGGAGATCGACCGCCGCGTGAAAGACGCCATGCGCCGCGTACAGCTGGACTACGACAAGCTGCATGACCGCTCCGTCTTCGAGCTTTCCGGCGGCCAGATGCGCCGCGTGGCCATTGCCGGCGTGCTGGCGATGGAGCCGCAGGTGCTGGTGCTCGATGAGCCGTGCGCGGGTCTGGATCCGCGCGGCCGCGAGGAGATTCTCGCCCTGATCCGCGATCTGCACCGGGAATCCGGCGCGACGATCGTCATGGTCAGCCATTCGATGGACGACGTGGCGTCGCTCGCCGAGCGCGTGATCGTCATGAACCATGGCGAGATCGTCATGGACGGCGTGCCGCGCGACGTGTTCTCCTGCGGGGAGGAGCTGCGCGGCATGGGGCTGGACGTTCCGCAGGCCGTGCAGCTGGCGGGCAAGCTCCGCGCGCGCGGCTTTGATATCCCGGAGGGGATTTATCTGATCGAGGAAATCAAGGCGGAGATCGAGAAGATCGCCGGGAAGGGAGGGCGTCATGCTTAAGGACATCACGCTCGGCCAGTATTTCCCGGGCAATTCGCCGATTCACCGCATGGATCCGCGCATGAAGCTGATCCTCACAGTCGTCTATATCGTGGGCGTGTTCATGGTCGGCAATCTGCCGGGCTATGCGCTTGCGTTTGCGTTTCTGTATCTGGTGGTGCGCATCTCGGGGATCCGGTTTTCCTTCCTCGTCAAGGGCGTCAAGCCCCTGCGCTTCATCATCCTGTTCACCTTCATCCTGAATCTGTTTTTCGTTCAGGGCGAAACGCCGCTTCTCTCGCTCGGCTTTTTTACGCTGACCAAGGAGGCGCTGGAAAACGCGATCTACTTTGCGCTGCGCCTTGTGTTCCTGGTCATGGGCACCTCCGTGCTGACGCTGACGACCAGCCCGATGCAGCTGACCGACGGCCTTGAGCGCCTGATGAGCCCGCTGCAGCGGTTCCATTTCCCGGCGCACGAGCTGGCGATGATGATGAGCATCGCCCTGCGCTTCATCCCCACGCTCCTGGAGGAGACGGACAAGATCAAGAAGGCGCAGATGGCACGCGGCGCGGATTTTGAATCCGGCAACCTGATCCAGCGCGCACAGGCGATGATCCCGCTGCTGGTGCCGCTGTTTGTGAGCGCGTTCCGCCGCGCGAACGATCTGGCGATGGCGATGGAGGCGCGCTGCTATCGCGGCGGCGACCACCGTACCCGCCTGCGCGAGCTCAAATACACGAAGCTGGATCTTTACGGCGCGCTGGCGACGGCCGCGTTTATCGCCGTGATCATCGCGGAGGGAAGGCTCCTTGGATAAGCTGGAGCTGAAATCGAAGCACAGGCCCTCGGCGGCGGATCATCCGCCGGAGGGGCAAAGGCGCTTTAAGCTGACGCTCGAATACGACGGCACGGCCTACTGCGGCTGGCAGCGGCAGATAAACGGCCCGAGCGTCCAGCAGGAGCTGGAGGAGGCGCTTGCGCGCCTGACAGGCGAACAGATCGCTGTCACGGGATCGAGCCGGACGGACGCCGGCGTGCATGCCGCGGGGCTGTGCGCGCATTTTGACAGCGCGACGCGCATCCCGGCGGATAAGCTCGCCTTCGCGCTCAATACCATGCTCCCGCCGGACATCCGCGTCCGCAAAAGCGGTCCCG
Source organism: Clostridia bacterium (assembly GCA_017436605.1). Taxonomy (GTDB): domain Bacteria; phylum Bacillota; class Clostridia; order Christensenellales; family Aristaeellaceae; genus Ventricola. The sequence goes on along the minus strand of JAFSCW010000057.1, from coordinate 5,649 downwards.
CGCCGCAGGGCTTCCATGCCCGCTACAGCGCTGCGGGCAAGGTATACCGGTATGCGTTTTACAACAGCCGGCACGACTGCGCCATCGGCAGGCAGTATGCGGCGCATGTGCCGCTTGCGCTGGACGAAGGGCGCATGCACCGGGAGGCGCAGGCGCTCATCGGCACGCACGACTTTGAGGCGTTCGCCGCCAGCGGCAGCGTGGTCAAAAGCACCGTGCGCACGATTTACCGCGCGGAGGTCGTCCGGCGCGGGGATTTGGTCGAGCTGTATGTGCTCGGCGACGGATTTCTTTACAACATGGTCCGCATCATCGCGGGCACGCTCATGGAAATCGGAACCGGCAAGCGCGAAAGCGGCGCCATCGCCCGCGCGATTGAAACGAAGGACCGCCTCGCCCTCGGGCAGACGGCCCCGGCGAAGGGCCTGACGCTGATGGCCGTGCTCTACGGCGGCGATGAGGACAGGGCGCTATCGTATTTTACCCGTACATAAGAATTCACGCGAACGCTTTTTGGCAGGATTTGGCTTTGCGCGCATAGGATAGCCCGGACTGACGAGACTGTCTGGGGGGATGCGCGTGAATCAGGCGATCGAGCGCAGGGTGCTGCTGGAGGCGGAATACATCGCAAAACACGGCGCGACCGTACGCAGGACGGCAAGGGCGCTGGGCGTGTCCAAATCCACGGTTCATAAGGACATGGAGACGCGCCTGCCGCAGCTTTCCCGACCGCTTGCGCGGGAGGTTGCGCAGGTCTTCGCCCGCAACAAGGCCGAGCGCCATCTGCGCGGCGGCGAAGCGACCCGGAAGCGATACGCGCGCCTGCGCGGGAGCACGGAAAACACTTGACGTAAAGGAGTACCTCATGTTTGGCGTAGATGAACTGGGAATGGATCTGGGCACGTCGATGCTGCATATCGTCGTGCGCGGCAAGGGCGTCGTGCTCTCCGAGCCGGCGTATGTGGCCTACGACAGGCAGACGCGCGACGTGATCGCCGTCGGCGAGGAGGCGCGCCGCATGTACGGCCGCACGCCCGCCGGCCTGATCGTCGAACGGCCGCTGCGCGACGGCCGCATCCGCAGCTTTGATCTGGTCAGCAAAATGCTGCGCTATTTCATGCGCAAGGTGGTCGGCAAGCGCACGGCGTTCCGCCCGCGTATTCTGCTGGCGCTGCCCGGCGGCATGGCGCCCAGCGAGCGCCAGACGCTGGTCGACGTCCTGGTGGACGCAGGCGTGCGCAGCGTCGTGCCGGTCGATGAAAACGTCGCTTCGGCGCTCGGCGCGGGCATCCGCATCGACCAGCCGTATGGCCGCATGAACATCGATATCGGCGGCGCGAGGACGAACGTCTCCGTCTTCTCCTTCGGCCATCAGATCGTCTGGGATATTCTGGATATCGGCGGCGATAAGTTTGACGAGGCGATTATTGATTACCTGCGCAAGAAGCACAACCTGATTATCGGCGCGCGCACGGCGGAGGAGCTGAAGATCAACATCGGCTCGGCCCGCATGCGCGGCGTGAAGCTGACGATGGACGCCTGCGGCAGGAGCCTGGTTTCCGGCCTGCCGCGCGCGGTGACGGTCTCCTCGGAGGAACTGATTGAGGCGCTCGACGAGCCGCTGCGCGAGCTCATCGGCGCGCTGCACAGGATGATCGAGCGGACGCCGCCGGAGCTGGCGAGCGATATCTTCGACGAGGGCATTACCCTCAGCGGCGGCGGCGCGCAGCTGTTCGGTCTGGCGGAGGTCATTTCCGATCAGCTCAGAATCCGCACGACGCTCGCCGACGAGCCGGATCTGTGCGTCGCCCATGGCCTGAGCGCGCTGATCGACGATTCGGAGCGGTATGAAAACATCGATCTGGTTTCCGGCAGCCGAAGCGATATCCTCGCGGACGACTGAGCGGAAGAACAGCATGAAACGACAGGGCTGCGGATGAATTCAATCCGCAGCTTCGTTTTGTATATGCAGTTGTTTCCGTCTTTTATTGCGAAGAATGTTGTGATACAATATACTTGTTTATTTATGGGCCTCTGGCCCGCCAAAAAGGAGAATGAATGATGCGCTACGACGTGCTGCTGTGCGATGCGGACAACACGATTTTTGATTTTAACAAGGCGGAGGAAAACGCCTTTGCGCTGACCTGCGCGCATATGGGCTTTGAATCCAGCGAGGAATTGCTTGAGACCTATTCGCAGATCAACAGCGCGCTGTGGAAGCTGCTGGAGCAGGGCGGCATCACGCAGAAGGTGCTGCGCGTGAAGCGCTTTGAGCAGTTCCTTGCCCAAATCGGCAGAGAAGACCTGAACGCGCAGGAGATGGCCGATACCTACGCATCGGAACTGGGCCGCCAGAGCGTGCCGCTGGAGGGCGCGGTCGAGGCTGTCCGCCGCTGGAGCGCGCTTTTGCCGGTGATCATCGTGACCAACGGCATTTCGAAGATCCAGCACGGGCGCATGGACAAAAGCGAGGTGCGCCATTATATCCGCGGCATGGTCATCAGCGAGGAGGTCGGCGTCGCCAAGCCGGAGGCGAAGATGCTGGAAATCGGCATGGAGATGGCCGGCGTCACGGATAAGCGTCGCGCGCTGATGCTGGGCGATTCGCTCTCCAGCGATATCGGCGCGGCGAAGAACGCGGGCGTGGACGCCTGCTGGTTCAACCCCAAGGGCCTGCCCAATACCAAGGGCCTGCCCGTGCGCTATGAGATCCGCAGCCTCGACGAGGTGGATGCGATTCTGCGGGGCGAATGACCGGAAGCTGTGATGCACGAAAAACACGACTGAACGACACCACATGACAAGGAGGAACGGCATGAGAAGACTTGGTCTTGCGGCGATGCTTGTCGCCATGCTGTTTTTGCTCAGCGGCTGCTTCATCCAGCCCGATCCGACGCTCGATCCGCTGGTCATCAGCGAGAACGCGCTGCCCTTTGGCACCGTGCAGCCCCTGGCGACAAACACGCCGACGCCCGCGCCCGAGGCCACGCCCTCGCCGACGCCGGACACCTGGCATTCCAGCGACCAGAGCACCTGGGAGGACTGGGCGCAGGGCAGCCTGCCCACCGCGACGCCCCGCCGCGCGGCGACGGCTGCGCCGGATACGCAGAGCTGGGCGACGTCCACCGAGGATTACAACGCGGGCTATCCCGTGCTGCGCGTGGGCTCGACCGGCAGCGACGTCGCCGATCTTCAGGCGAGGCTGACGGCGCTTGGCTATTTCAGCGGCACGATCGACGGCAAATACTCGTCCGATACGCAGGCGGCTGTGATGGAATTCCAGACGCGCAACGAGCTGACGGCGGACGGTATCGCCGGCAGGCAGACGCAGGATCTGCTTTATTCCAGTGCGGCGCAGGCCAAGTACATCAGCGCGACGGACAATTCCGGCGAGTACCTGCTGCTCAAGCAGGGCGCATACGGCTATGAGGTCCGCATGCTGCAGGGCCGCCTCGCGGAGCTGGGCTACTATGCCGGCGGCGTGGATGGCCTCTACGGCGAGACGACGACGGACGCGGTCAAGGCCTTCCAGCGCAACAACGGCCTTTCCGGCGATGGACAGGCGGGCAGCCAGACGCAGACGAAGCTCTATTCCGCCAGCGCGCGCTACGCCAACAACCCCGTCGCGACGGCCGATCCCGAGCAGACGCGTCCGCTTTCCCTGGGCATGACGGGCAACGACGTTTACGCCCTGCAGGAACGCCTCATCGAGCTGCGCTATCTGACGGGCGTGGCGGACGGCGTATACGGCGAGGAGACGCAGAACGCCGTCATGGCCTTCCAGAAGAACAACGGCCTGACCGCCGACGGCAGCGCCGGCACGGCGACGCTCAAGAAGATTTCCAAGAGCAGCAAGGCGGCGACCCGCGTCACGCCCACGCCCGTGCCCTCCGGCACGGTCACGCTGCGCGAGGGCGACAGCGGCGAAAATGTCTATCTCCTGCAGGCGCGCCTGTTTGAGCTGGGCTACTATACGGGCCGCATCGACGGTCGGTTTACCGAGGAGACGACCGCGGCCGTGACCGCCTTCCAGATGGCCAACGGCCTCGGCGCGGACGGCATCGCGGGCAAGGGTACGCAGCGCGTGCTCGAAAGCGGCAATGCCGTGCCCGCCGGCGGCAGCACGGACGAGGGCGACGTGATCCTCCCGCAGACGGGCAGCCTTTCGACGCTGCGCCGCGGCGACGAAAACAGCGAAGTGCTCGTCCTGCAGCAGTATCTGATGAGCCTTGGGTATCTTTCCTCCGAGCCGGACGGCCAGTTCGGCCCGGGCACGGAGCGCGCGGTCAAGCTCTTCCAGGAAGCCAACGGCCTTACGGCGGACGGCATCGCGGGCAAGGGCACGCTGTCGATCCTCTACAGTGGCTCGGCGAAGAAGTACGGCGATTACTTCGGCAATACCCAGAGCGGCAATGCGCAGGAGACCGTCACTCCGGAGCCCACGCGCGTGCCGAATCTGGATATCGTCATCCAGTGGGAGAGCGAGGGCGACGACGTGCTCCAGTACCAGACGAGGCTCAATGAGCTCGGTTATCTGGACGAGGAGTACATGACCGGCAAATTCAATCAGCCGACGGTCAACGCGACGAAGGCCTTCCAGACGATAAACGGCCTGAAGGTGGACGGCGCAGCCGGTCCGCAGAGCCTCAAACTGATTTATTCGGACGACGCGCTGGATGCTTCCGGCGTGCGCGTCAAAGACCTGATGAGCAGCGCCTCGGATACGCAGGTATCCGAGGTGCTCTCTGCGGGCATGACAGGCGAACAGGTAAGACGGGTTCAAAGCCGCCTGGCGGAGCTCGGCTATCTGTCCGCCTCTTTTGTCAGCGGCGTATATGACGAGAGCACACAGACGGCCATCCGGCAGTTCCAGCAGGCCAACGGCCTGTCCGCCGACGGCGCGGCGGGCAGCGCGACGCAGTCCCGGCTGTATGCTTCCGGCGCCGTGACGGCGCAGACGGCGCGCATCGCGGGCGATAACACGCAGCGGCAGACGGCGGAATACCGCCTGAACGGCGCGTATCAGCTCTCCGTCGGCGGGGGCGGCATCGCCGCAGGCGACAGGAACGCGCTCTATTTTGCGGATGCTGCGCAGGGCGGCGTGCTGGTGCGCCGGCCGTATAACGGCGCTGCGCAGACGGTGCTCTCGCAGGATGTGCCGCGGTTTCTGCATCTGACCAACGGACGGCTGTACTATGTCGCCAGCGACGGCGGCGAGGACTGCGTCATCCGCATGAACGCGGACGGCACCGGCCGCGAGGTGCTCCTTCGCGCGGGCATCATCCTGCGCTTTGCGCTCCATGACGGCGTGATGTATTATCTGGACGCGAATAGCGCTCTGAAGGAAAGAACGCTCTCGGGCGAGGAAAGCGAGCTGATGGAGGGCGTGGCGGATTTCTGCGTGGACGTGGAAGCGGAGCGGCTGCTGTGCGTGACGGAGGCCGGCGTGGAAGCGTTCGGCATCACGACGGCGCGCCGGGAGACGCTCTTTGCCGGTTCTGCGGATCAGGCGGCGATGTGCGGACAGGCGCTGCTCGTGCGCGCCGGCGGCAATATCGTTCGCGTAGCAAACGGACAGACCTCGACCATCCGCAGGGACGGCGCTTCGTATCTTGGCGTGTACGGCCAGAAGGTGATTCAGCTGACGGG
>JAFSCW010000056.1 GCA_017436605.1 Clostridia bacterium | reverse complement strand
TGCGGACGGTCTTCTGCAGGTCGATGATGTAGATGCCGTTGCGCTCGGTGAAGATGTACGGCGCCATTTTCGGGTTCCAGCGGCGGGTCTGGTGACCAAAGTGGACACCGGCCTCGAGCAGCTGCTTCATAGAGATAACTGCCATGGATATATTCCTCCTTTTAATTAAACCCTCCCTGCATCCTTATACGCGCGGACCGGAAACCTCCGGCAGGCACACGAAACAGACGCAGGTGCGTTTTCCGTAAAATGATACCACGGAAGGACACGAATTGCAAGAGAAAAAGTATGAATTTTCTCAAGATTTTGTTCATAATTCCGGATTATGCCGCCGGATCGCTCCACCGCATTTGCAGGCGCTTTTCCGTCGTCAGCAAAAAACTGTCCTGCGGAGAAACCGCAGGACAGTCTGTTCGTTATGCGTTTTTGACGATCTCCATCATCGCATCCCAGTTTTCTTCCATGCAGCGCACCAGCTTGAACTGCGTGCGCGCACGGTCGAGGTTATGACCCTGGCGATGCACCTTGAAATACTTGTCGCCATTGAGGTGATCCGCCAGGAAGCGCATGCCGCATTCCAACGTCATCAGCTTGGCGCCCATGGGCAGCAGCTCGCGCTCGCGGCTGCCCATGACGCTTCCCGCCTCGCCAAGATATCCGCGCACGAACGCTTCGTACATTTCCATCGAAAACTGAACCTTCGACAGATCGCGTTCATCTTCAGCCGCCGTGTTCGCGCCAAAGCGGATAGAATCGCCGAAGTCGTATGCAGCAAGGCCCGGCATCACCGTATCCAGGTCGATCACGCACACGCCCTCGCCCGTCTTTGCATCCAGCAGGACGTTGTTGAGCTTGGTATCGTTATGGGTCACGCGCAGCGGAATTTCACCCGCCTTGAGCGCGCGCAGCAGCGTATGCACCTCTTCGCCGTATCGCATGCAGAACGCCAGCTCGGGGCCGACTTCGCCGAGTCGTCCGGCGTCATTCCTGAAAACGGCGTCCATCAGCTGACCATAACGCGCGGGCGTGTTGTGGAAATCCTTGATCGCCTCATGAAGCGTCGAAGCGTCATAGCCCTCCAGCTGACACATGAACCGGCCGAACGCCGCGCCCGAGAGCGCAAACAGCTCCGGCGTATCCGGCAGATCGCGGGAGATCGTTCCTTCGATAAACAGATACACGCGCCAAAGCCCGTTATCCTCATCGAGAAAATAGTCTCCGCCCTCGTTCGTTTTCACCAGCGTCAGCGTCTCGCGGTCGGGATCTCCGCCGGCTTTTTCAATGACGCCGCGAAGATACTGCGTCACGCGCGCAATGTTTTCGATGACGTTTTCCGGCTGCGGGAATACGTAACGGTTCACGCGCTGGAGAATATAACGGACCGGCGCAGCTTCCCCGACGTCCACGCAGATGCAGAACGTATCGTTGATGTGTCCGTTTCCGTATGGCGCGATGCTCATCTCACCCTGCCTGATCTGAAAACGGGCAGCCACATCATAGACTCTCTTTTCCACGATGAAAGTACCTCCCCTTTTAACCCTTGACGCCGCCGGAGGTCAGGCCGGCAGCCAGATGCTTCTCAATGCACATGAACAGGATAACGACCGGGATTGTCGCCAGCAGCGCGGAGGCGAACAGATACTGCCACTCGATCATATTGAACGAGCTGAACTGCGTGATGCCCACGGTGATCGGCTTGTTCGCCGGCGTGGAAATCAGGACGGTGGAAATCGTGTACTCGTTCCACGCATTGATGAACACGAAGATCAGGGTCGTCACAATGCCGGGTGCCGCCATCGGCAGCAGGATGCGAATCAGCGCTTCGACTGTATTGCAGCCGTCGATACACGCCGCCTGCTCCATCTCCGAGGAGATCGACAGGAACGTACCGCGCAGCAGCCAGATTGCAAACGCCTGGTTGAACGCCGCGTTGATGAGCATCAGACCGATGATGGAGTCATTCAGCTTGAGCGTATTCATCAGCTGAGAAATACCGACAAGCAGCACGACCGGGGAGAACATCTGGCTCATGATGACAAAGCCAAGGAAGATGTTTTTTCCCTTGAATTTCATGCGGGCCATCGCATACGCAGCCGGAATGCCGCAGAGCATGGCAATCGTCGTCGCGCCGACGGACAGGAAGATGGAGTTCATCAGATAGCGCAGCACGCCGCGGCCGATGATATCCTTCATGTTGCTCCAGATCCACTGGGTGGGCAGCATATGCAGGAAGTACATGTCCGTCGTCTCCGCGTTGGAGCGGAAGCCGGTGATGAACATCACATAGAACGGATAGAGAATCAGGATGCTCATGCCGATGATGAACAGATACATCGCGCCCCGGGAGAGCACAGAAACCAGTTCACCCTTCAGCAGCATGATCAGGCCGCAAAGCAGCGCAAACAGCACCGGGATCAGCGCCCAAAGCGACCACGTGGTCCGATACGTCACGCCGCTGAGCAGGTCGCCCAGATCGCCGCTGACCGCATCGCCATAGAGGAACGCGCCGATTCTTTCCACCAGCTCAGCCGTTCCCTCGCCGCCCATGCCGCCGGCAAACAGCGTTATCTGACGGGAGAAGGTATGCGTATTGACCATTGCAAACACCGGCACAAGCGCCAGCGCAGCAAAGGCCAGCCAGCAGGCGGCATTGCGCAGATTCCTCGCCCTGCCGTTCAGCGAATAATGCTGCACATCCATGGCGCCGCGCGCACCCGCGGCAGCCAAAGCGAGGGATCCTGCGATACACACAAGAATCAGCACAAGCACCTTCGTGGACGGCAGGCCCGCGCCCAGGAAATCCCACGCGCTGTATCTGGTGGTGCTGTCCACAGAGAAGGCGACCATCGAGGTCTTCTCACCCTTGGAATTGACCCTCTCCGTCACCTGTTCGGAAATTTCCACCTCAAAGCCCTGCTGACGGAATTCGTCGGCAGCCGCATTGACCTCGTCCATCGCCTTGACATAGCGTTCATCGCCCACAAACGTATTGCCCGAGCGCTTGGTAAGCAGCGTCGCGCCGAACTCATATGCCGGCAGGCTCATCAGGATAATCGCAAGCACGACCATCACCGCCGCAAGAATCAGCGCCTTGCGGTTCTTGCCCATCACATCGGCAGAGGATACCTTTTTCATTAAGCATCCTCCTTCTTCATGGTGATCATCATGTAAATGCCGGAGACGAAGCACAGAATGGTGAATCCGATGACGGAAAGCGCCGTCGCCGGGCCCTTCTTCTGGTCATAGAACGCCAGCATGTACAGATAGGTAATCAGGGTGTCGGTCTTGTTGGCCGGCGCGCCCTTCGTGATGGTATAAATGATCGGGAAAGAGTTAAAGACGTAAATGATATTCAGGACGGTGGAGACCGTCAGGGAAGGCATGACCAGCGGAATGGTCACATTGCGCAGCTTCTGCCAGAAATTGGCGCCGTCCACGGTCGCCGCCTCATAATAGGCCGCGTCAATGGACTGCAGACCGGAGAGCACGCAGAACGTGACGAACGGGATCGTAACGAAAATACCGACGCCGCATTCCCACATGAACTCAATCTGATAGGTCGCCCGCCAGTTGATCGCTTCCTTGATGATGCCCAGATTGAGCAGCACGTTGTTGAGATTGCCGTATTCGAACTTGATGATGTAGTTCCAGATGGACGCCTGGATGACCAGGGAGGTCGCCCACGGGAAAACCACGATGGAACGCGCGATCTTACGGCCGTGGAAATCCTGATTGAGCACCATCGCCATGATAAAGCCGATGAGCGTGGACAGGCCGACGACGGAAATGACCCAGATGAACGTATTGATCATCACAGGGCCGAAAGCCGGCGCCTTCACAGCGTCGATAAAGTTCTGCAGGCCGACAAAGCCGCCGACAATACCCGCCTTGGAGATCTCGCTGAAGGCAAGCTTGAAGACGATCATGATCGGGAAGATGACAAAGGTCGTCATCAGCACGATACTCGGCAGCAGCCATACATAGGGCTCCCACTTATGACGGACCAGAATAGAATCCACCTCTACCCCTCCTTGCGTTTAGATGTGAAAAGAGGGGACGGCTTATGACCGCCCCCTCGTCAAGTCGGATTTACTTGGTGATCTGCGCCTGCAGCTCGTCAAGCAGCGCCTTGACGTCGCCGCCGGTCAGAGCGCTCTGCTCGACGTTGGTGACGCCCTGCTTCACATCGATCCACTCAGCCTTGGCGGTCGGATAGAACTGAGCGCCGCCCAGAACGTCCAGCCAGGCCTCGAAGGACGGGTTCGCCTCAACCAGCGCGCCAACAGCGGAGTTGACAGCCGGGAGGAAGTCTTCCATGGAGACCCAGCCCACGTAGTTGTCCGGATCATAGAAGAAGGTCAGGAACTTGCCGATGGCCTCGTTGCGGGCGGCCTGATCAGCGGTGTCGTCCTTGAACGCCATGATGCGGTCCATGACGCCGACGGAAGCGGAGGTCTTGCCCTCGTTCGCCGGGATGTTCGCCACGCCGTAGTTCACGTCGGTGTAGCCCTTCTGCGCGCAGTAGCTCGGCAGAGAGTTCGGGGCGATAACCATGGCCAGCTTGCCCGCGCCGAACATATCCTGCAGGTCATAACGGGTCTGGGTCGCCGGGTTCGGGTTGGTGAAGCCCTTGTTGTACAGGCCGATGGCGTACTCGACAGCCTCAACGTTGGCGTCGGAGTTCACGGTCCAGTTGCCCTCAGCGTCGGTGAAGCCGCCGCCGTTGCCCCAGGCATAGTAAGCAAACGCCGCCTGGCCTTCGTCGGTGGTCATGTCGATGCCCCACGGATACACTTCGCCGCCGTAGAAGTCGATGATCGCCTGGCAGGCGTCCTCGAGCTCAGCCCAGGTGGTGGGCACTTCGATGCCGACCTCTTCGAACATGTCGATGTTGTAATACAGCGCACGGGCAGAAGCCAGATCCGGCACGGCCCAGACGGTACCGTCGATCACGGACTGATCGATGAAGGACGGGAAGAAGTCATTGAACAGCTCTTCCGGGCAGTAATCCTTGACCGGCAGGAGCAGGCCTTCGTTGGCATAGTCAGCGAAGGTGTCGATGTTCAGGATGTCCGGCGCATTGTTGTTGGAAATGCGGGTGGAAACCACGGTATAGATGTCGTTCCAGGAAACGACTTCCAGGTTCAGCTTGACGCCCGGGTTGGCCTCTTCGAACTTCTTGACGAAGTTGGAGCCGTCCATGCCGTCGCCCAGGAACCAGTTGTTGGTATTCGGGCCATACTGCGCGATGATCACGTCGAGGGTGACGTCATCGGCGAACGCCACGACAGTCAGAGACAGCACCATCACAAGCGCCAGAAACAGGGTAACGAGTTTCTTCATAAACTGTTGCCTCCTTAAAGTTTGTAGGAAGATCTTTTGGTCGTACACGCAGACCTTCTCTGATGCAGTAATTATATCTTATGTCTGAAATTTTGTAAATACTTTCTGCCATATTTATTCATTTTCATTCGCATTCATAATTATTCATTAGCTAAAGCACCAACTAAACACCCATTATCTATCCGTGCCATTCAAATCATCCTACATTTCAAAAAAATTATTCCGCAAGTATTTCTCCCACCCGAGGCTCCGCCTCCTTTTGGGCTGCAAAGAAGAACCCGTCGTCCCGGGAAATGCTCAGGACAACGGGTTCCGTCTTTCTCCTGAAACATGCGCACGATAATATGCGCACGATTTCCGGTTGCTTCAAGACGCTTTTCTCAAATTCATACGCAGAGATTCCAGTGTAATCTGCATTTGTCAACCAGGCTTCTCAGGCTCATGATGCTTAACGCGTTACAGCGCAACCTTCGCCAGCGACAAAAACTCTCTGATCAGATTCGTCGGCAGCTCCTCTCCCCTCCGGGTTTTCTGGACCATGTCCTCAAAATCCGCAGTGCTTCCGACATACCGATCCCATTTAGAGAGGAAGCCGGCAACCTTCTTCGCATTCGGGAACTTCTCCAGAATCAGAGCCTCAGCGTACTTTTGTCCGTATTTGTCCGCGATGACCTCGACAAGATGCTCTTCCTCGATGATGCCTGTCTCGATCACCTTCAGCACGGCCAGCGCATATTGGGCATAGTCTTTTCCGACGACCTCTTCAACCGCCTTGCTCAGCTGGCTGATGTATTCGTCCTGCGCATACTTGCGCATCACCTCCAGGAGCTCACCCGCGCCCTGTCGGATGCCCGTCTGGCTGAGCGAATAGGTATAGGACCAGGTATCTTTGCCGCAGGTACATTCGATCGTACCCGCGCCCGCCACGGCGCCCGATATGCTCAGGCCGCCCAGAGGCTTCACCTCGACCGTATAGGTATTCAGGCCATCCTGATATTCGTATTCCCGGGCCGTGCCTGCGCTGACGACGGAGCTGACGATTTCGTTGATGCTCTTCCACTCGCCCGGCGCATCCGCTGCCGCTGTGATCAGCCATTCCTTGAGCGCCTTATGCGCATAGGTCGCCGCTTTGCGGGAGCCGGACGAGGCTTCTACTGCCGGCGCGGTGAGCGTATACCAGCTCTCGAGCTTTTGGGCAAGCTGTTCGCTGTCCAGCGCCGCCTCCGCCTGCTTCGCGGCGACGAACAGATCGTAAATTTCCCTGCACAGCGTATTGCTCTTTTCCGCCTCGCTCCGGATTGAATCCTCAGACAGGATGAAGTGATCACATTCAAACGGCAGCCCAAGCAGATGGTTTGCACCTTCTACCGACAGTTTTTCAATGCCGCAGTCGATCGCCATGGACGCAAAATGCTGCAGGGGCGACGTGCGGATCACATCGAGCGCGCATGCGCCGCCCGTCAGGACGAGAACATGCTTCCCGCCGGCATAGAATCCGCCGCCGAACTGTGCGCTGCGCGCGGTCAGCACGCCGTTTTCAATCAGACCGGTGTGATCGGTATTTGAATTGAATCGGAACGTATCGGCTTCGATGCTTCCGTCTTCGTTCATGATCAGCACGCCGGTACCGGTCACGCTGAAATCGTCCGCCGTGACGCTGCTGCCGGCGGAGAGAACCGACAGGCTGCCGGCGTTTGAAACCGCATCAGCATTGATCGCAGCGAAGCCGTTCATATCGACCGCGCATCCGCTTTTGATCTCAAGGTTTGTCGCCGTCATGCCGGAAAGGCCGTTCATGGTCACCATGCCGCCGTTCTCAACGAAGATATCGCCTTCGCATTTCAGGCTCGCGCTGTCGAGCGTCAGCGCCGCCCGCACATAGACGTTGCCCGCAACGGTCGTGTCCTTGCTGATTGTCGTCGCCTGGCTGATGATCAGATCCCCGGGATAATTATTGGAGAAACAGACGTCCGCCGCCCCCTTGTAGACGTAATCATCAAAATTCGACGAGGAGACGATGAACCTGAAATCGCTGTGCGTGCAGGTCACGGGATTTTCAGCACGGCATTCCAGCATCACCCTCGCCGTGGCGCTGCCGCCGTAGGCGATATCGCCCAGCGAAATCACCTTGGCCGTCGTATCGGCCGGATACATCACCTCGCTGTCGCCCACATGCTGCACGCTCATGCAGGAGGAATACACGGCGAGGCCGGCGCCGCGAACCTTCGCTTCGCTCAGCGCAGACGCCCAGCCGCTGCCGCTGACGGCAGGGCCATTCTTAGCGTTATGGATCGTGATCGTCGCCATCACGACCGGGGCAGACGGCAGCGGCTCGCCCCAGCTGACCTCGCCGCTCAGCTCCGGCGAAAGATCGTCGATCGATGGAATACCGAATCCGGGATGATCCTCGATGTATTCATAGGCATAGGTATCCGGCGCAGCCGACAGGGTGAGGCTGCTGCAGCCTGCAAACGAATCCTCATTGATGGCTGTGATCGGGATTTCCGTATCGGCAAAATACAGATAACCGAGGCTCACGCAATTGGCGAACGCTTCCGTATAAATCATTTTCCTGCCGCCCTTGCCCGCTTCCCGGTAATCGTTGATATCGAAGCTGGTCAGCGACACACAGTTTTTAAATACGCGTTCCCTGATGATTTGGATATACTCAATGTTCCTGACCCTGCTCAGGGATGTGCAGTTCATGAACGCTTCCATACCCGCAGAGGTGTTTCCGCTCTCCATCTCGCGCATGGTCACGCTCGTCAGCGCAGAACAGTCCTTGAATGCCCGGGAGCCGACGCTGACAGGTTCAAAATTGAACGAGGTCAGGCTGGTGCAGCTTCTGAATGCATTGGCCCCCAGCACCAGAGAAGCGTCTTCCTTCGTATCAATATCCAGGAATCGGAGGCTTGCGCAGTTTTCAAACGCACTCCCGTCAATCTCCCATGCGTCGTCGATCGAAACCGACGTCAGGCTGGTGCATCCGTAAAAATCCCTGATGCCGACATAACCCCGGATATCGATTTCCTCAAGCGATACGCATTCTCTGAAGGTATCGTTGGTATTCACCCCGTCGTCATCTTCCAGCACGCATTTTCCGCCCGCGCCCATGACAAGCTTTTCCAGCGATGTGCATCCTTCGAATGCATGACCGCGAATAATTACATTCGAGCGGCTACCCGAAAGATCCAGACGTTTGAGACTCGTGCAGTTCTGGAACGCATACTGACCGATATCGGACAGATGTTCAAGGCCCGACACATTCTCCAGCGCAGTACAGTATCTGAATGCCCCCGACTGCAGCGCGGTAACGCCCGACGTCACCTCGATCTTTCTGAGCGCACTGCAGCCATTGAATGCATGCTCCGGGATGCTCTCCGTCCGCGCATGCCAGACGACCTCCTGCAGATTCTGGGAATTCATAAACGTATCCCCGCCGCACACGGTGACGCTCGCAGGAATTTCCACGCTGCGCAGGCTCGGACAGAAATAGAACATCCGCTCGCCCAAAGCCGTTATGCCATAGGGCATCACGACCTCGGAAAGGCTGTCGCAGGACTGAAACGCCCATTTGCCCACCGTATGAATAGACGGAGAAAGCACGACGCTTACCAGAGCAGTGCAATTATCAAAGGCCGATTTTCCCAGCGTATGCACGCTGTCCGGGAGGACAACCGAGCGAACTCGGTGATTGCCCGCAAATGCGCTGTCTCCGATCTCCGTTACCGGAATCCCATCAATCTGCTCGGGAATGACAAGATCATATTCCTGATTGTACGCCATATTCTGCGTGCCGGTAATGATACAGCCCGTCCCGGCTTCATTCAGCTCATAGGTCAGATACTGCAACGAATCCTCGACCGCAGCCAGCACGACGACGTCATGTGTCCTGGCGGAGACGCTCCGCCCTGCGGCGTCGGTCACCGTCATCTCGGCATGGTACGTGCCCTCCTCCTGCGGCGTAAAGCGGAAGGTATCCTCCGCCTGCGCGCCGCTGCTGAGCGCCAGCTCGCTTCCGCGATAGATATCAAAGCTGTAGGTATAGGGTTTGCTGCCCAGGCTCGCCTGCGCCCGCCAGCTCATCGCCCGTCCGGCATGATACTCGCCCTCGACCGCCTCAGCACATTCCAGCACGGGAATCGACGTGTTGATGAACGCCATATACATGGCATTCGCCCACGCCTCCACCGCGCCGGAACCGAAGGCCTGCAGCACGGCGTCCGGGCAATAGGCAAAGGCATAATCCCCGATCTGCGTATTGACGTTCTCGAATTCAACCGTGCCCAGCAGCGTGCAGCCGGAAAACGCGGACATCCCGATGGACTGCAGATTCTGCGGAAGCGTCAGGCTCCTCAGACCGGAACAGCCGGAAAACGCCTGATCGCCGATCGTTTCCAGCTCCTGCGGGAATACGATGCTCTTCAGACCGGAACACCCCGAAAACGCGCCGCTGCCGATGCTTCTCATCCATGCGCCAAGCGTCACGAACGAGAGCGAATCGCAGCCGGAAAACGCAGCATCCCCGATCTCTGTCACAGAGGACGGCAAACTGACCGCCGAAAGCGCCGAGCAGCCCTCCATCATCCTGTCCGGAATCGCCTCAAGCTCACCCGGGAACGCAAAATCGCTCAGCTGCGCACAGCCGGAAAACGCGCCCTCGCCGACCGCAGCAACGCCCGCGCAGCCTGTCACGGACGTCAGCTGCGCGCAGTCATGAAACGCATACGCGCCGATCCGCACGATGCTGTCGGGGATGGATACGCTGGTCAGCGACTGGCACAGCAGGAACGCGCCATCCGCAATTTCCACGACCGGCAGTCCGTTCCTCTCGGAGGGAATCGCCACGGAAGCCGCGTCGATTTCACAGCCCACGACCGCATAGCCCGCGCCGTCCGCCTGAAGCCTGTACGACAGCGGGTCGGCCGCGGCTTCGTTTTCCGATACCGTCACCGCGCCGCTTGTCACGGTCAGCGTGCGTTCCAGACCGTCTGTGATCTCCGCCATCGCCGTGTATTCGCCCGCCTCGGTAAGCTGCGCGCGATACAGCATATCCGTCACCGGCGCGCTCTGGGCGAAGAGTTCGCCCTCCCTGTACACACTATACTGCACGATGGGCGCGCCCGCCGCATCCTCCAGCGCCAGTTCCCAGGTCACATATCCGCCCTTGTCTGCAAGCGAATCCAGCGCAGTCAGCGATCCGCTCAGCTGACCGACGAGCTGCGTCTTCTCGCTGATTACCTGCACCGTCTCGCCGTCAGCGCGATAATATGTGCATACCGCATACATCTCGCCGCTGAGCGCAGGCTTATGGGTTTCCGTCAGCGTATATTCCATCCGGCTGCTCTTTTCAAACCTCGCATGCTCCCCGCCGTTGAGCATCACGGTCAGCTCGCTCTGATCGCCCTCCATCGGAAAATCCGCTTCAACCGTCCAGCAAAGATCAATCTCGCCGCCCTCGCACATCAGACGGTTCACAGAAAGCGCAGCCTGAATCTCGCCCACCAGCTCTACGGCAATGTCCCCGTGCGCCGCGCCATACTGCGCCGCATAGCTGTCCCGCTCGCACAGGATGGTCAGGCCGCTGCAGCCTTCAAATGCGTCGTCTGCAATCTGTTCAACGGACGAAGGGATATAAATGCTCTCAAGCCCGCTGCAATAGGCAAATGCGCGGCTTCCAATCCCTTTCAGATTTCCCGGCAATATGACGTGTTCAAACGCAGTATTGCCCATGAACGTCTCGTCTGCAATCTCCCGCAGCGCATTGGGCAGCGCAACCCCCAGCGCATGCGCAGAAGACACGCCCGCAAAGAGCGCAGCGAGGCAAAGCACCCCTGCAAGGATTGTTCTCATGATTCTCCTCTTCATCTTTACCCTCCGTATTCAACCGTTCCCCCATCCGGCTTCATCACCGCGCATGCTCGTTCTTCCTTCGCGTCCCTTCTTGAATATCACAACACGTGTTTCTTTTCCATTATAGAAAGTCCCGCGCACGATGTCAATTCGTTTCTGTATACGCCGCTATTCACGCAAACAAAAAAGGACATGCCGGGTTAAAATGGCACGTCCGATCGCTTTGATTCATCGCGGATGACGCGGTGAAGATCTATACCGAAAAGTCTGTGAGAGAAGCCTGTAAGCCGAGTTCTGTAATTGGCGGTCATCTATCTAGACCTATCGTTACCGATAGGTTCAAGCGAAATCCTGAGAGCTTGACGGGCCGTCTCAAACGCTCTTTCGTTTCTTGCTCCGAGCGGGGTTTACATCGCGGACGAGTCGCCAGGCCGCGGGTGAGCTCTTACCTCACCTTTCCACCCTTACATGTCAAGCAGATGATATAAAAACGAAGTTTCTATATCAAATAGATTTCTACTCTGCCAAAGCAAAGTAGAAATCGAACTGTCTGGCATGCGGTATCTCTCTGTTGCACTTTCCCTGGGGTCGCCCCCGCCGGGTGTTACCCGGCACTCTGCCCTATGGAGCTCGGACTTTCCTCACACCTTCCGGCGCGCGGCCGCCCGGCAGCCTCACAAACGGGAGCGATTATAGCACACTTTTTTTCTTTTGTCAATTCCATCATTGGCGCGCACAATCAATCAGCTGCATCAGCTGCGCGTCGATCTCCTGTGCGCATGTCAGGTGGATATGCGCCGTGAAGCGGGTTTTGCTGATCGGCACAAGCATCGCAATCCTCGGATGATCATACGCCTCGCGAAGACCGATGCTCAGCCAAAGCCCCTGCATGCTCTTTCGCGGCGGAAAAGACACATAGAGAAACGGTTTAAGATCGTCAAACGCTATGCAGGTTTTCATCACGCGAAGCTTTGCCCCGGGATATGCGCTGCGCACGGCTCTAGATAGCGCATCAAACAGCGTCCACGCCTGCACCCTGCCCGCAAAAAACGCATCCACCGCCGCCGTTTCATCCCACGTATTCAACGCCCTTTCCTCCCCTTTCCATATTTATAATAGAAAAAGCGGGATCTCTCCCGCTGATTCATGCTTACTTGACCAGGATGATGCGGCCGCAGTTCTCGCACTCGACAAACGGCAGACCGGAGCGCACCTTGTCCTTATCCGCAGCGGAAAGCTGCATGTTGCAGCCGCCGCAGCGGTCGTCGTGCAGCCTGGTGATCGGCTGCGCCGCGTGGCGCTTGATGGCCTTATACTTCTCCAGCAGAGAAGCGTCGATGCCCTGCGCCTCCTTGGCAACCTTCTTTTTGAGCTCTTCGAGCTTCACGGCCGCCACCTTGTATTCCTCGTCATAGATGACCTTGATGCGGTCAAACTCGGCGCGGGCTTTGGCAGCGCGCACGCGAACCTCACGCTGCTGGCGGTCGCGCGCCTCGGAGTCCTTGCGCATTTTGGCCAGCTCCGCCTCGTAGCGGGAGATCGTGGCAAGCAGCTTCTGGATGGACGCGATCTGCTTCTTCGCCTCCTCGAGATCCTGCGGACGGTTCGCCTCGAAGTTCGCCGTCGCCTCGGCCACAGAGCCGTTCAGGCGCTTGATCTCATCAGCCAGCGCTTCCATACGGTCGCTCATGATCTCCACGTCGCCCTCGATCTTCTTGAGGACATTCTGCTGTTCGAGCAGGAAATTGCGGTGCTTGAGCAGCTCCTTGCGGTTGCTGTTCGAGCGCATCTCCTTCTCGTATCGATCCAGCTCCATGTCGACCTGCTGATACTGCCACAAAAGTTCATACTGTTCCAAAATAAGGCCCTCCTTATACTCAACGCCCAAAGGGATTTCCCTTGGAGCAAAAAACCGTTACATTATATTTTAGCGCATCGCATGCATTTTGTAAAGCGATAGCCATCACTTCGCAGGCAGGATTTTCCGTTTCATAATGCCCGGCCTCGAGCACGCCGCAGCCGGCGTCCGCGAAATCCAGCGCGTGGTGGTGCTTGATCTCCCCGCTGAGCAGGCAGTCCGCGCCGAGCGCCCGCGCCTTTTCCAGCTCGCCCGAACCCGCGCCGGAGCAGCAGCCCAGCACATGCACGGACATATCCCCCGCGCCGAACACCCGCACAGGCCCGCGCAGCTTTTTTTCCGCGCGCTGTGCCAGCTCGCCCAGCGTCAGCCCCGGCTCCAGCTCGCCCACGCGGATACAGCCTTCGCCGCGGATATTGCGCGCACCCATCAGCGCCATCAGCGTGTCGTTCACGCCGTCCGGCGCGCTGTCAAAATTCGTATGCGCCGCGATATGTGCGATACCCGCCTGCGCGATTTCGAGCATCAGCCTGCCCTCGCGGTCGTCGTCGGTCAGGCGCCTGCGCGCGCTCATCATGATGGGATGATGGGTGACGATCGCCTCCGCCCCCAGCGTCTTCGCCTCCTGGACGACGCCCTCGGTCAGATCCAGCGCAACCAGCACGCGCGTTACCTGCGCGCCCCGGCGCCCCAGCAGCAGCCCGACGTTATCCCATTCCTCCGCCAGCTCATAGGGCGCAATGCCGCCCACAAGCCGTTCAATCTCCGCAGCCGTACATACCTGCATCCCTATCGCCTCCGCAATCCACGTCAGTTCCTGATGATTCTTTTCCATCCGCCCCGCCGCATTCTCCGATACGAGCGTCGCAATCTTCTCCATCTCGCGCACGCGCACGCCGCGCTGCCAGATAAAATACGCCCGCTGTCCTTTATCCTGCGCGCCGGACAAAGCTGTGCCCAGCAGCGCCTCGCGCGCCGTCAGGGTTCTGCTCTCCCCCCTGCGGGCAAGCATCGTCGCATAGCGTCTGCCTGCGGCATGGGAAAAGACCTCCCGCACAACGACGAAACCTTTCTGCGCCAGCATACCGCGCAGCAGCGGCAGATCGACGTTCGCCTGCATAATCAGCGCAGCCCCGCCGATTCTTTCCCTGCCCTCTTCGAGAATCCGCAGAATCGTCTCCGCGCCCATACCGGCCAGCACGATCGCATGAACCGGCTCTGTGATGCCGGAAAGGCCATCCGCAACCACGGTCTGCGCCCGTCCGCTCAGGCCGCGCGCAAGCAGCAGCTGCCTCGCTTTTTCCAGCGAAGGCGCACTCACATCGCTGGCGATCATCGTCAGATCCCGCCTGCGCTCAAGCAGATGCGCCGTCAGCCGCCCATGATCGCAGCCGATATCCGCCGCCTTTGGCGCCCCGATGCCGTCCAGGGCCTCCAGCACAAGCTCCGCAATCGCGCTCAGTCTTTCATCCAGTTGAACCATCGCGCCGTCTCCCCTCCGCAGTTCATCCGCTTTTTGCGCTCCTTCCCCGTCCTGTATTCCTATTCCGAAAAAACCTTCCCCCGCAGGGGAAGGCCGATGAACTTGTTACTCCAGATAATCCTTGAGCTTCTTGCTGCGGCTGGGATGGCGCAGCTTGCGCAGCGCCTTCGCCTCGATCTGGCGGATGCGCTCGCGGGTGACGTTGAACTCCTGGCCGACCTCTTCAAGCGTCCGCTGGCGGCCGTCCTCCAGGCCGAAACGCAGGGACAGCACCTTCTTTTCACGCGGGGTCAGCGTATCGAGCACACCCATGAGCTGCTCCTTCATCAGGGTGAACGACGCGGCCTCCGCCGGCGGCGGCGCATCGTCGTCCTGGATAAAGTCGCCCAGATGGGAATCCTCTTCCTCGCCGATCGGCGTCTCCAGAGAAACCGGCTCCTGCGCGATCTTGATGATCTCGCGCACCTTTTCCACGGTAATGCCCATCGCCTCGGCGATCTCCTCCGGCTGCGGCTCGCGGCCCTTCTCCTGCAGGAGCTGGCGGCTGACGCGGATCAGCTTGTTGATCGTTTCAACCATATGCACCGGAATACGGATGGTTCGCGCCTGATCAGCGATCGCACGGGTAATCGCCTGACGGATCCACCAGGTCGCATAGGTCGAGAACTTGAAGCCCTTGGTATAATCAAACTTTTCAACCGCCTTGATCAGGCCCAGATTGCCTTCCTGAATCAGATCGAGGAAGAGCATACCGCGGCCCACATAGCGCTTGGCGATCGAAACAACCAGACGAAGGTTGGCCTCGGCGAGCTTTTTCTTGGCCACCTCGGCGTCGGGACCGCCCTCAAGCATCTTCTTGGCAATCTCGATTTCTTCTTCAGCCGTCAGCAGCGGAACCTTGCCGATCTCCTTGAGATACATGCGCACCGGATCGTCGATGCTGATTCCCTCCGGAACAGAAAGGTCGTATTCCGGCTCCACGGTCTCCTGCGCAGCGACAACAGCGTCATCCTCCGCGCCGCTGATGACGTTGATGCCCTCGGCTTCGAGCGTCTCAAAGACGGCGTCAATCGCATCCGCGTCGATATCCAGCTCGCTGAGTTTGTTCATTACTTCCTGATAGGTGATCGTCTTTTTCTCGTTGCGAACGAGTTCAAGAATCTCCTTTACCTTCTGCTGCGCCTGTTCACGTGTCAGTGCCATGAGAAGTCATTCCTTTCTTCCGGCTTTCTGCCTGTCCTTCGTCAGTTCCTGTATTTTCATCAGCGTCTTGCGCTTATCTTCACCCTTTTGCCCGGCGGCCTCCTGCTTGAGCGCGGCGATTTTTTCATCAATCCGCACATAATGCAGGATGCGCAGGCAATCGCCCGCCATGCGCAGCTCATCCTCACGGGATGCGCCGCTCTCGCTGCTGAGCACGCTTGCCGCCCGCGCGCGCCTGTCCTCGTCGGCAATCTCCTCAAGAATTGCGCCGGGAGACATGCCCGCAAGGAGCTTTTCGGCGAATTCTCTGCGCTCCTGCGTAATAAAATCCTCCGCCGTTACGGTGCCGGGCTCCAAATGTCCTTCGGCCAGCAGGCGCAGAAGCTGCTTCTCCGCCTGCGCAGCCCCGAGGCTTACGCCCTCGTTTTTTTCCTCCAGCGGCCTTGCGGCATGCCGGTAGGTCGATCGCTTTTCCTTTGCGATCATCTCCGTCCTGCCGATCTGCGCCAGCAGAACATCCCTCGTAAATCCGGTCGAAATCATCAGCTGACTGACATAATTCTCCAGCTCGACCGGCTCTTTCACCTTTGCAAGATGCTTCGCGCAGGCAATCGCATAGGCCGTCCGCCCCTCCTGCGTGCTGAGGTCGTGATTGCCCATTTCCTGCTTCATGCGGTAGCTCGTCGCGTCCATCGGCTCAAGGCTTTCCAGTCCCTGCGCGCCGTATTCGCGGATGAAGTCGTCCGGATCCATGCCGCCGGGAAAATCCAGCACGCGGGCTCGGATGCCTTCCTGATCGAAAATTTCCAGCGCGCGCAGAATCGCGTGCTGTCCCGCGGCGTCGCCGTCGTAGGATACCCAGATTTCCGGCGCATAGCGCTTGAGCATTCTTGCCTGCTCGATGGTCAGCGCCGTGCCCAGCGTCGCACAGACGCCCGGCAGTCCCGCCTGCGTCAGCGCAATGACGTCCATGTATCCCTCGACCAGAATCACGCGCTTGAGACCGCGCTGCTTTTTGAGCAGATTGGCCGCAAAGACGCCCAGCCGCTTGTTGAACACCGGCGTATCGCCCGTGTTGAGGTATTTCGGCTTAACATCGCCCAGCGCACGCCCGCCGAAACCGAGCACGCGTCCCTGCGCGTCGATGATCGGAAAGATCGCCCGCTGGCGGAACATATCATAAACCCTGCCCTCGCGCCGAACAGAAATGCCCGCGCGGACAAGCTCGTCGTCCGTAAAGCCGAGCGAACGCATCGCCTGCGTCGCCTCGTCGCTGCGCGGCGGCGTGGAACCCAGGCCAAACATGCGGATGGTCTGGTCGTCCAGCCCGCGGTTATACAGATAGGCAAGCACCTGCTCATTTTCCTGCTTCCAGAGCTGGCTGTGGAAAAAGCGCGCGCACTGCCTGTTCGCTTCGTAGATGCGTTCCTTTTCGGTCTTGCTCGCCGCGTCTTCATATCCGCCGACCATTTCCGGCAGTTCCATATGAACCTGTTCGGCCAGCAGCTTCACCGCGTCCTTAAACTCCAGATGCTCCATCTCCATCACAAAATTGATGGCGCTTCCGCCCGCATGGCAGCCGAAACAGTAATACATCTGCCGCTGCGGATTGACAGAAAACGAAGCGGTCTTTTCCCCATGGAAAGGGCACAGGCCCCAGTAACGTCCTCCCTTGCTGTTCAGCTGAACATATCTGGAGACGACCTGAACGATGTCGGCGCGTTCGCGGAGCTCGTCCAGCCATGCCTGCGGAAATCTGCCTCCTGCCAACGTCCCTCACCGTCCTACTCTTTTTCGCCGCAATTCATCGCATTCCTGCATTGAATATGCATTTTTTCGGCATAATATCCGGGAATTCACACCGTTCCGTCAAAAAACGGCGGAATAAATAGCTTTTGATAGGTCTTGACCGCATATGCATCGGTCATGCAGGCGACATAATCGCATACGCCGCGCTGCGTTCCCTCGCGATAAACGATTTCCACATATTCGTTGGGCATCTGTCCGGGATGCTCCATGTAATATCCTACCAATTCAGTCACAATATGATGCGTTTTTCTGCATTCATCGTTCGCCCAATCGCGCGAATACACGCGTTCGAACATAAACGCGCGCAGTTCAAGCAGCGCATCCCAGATTTCCGGATCCATTGCCGCTTCGTTCCTGCCCTCGGAATGGCGGATGACGCTGGCGATCATCGCGCCGACCCGTTCGCCGTGCGTCTTTCCGAGCAGCTTGATCGCCCTGCGCGGAAGATCCGATTCGCGCAGCACGCCTGCGCGGATTGCATCGTCAATATCGTGGTTGATGTAGGCAATACGGTCGGCCAGATGCACGCAGCATCCCTCCAGGGTCTGAGGCCGCACCTTTCCGGAATGATGCTCGATGCCGTCACGCACCTCCCAGGTGAGGTTCAGCCCCTGTCCGCCGCGCTCGAGCACCTCGACCACGCGCCGGCTCTGTTCCCTGTGCTCAAAGCCGCCCTCGATCAGCTTATCCAGCGCCGCCTCGCCCGCATGGCCAAACGGCGTATGGCCCAGATCATGCCCCATGGCGATTGCCTCGGCAAGGTCTTCATTCAGGCGCAGCGAGCGCGCCAGCGTGCGCGCAACCTGCGTGACCTCAAGCGTATGCGTCAGCCTTGTGCGGTAATGATCGCCCTGCGGAGAAAGGAAAACCTGCGTCTTGCCCTTGAGCCGCCTGAACGACTTGCAGTGCAGAATCCGGTCGCGGTCGCGCTGGAATTCCGTCCGCATGTCATCGCTGCCCACCGGACGCTCGCGGCCTCTGGATTCGGCAGAAAGCTGCGCAAACGGGCTGAGCGTATCGCGCTCACGCTGTTCAAGCATCGCCTTGATCGTCATGCTTCCGCCTCCCTGCTCCGCATGGTCTGCCGGGTTTTCGTAATCCGACATCTTATGACCTGATTTACTTGTATTCGACACAGCTCCTTCAAATACCTATCTCGCCATAAAAATTCCCGCTTTCAACTTTTTCTTGCCAGAAAAAGCGAAAGCGGGCCGATTTCATTCAGGATTCCAGCATAAATCGGACTATGGTTCATTCGACCTCACTGATCAAATTCCTGCAAATCCCCTGCATAATAATGAAACAAAATCAGATCGCCGGCGGCAGCCTCGATCCTCGCCTCGTCACAGACGACGACATTGCTCACCCCCAGCGACGTGTCGCTTGTGAGCGTATGATCCGCAAGCGGATAATAGAAGCCCGTAAGCGTAACGCCTTCTGCGCGGCCAAGCGGCAAAAGCGACACCGTGTCGCCCTTCGCGCCGCACAGGCGTTCCGCGCCGCATACGCGCGCGATGCGCACCGTCTCGCTGAGAATCTCAGCGCGCGCCCCCAGCTGATGCGCCCTGTTGAGCAGCATCACATTCGCCAGCGCATGATCCAGCCGACCGCCGAGCGCGCCGAGAAAGGTGATCTCGTCCGCACCGCGCGAAACCGCCAGATGCAGCGCCGCCTCTGCGTCGGTGTCATCCTTTACCGGGTTGAGCCGCGTCTGCTCCAGCCTGCCTGTATAGCGCTCAAGCACATTCTGCGGCACGGAATCCATATCGCCGATCAGGCAATCCGGCGCAAGCCCCGCCTTGTCGAACGCGGCAAGTCCTCTGTCCGCCGCAATCGTAAGATCGCTTTGGCGCATGCAGCGCTCCAGCAAAGCCCGGCCGGGCGCTTCTCCGCCCAGGACGATCAGCGCGCGCATTATTTGCCCTCCGCCGCCCTGCGGACACCCTTCACGACAGCCGCCGGATCCTTGGCGCGGAAAAGTCCCGTGCCCATGACCAGCATATCGGCGCCCGCCTCGATCGCCAGATGCGCGTTCTCCTGCTTGATGCCGCCGTCAACCTCGATGATGATCTCCCTGCCGGTTTCACGGATCATTTCGGCGAGCACAGGAATCTTTTTGAGGCAATCCTCGCGCAGGCTCTGGCCGCCGAAGCCCGGCTCCACGGTCATCACCAGCACCAGATCGCACAGCGGCAGCAGGTCGCGGATCGCCTCCGGATCCGTTCCGGGCTTGATGGAAATGCCCGCTTTAATGCCATGCGCGGCGATTTCCTCCAGCATTTCCCTGGCGTCGTCCTCCGCCTCAATATGCACCGTAATCAGATCAGCGCCCGCCTTGGCATAGGCCCGGATATACTTCATCGGATTGCTCAGCATCAGATGCACATCCAGAAACAGCTTGGTCTGCTTGCGCATCGCAGACACAAAATCCGGTCCGAAGCTGATATTGGGCACAAAATGGCCGTCCATATGGTCCAGATGCAGCCAGGTAATGCCCAGCTTCTCCACCAGCTTGATCTCCTCGCCAAGGCGCATCAGATCTGCGCCGAGCACGGACGGAGAAATCTCAACCTTACGCTTATTCATATGTATCTTCCTTTCCAGTTTTCCCTGACTTCGGCGAGCAGCTCGCGATAACGCATCCAGCGCACAGCGCTCAGGCCGCCCGCATCGACAGCGGCATGCACGGCGCAGCCCGGCTCCCTGTCATGCAGACAGGGCTGGAAGCGGCACGCTCCGGCCAGAGCGTTATACTCGGGATAAAGCTCGGCAAAGTCCTGCGGCTCCATGCTTTCCAGTTCCAGCAGGCTGAAGCCCGGGGTATCGAGCACGAGCATGCCGTCCACCGCCATCATTTCCGATCGCCTCGTCGTGTGCCTGCCGCGGTCTGTTTTGCGGCTGAGGCCGCCGGTTTCCAGTTCAAGACCGAAAAGCGCATTGAGCAGGGAGCTTTTGCCCACGGCGCTCTGCCCGGCCAGACAGGTCACCTTGCCGCGCATCGCTTCCCGGAGCGTTTCCACGCCCTCGCCGGTCAGCGCGCTGGCGGCAAATACGCGCAGCTGCGTACCCGCGTATTCCGCCCGGATTTCCTCCGCCAGATCGCCGCCCAGATCAATCTTGTTCACACACAGCGCCGGCGTCATGCCGCCCTTCGCCGCGCAAAGGATCAGCTTGTCAATCAGCATCATATCCGGCTGCGGCACGCTCGCCACAACCAGCATCAGCATATCCGCATTGGCGACGCTCGGACGCTCGATCACGCTTTTTCTCGGCAGGATTTCCTCCAGCCAGCCGTTTTCCTCCCCCTGTCCGGGCGAGAAACGGACACGGTCGCCGACCATCGGGGTCATCTTCTGATGGCGCAGCTTCTTCTGGGCGCGCAGGGTGTATTCCTGTCCATCCTCGTCGCAGAGCACCGTATAAAAGCTGCCGATACCCCGCATGATACTTCCAGTCATCTCTACCTCTTTGCCTGTTTCTGCCTGATCACTTATTGGAGCACTGCGGTCGCCTCGCTCCTGAAGCCGCCGTCCAGATACAGCCTCCAGGTCGCAACGCCGCTTTGCTCGCTGCGCAGCAGCACGTCCAGCTCAATCTGGCCGGGTTCCGTATGCGTCGCTGCGTACATGTCGCTTTCCTTGCCGTCTGCGCCGACGAGCGTCACCCGGACGCTCACGCCCTCCTGCGGCACGTCGACCTTCACCTTCACCGAAGCGCTGTACTTGCGCTTATCGTAAAAGCCTACGGATATTTCCACCACGGAGCCGGGCAGCACCTGCGCGAACTCCTCCAGCGACTGCGCGAGCACCACGCCGTCCTGACGCGCATCCGTGACATTTTCGTAGGTGATCATCCCGCAGGAAAGCCCAAGCGTCGCGATGCGCGAGAGCGCTTCCTCCTCACGCTGTCCCACCAGCATCGGCACAACCACGCGTCCGCCGGATACCGTCAAATCAATCCGGCTGCCGATCTGCGCGCTTGCGCTGGCCTCCGGCGTCTGTCCGACGACCGTTCCGCGCTGCTGCTCGCTGGGTTCAATAATGATATCGCCAAGAACAAGTCCCTGCGCTGTAATCGCCGCAATGGCTTCTTCCTGCGTCATGCCGATAAAGCGCGGCACGGAAAGCATGTTGCTTCCCTTGGAGATCGTCACCGACACGGTATCGCCTCTGCGGACCTGTTCGCCCGCCTTGGGCGACTGCGCCGCAACGTATCCTTCCGGCATGTCGCTGTACGCGTAGCTCAGCTGCGGCAAAAGCCCCGCCGTATCGACCATGCGCTCCGCCGTCTGCGTATCCACACCAGCCAGATCCGGCATTTTCGTCAGGACAAACATCGCGCGGTAGATCGAGATACCCGTTCCAATGATCAGCCCGACGCATACCAGCGCAGCGATGGCCGTCAGCACGCGCACGGCCGCGCCGCCCGCCTTCTCTCCGTGCTCCTGATCCGTTCTGCGTTTTTTCCGTTTCTTTTCCTGGTCGATACGGATCTGCATGAAATCGCCGTCGGGATGACGCAGCGCCCTGCGCAGATCGCGGATCATCAGCTCGGCGCTCTGGTAGCGATCCTGCGGCTGCTTTTCCAGCGCCTTTTTGACGATCAGCTCCACCGCACGGCAGACGTCCGCCTCCTCCTCGATGGGCTTGGGCGTCTCCATCAGGTGCATCATCGCCACCGACACGGACGTTTCCCCCTCGAAGGGCACATGTCCCGCGAGCATTTCATAGAGAATGATGCCCACGGAATACAGATCGCTCGCCGCAGTCGCCTTGATGCCCTTTGCCTGCTCCGGCGAGAAATAATGCACGGAACCCATGACGTCTCCGTCCGTGGTCAGCGTCTGCGTATCCGCCATGCCGGCGATGCCGAAATCGCCGATCTTGACCTGTCCGTTGCGCGAGATCATGACATTCTGGGGCTTAACGTCTCTGTGCACGATGCCGCGCTGATGCGCATGCGAAAGCGCAGCGAGCACCTGCAGGGCGCAATGCACCGCATCCGCCTGCTCCATCCGGCCGCGCTCGCCGATCAGATCCTTGAGTGTCGGTCCGTCGACGTATTCCATCGCGATGTACGAAATCCCGCCGACCACGCCGGCGTCGATCATATTGACGACATTGGGATGATTGAGCTTTTTGCAGACCTCCGCCTCGCGCTTGAAGCGCGCCTTATACTCGGGGTCGTTTTCGTATTCCTCGCGCAGAACCTTGAGCGCAACGAGCTGATTGGTCTTATAATCAAACGCGCGATAAACGATCGCCATACCGCCCCTGCCGAGAACGTCCTCAATGCGGAAGCGTCTGCTGATCACCTTGCCGATCAGTCTTGAATCCATGCGCTCACCTCCTCATCGCGATAGAGTATGAGCGTGACGTTATCCCGCCCGCCGGCGTCAAGCGCTTTTGCAATCAGCGCATCCGCCATGTTCTCCAGATTACCCGCGGCGTTCATCGTCCTTTCGATTTCCCTGTCGGAAATCATGCTGTTCAGGCCGTCGGAACACAGCAGCCACAGATCGCCCCGCTGCGTATCTGTTGCGAGAAGATCGGCGCTGTTTTCGCCCGGCGTGCCCAGCGCGCGGGTGATGATGTTGCGCCGGGGATGGGTTCTCGCCTCCTCGCGCGTGATGATTTTCGCGCGGACGAGCTCCTCCACCAGCGAATGGTCTTCTGTAATCTGCTCGAGCTTTCCCCCGCGCAGACGATAGATGCGGCTGTCGCCGACATGAGCGATATACATATACCTGCCGCCGCGCCACATGACCGAGAGCGTCGTACCCATACCGGAACATTCCGGATGCATCTCCGCATGGGCAAGAATCGCCTCATGCGCGCGCTCCGCCGCTGCACGCAGCACGGAAACCCCCGCGGTACGCTCGCCTTCCGTCGCGGCCATGACAGCGTCGATCGCCATTTTGCTGGCAACCTCGCCCGCCAGATGGCCACCCATGCCGTCCGCGATGGCAAATACGCCGCGCGCTTCGTCCAGCCAGGCCGCGTCCTCGTTCTGCCGGCGTATCCTGCCGACATGCGTCCTCAGCGTCGCTGCCACGATCCTGCTCCTTTCCAGGCCGCCTGCGCCGTTCCCATGGGAACGGCCGTCAGGCTTCCTCCTTCATGTCCTTGATGTATCTGCGGCGCAGCTGTCCGCATGCGCCTTCAATGTCGTCTCCCATCTCGCGCCTGCGCGTGACGGAGATGTTGCGCTGCTCCAGCGCCTTTTTAAACGCATCCACTTCGCGCTCAGAAACGCCCTGAAGTCCGCGCTCCGGCACGCTGTTGAGCGGAATGAGGTTCACATGGCACTGCATGCCCCGCAGGCGATGCGCCAGCTCCTGCGCATGTTCGGGCGACGCGTTCACGCCGTGCACCAGCGCATATTCAAAAATCACCCTTCTGCCCGTCTTTTCGATATAATAGCGGCAGGCGGAGAGCACGTCGTCGATCGAATAGACTTTGGCGACCGGCATGGTCTGCCTGCGGATCTCGTCGTTAGGCGCATGCAGGGAAAGCGACAGCGTCACCGGAAGGTTTTCTTCGGCAAAACGGCACATATTGGGCACAAGGCCGCAGGTCGACAGCGACACGCTGCGCATGCCGATGCAAAGGCCGCCCTCCATGCGGAGAATCCGCAGGAATTTCACGACGTTGTCGTAGTTGTCAAACGGCTCGCCGCTGCCCATGAGCACGATATTGCCGACCTTCTGTCCTTCCCCCTGCCCGGCAAGCACGCCGTTGGCGCAGACGATCTGGCCGAGCATCTCCGCCGGCGTGAGGCTGCGGGCGCAGCCGTCTAGCGTGCTGGCGCAGAACGCGCAGCCCATGCGGCAGCCGACCTGCGTGGACAGGCACAGCGTATTGCCGTACTTGTAGCGCATCAGCACGCCCTCGATGACATGGCCGTCCGGCAGGCCATAGAGCAGCTTCATCGTGCCGTCGAGTCTGGACTCAATCTGCTCCAGCACGCGGACGGGATTGTCGATACATTCCCCGGTCAGCCGTTCCCGCAGCGCCTTGGGCAGATTGCTCATTTTTTCAAACGGCACGCCCTGATGCAGCCAGGCAAACACCTGCTTGGCGCGGAAGGCCGGCTGGCCGAGCTCCTTGAAAAACGCGCCGAGCTCCTCGGGCGTCATCCCAAGCAGCTGGGTCTTCTCCTTCATATCCTTCATCTTCTCAATCTCTATCTGCGCAGCATTTACGCACGAACCCTGCGCATACGGCAGACATAGAAGCCGTCCGTACCGTCGCGATGCGCAAACATCTGCAGGCCGAATTCGGTTTCATACTGCGCCAG
Organism: Clostridia bacterium; assembly: GCA_017436605.1. Taxonomy (GTDB): domain Bacteria; phylum Bacillota; class Clostridia; order Christensenellales; family Aristaeellaceae; genus Ventricola. Next base: position 8,696 of record JAFSCW010000056.1, on the reverse strand, counting down.
CGCCTGCGGCAGCTCCGCAGCCATCGGGACGACCTCGTACTCGGGATGGCGCTCCAGGAAGGCGCGAACCTGCGCGCCGTTCTCCTGCGGAAGGACGGAGCAGGTGGAATACACCAGCGTACCGCCCACGCGCAGCATCGGCGCGATCGCATCGAGGATCTCTGCCTGCGTGCGGCACAGGGACGCGACGCCCTCGCGGGTCACGCGGTATTTGAGGTCCGGCTTTTCGAGCATGACGCCCGTGCCGGAGCAGGGCGCGTCGATCAGCGCGGCGTCCAGCGTCATCGCCATATCCGGGCGCGGCGCAGAAGCATCCTTCACCGCCGGGCGGACATTTTCGAGCTTGAGCCGGTTCGCCGTTCCGCGGATCAGTTCCACGCGGTGCGCATGGGTATCCCACGCATACACGCGGCCCGTATCGTTCATCATTTCGCTGAGCACGGCCGTCTTTCCGCCGGGGGCGGCGCAGGCGTCGAGCACGGTCTGACCGGGCTTGGCGCCGACCATGCGCGCAGCGATCACAGAGCTTTCGCCCTGAATGGTGAAAAGGCCATTCTGGAAGGCGCGCATGCGCGTCATATCGCCGGCATGACGCACCTTATAGGTGCCCGGCACGATACCCGGAGAAAACTCGAGTTCTTCATCCGCAAAGAGGCTGCGCAGGCGCGCATCGTCGCAGCGCAGGTAATTGACGCGGACGGTGATATCGCGGTCCTTCGGGCGATGGCGCAGAATATTGAGCGCGCCGTTTTCTCCGTAAGCCTCGATCAGCAGCTGCGCAAGGTCCATCGGCGCGCTGAACATCACGGACAGATACTTCGCCGGGTCATCCGCCGGCTTGGGCCAGACGACGTTTTCCTTGCCGCGGATCATGTTGCGCAGCACAGCATTGACAAGGCCGGTAAAGCCCTCAAAGCCCATCGCGCGGGTCAGGCTGACGCTCTCATCCACAGCGGCCATATCCGGCACGCGGTCGAGATAGAACAGCTGATACGCACCCATGCGCAGAATCTCGCGCACAGCGGGCTCGATTTCCTTCTCGCCCTCCAGGAACTGGTCGATGCGCCAGTCCAGCGCAATGCGGTTTTCCAGCGTTCCATACACCAGCTGCGTGGTGAACGCGCGATCGCGGCGGCCAAAAAGCGCGGCGGCCAGTCGCTTATCCAGCGCGAGGGACGCATACGCGTCGCTGCGGCTGACGTCCAGCAGCGTTTCCAGCGCGACGCGGCGCGGCGCAAGGTTCATCGCGTGCGGCTTATCCGCATGCGGCGCGCGCAGCGGACGATCCCCGCGCGGCGCAAAGCCCCGCTTTTCGCCGTAGCTCTTCTTCTCGCCGTAGCTCTTCTTCTCGCCGTAGCTCTTCTTCTCGCCGAAGCTCTTCTTCTCGCCGAAGCCCGGCTTGCGATCCTTGTTTTCGAATTTCCTTCCGCCGCGGAATCCGCCGTCGCGGCCTCTGTTGTCAGACATCATTTACGCCTTTCCCAGGCAAACGCCTGTATCAATGGTGTGCCCGCGCAGGTAATCCTTCGCATTCATGCGCTTCGCGCCGGGCATCTGAATGGTCAAAAGCTCCACGTCACAGTCCCCGCAGGAAACAACGAGTCCCATTTTGGCGTCCGCCGTGACGATCTCGCCCGGCTGTCCAGCAGGATTGCCCTCACGCAGGACCAGCTCGAAGACCTTGATCGTCTGCTCGCCCGCATCGCCAGCGAGCGTTGTGAACGCGCCGGGCCACGGCGTCGCGCCGCGGATGAGCCAGTCGATCTCCCTAGCAGGCTTCGTCCAGTCGATCCGTCCGAGCTCCTTGTCCATTTTCGGCTCATACGTCGCCTTGTCGTGATCCTGCGGAATCCGCCTGAGCGTGCCCTTTTCCAGCTCGCGGATGGTCTCAATCAGCAGCTGCGCGCCCATATCAGCCAGACGGTCGCTCAGCTCGCCCGCGTTTTCCTTCTCGCCGATCGGCGTCTCGCGCATCAGCAGAATATCGCCGGTATCCATCCCCTTGTCCGTGAACATCGTCGTTACGCCGGTCACCTGGTCGCCCTTGATGATGCTCCAGTTGATCGGGGCGCTGCCGCGATGCAGGGGCAGAAGGGACGAATGTACGTTGATCGTTCCCAGCGGCGGGATATCCAGGATTTCCTGGGAGAGCAGCTGGCCGAACGCCGCCGTCACGCACAGATCCGGCGCGCAGGATTTCAGCATCTCCACGCCTTCGGCGCGCTTGATGCGCTCGGGCTGGAACACCGGAATCCCGGCCGAAACGGCCAGTTCCTTGACCGGGCAGGCGGCGAGCTTATGACCGCGGCCCTTCGGCCTGTCCGGCTGGCAGAAGACGCCCACGACGTCATAGCCATTTTCAAGCAGCGCACGCAGGGACGGCACGGCGAAATCCGGCGTGCCCATGAATACGATTCTCACTCTTCCTCAGCCTCTTCCTCGTCGATTTCCTCATCCGCAAAAATCTCGCGATACATCTTGTCCACATACAAAACGCCGTCGAGATGATCCGTTTCATGCATGATGCACCGGGCAAGCAGCTCCTCGGCCTCGATCTCGTACCATTCGCCGTTACGATCCTGGAAGCGCGCGCGCACGATCATCGGGCGCTTCACCATGCCGCGGCGGCCGGGCACGGACAGGCAGCCCTCCGGGCCGTCCTGCTCGCCTTCGGTTGAAAGGATCTCCGGGTTGATCATCTCGATCAGACCGTCGCCGCAGTCCATCACGACCACGCGGCGCAGCACGGCAACCTGCGGCGCGGCAAGGCCCACGCCATTGGTGTGGTACATCGTCTCAGCCATATCGTCAAGCAGCTTATGCAGCTTCTCATCAAACTTATCCACAGGGCGGCTTTTCTTGCGCAGAAGCTCGTCCTCAATATACACCATCTTGCGAAGCGCCATAATCTTCTCTCCTTCGTCGTCAAAAACAGGGGGATGTCCGCTGCGCCGCCCGGGCACAGTCAGGCATAATACTCCATAATCCTTTATAGTATAAGACATTTCCGTTTAAAATGGAAGAGCGAATCTTGACACGTCGTAATTTTGCGCACAGGCAACGACCCTGCGCGAAACTATTTGTCATTTCAGCATAAAGCATCCATCCGGAATATAGACTTCATGTATAAATCATGTTAAAATGTTATAAACAGGCGTTATCCGTCCGTCTGTGCACGCGCGGAGAGAGCCGAGTATAAGACAAAGGAGCACATCATTATGAAGAAGATTCTGGCGCTGGCGCTGATTGCCGCCATCTCCCTCTTCGCCGCCGCAGCGTATGCCGAAGAAAATCCCTATACGCTGGAGGAGTTCAAGGTCCTCGTCGAAGAGGAACTCACTGCAGCGCGCGACGTCGTGTACTATCCGCATGCCTTTGAAGGCGATTTTGAGCAGCTTTACGTCAACTTCCACAAGCTCTCCCGCGCCCGCTATGAAACCGTTGCACCGGCTACCGAAGCCGGCGTCGTCCTGGGGCATTACGATCTGTATAAAAATCTGAAGGAACTCCGCGAATCCATGGTGCAGATCGCCGATCCGGCGTCCACCGTATGGGATATCTGGGAAGACGATATGGCCGTGGAAGATCCGCTGCCCACCGAGGGCTGGGAAATCTCCTACGACAACCCGGGCTTCCGTCCGTTCCTCAACCCCTATCTGCTTGAGGACCAGACTCAGGTTAAGGGCAATGTCGTCATCATCGCCGGCGGCGGCAGCACCCACCGCAACAACGTCGTCGAGGGCTATCCGGTTGCCGAGTTCTTCAACGAGAACGGCTACAACGCCTACGTTCTCCAGCGCCGCGTCAATCCGTACGCCGCGGAGGATCAGGTCCTCGACCTCACCCGTGCCATCCGCTATATCCGCTACTACGCCGAGGAAAAGGGCATCGCCAAGACCGATGTGATGATCACCTGCGGCTTCTCTGCCGGCGGCATGAACATCATGAGCGCTATCGCTGCAGGCAACGCCACCCCGGACAGCGTATATCCGCAGTATGTCTGCGATGAGATCGACCAGATGAGCGCCGACATGACCGTCGCCCTGCCGATCTACGGCATGTTCTCCATGACGCCGCTGGACTTCTCCGCCAACGAGAACCTGCCGGCGCTCTTCGGCGTGATTGGTCACAAGGACAGTCTGTATGCCTATGTCCTGCCGGGTCTGGATAACCTGTGCAAGACCTTCTCCGACTTCTCCTTCTACCTCGCCCCGGATGCCCCGCACGGCGTGGGTCTGGGCACCGGCACCCGCAACTATGTGAATGCGTTCACACAGCTGGCCCAGTGGCCGCAGATGGCGATCAACTTCATCGAAAGCCGCATCGGCCTGCAGGAGAAGACCTACGATCTGAACCAGACCATGAATTCCTGGTAATCGGATTTTCCCAAAACGCTCATCACATCAAACGCGCCGCAGCTGCACAGAGCTGCGGCGCGTTTTTTCTTTATGTATACAAAAGTCAGAATTCGTAGCGGCGGCCATGCTTCATCAGCACGCCGTCAGTCAGCGTGATTTTCAGCAGAATCATGCCGGGATCGCTCTCATCCACATGCCCCAGCGCATACCATGAGGCAAAAGCCGGACGCAGGATTTCCATCAGCGCATGGTTCTGCTCAAGCAGCACATGCCCAAGGCTCTGCGTCCTGCCGTGCCCCGTGAACCACTCGCCGCACAGGCCGACCAACGGGTTTTCTTCGATCTGGCGCATTTTGCCGGATCCGGCATGCGTCACGCAGTAAAATGCGCCGTCCATGTAATAAGCGTTAACCGCCCGCACATACGGCACATTTGCGCTGGAGGTCGCCAGCGCGATCAGGGAATCCTTGCTAAAGCGTTCGGTAAGCAGCTCGTTCATTTCTGGATTCATCCGCCATTCCTCCTCACAGCAGCTTCTCAAGCAGCACCAAATTCACGCCCTCGATGCCGTTGAACGTCGTGGGAATCACGCCGATCTCCTTATAGCCCAGCTTTTGATACATCGCCCGCGCCTGGGCATTTTTCACATTCGTATCCATGCGCAGATACCGGCATCCCTTCGTGCGGGCATATTCCTCATAAAACGCGACGAAGGCTTTGCCAAAGCCTCTTCCGGCAGCATGCGGCGCAATGGTCAGCGTATGGAGCACCATGATCTCACTGTCGTCTGCCGGATACTGCCAGTTCGCGGTTTCATAGCCGTCGCACTGGGTCTGATTGATAATCGCTGCGCCGGAAACCCTGCCGCCTTCTTCCAGCACAAAAAGATCATCCCGCGCAAGCGCAGCCTCAGCAGTCGCCTGCGTGGGATACACGCCGCGCACCCAGCCGATGGCCGCTTTGCCCGCTTCCTCGGCGGTATGAATGTCCTCGTAGATCCCTGTGACAGACAAAATATCCAGCACGCCAGCTTTTCGAATGATCATATTCCGCTTTTCCATGTTCTGCTCCTCACATCATGCTGCTGGGATTCTCCTGACAGACGCAGGTACAGCCCTCCAGCGGCGTCTGCGCGATTTCACTCATCTTGCCGACCGCTTCGCGGCAGGCGGGCTTATCCACAATCTTGAGCGCCACCTGCCAGCGCGTCTTGCCCTTGATGCGCTTGACAGGACAGGGCATCACGCGAAGCGAAACGACGTATTTGCGCAGATAGCTTCTTCGCTCGAAAAACGCCTCCATCTGCCGCATCGCGCTCTCGGCCGCACTTTGCGCATCCTGCTCACGATCCGCCTCATAAAGCAGACGGGCAATCAACGTATACGGCGGATAGAGCGCGCGCTTTCTCCTGCGCATCTCCTGCTCAAAAAACGCGCGGTAATCCTGCCTGCTTGCGCTTTCGATGGCGTAATGTCCGGGATCATACGTCTGCAGATATACCTCTCCCGAAAATTCCGCGCGGCCAGCGCGGCCGGATACCTGCGTCAGCAGCTGGAACGTCCGCTCGGCAGACCGGTAGTCGGGCAGCTTGAGCATCGCATCCGCCGCAACGATGCCGACCATCGTCACGTTCGGAAAATCCAGTCCCTTGGCGATCATCTGCGTGCCGATCAGGATGCGCGCCTCGCCCCGCCGGAAAGCAGCAATCAGCTGCTCATGCGCATCCTTGGTCCTCGTCGTGTCATTATCCATGCGGATGGTGGGGATATCCGGAAAGAACTTGTGAACCTCTTCCTCCACGCGCTGCGTACCCGTGCCGAAATACTTGATGTATCTGCTTTCGCACTCCGGGCAGACCGACGGCACGGGCCTTTCCTCTCCGCAGTAATGGCAGCGCAGCACATTCTCGCTGCTGTGGTAGGTCATCGACACATCGCACTGGGAACAGGTGACCGTATAGCCGCAGGAACGGCAGGAAACAAAGGTCGAATAGCCGCGCCGATTGACAAAGAGAATCGCCTGTCTGCCCGCATCCAGACAGCTTTTGAGGCCGTCAAGCAGCGCGCCGGAGAAGACGGACCGGTTGCCCTGCGCCAACTCGCGGCGCATATCGATCACATGCACTTCGGGCATCGGTCTGTTTTTGACTCTTCGCGGCATTTCCAGCAGCGTCAGATCGCCGCGCCCAGCCAGCGCAAAGGAGCGCATGCTCGGCGTAGCGCTGGCCAGCAGGAGCGTGCCGCCCTCCTTTTCGCAGCGCAGGCGCGCCAGCTCGCGCGCGTCATAGCGCGGCGTATTGTCCGCGATGTAGCTGCTCTCATGCTCCTCGTCGATGATAATCAGACCGACGTTCTCCAGCGGCGCAAAGATCGCAGAGCGGGCGCCGATCACCACGCGCACATCGCCCCTGCGGATGCGCCTCCACTCGTCGTAACGCTCGCCCGGGGAAAGGCGCGAATGCAGCACGGCGGCGTCCTCGCCAAAGCGCGAGCGGAACCACATGACCATCTGCGGCGTCAGCGCAATTTCCGGAACGAGCACGATGGCCGTCCTTCCCTGCTGCGCCGCGCGGCGCACGGCGCGGATGAAGACCTCCGTTTTGCCGCTGCCCGTGACGCCATAGAGCAAAAACGCTCCGCGCCCTTCGTCCACAGCGGGCAGGATCCGCGACAGCACATCCTCCTGCTGCCCGGTCAGAACGGGATCCTCGCCGGCAAGGCGCTCCATCGCGCCATAGGGGCTGCGCAGCGCTTCGCGCTTTTCCAGGCGGACAAATCCCATCTTCACCAGCGCATTCAGCGCCGGCCTGTAATCGTCGATCTCGCTTTTCAGCTGTTCACAGGATAATTCGCCGCCCTCGGCGCTGATCAGCCTTTCAAACACGGCAGCCCGCTTGGGCGCGCGCTTCTGCCCGGCGAGCACCTGCCCCCGCACGGCGGGATCCACCGTCACGACGGCGTATTCCTTTGTCTTTTCGCTGATCCGTTCGCCGCGCATCTGCGCGGGAATCATCAGCCGCAGCGCCTGCGCCAGCGTGCAAAACGAGGTCGCCTTGATTTCCCGGGCCAGCTCAAGCATCTGGGGCAGAATGGCCGGATAGTCCTCTAGCGTATCCGCAACGTCGCGCACGCGCTCGGGCGGCAGATCGCAGGAATCGACCAGCTCCACCACGACGCCCTCGATACGCGGCTTGCGGCCAAAGGGCACGTGCACGCGCATGCCGGGGCAAAGCTCAAGCCCCTTCGGCACGCGATAGGTGAACACGCGATCCACATCCTCATGCGCGATATCCACGATCACCTGACAAAAAGCCATGGCCGATCCCTCCCCATTTTTCATATTCCCTATTATAGCGTGAACGCATGTCCGTTTCAAGAATCGCATCCGAAATGCGCGCAAGAAAAGCACCGGCTTTACAGCGGTGCTTTTGGGTTACAGTTCATCCGCATCCACGACGCAAAACCCGTTTTCCTTCAAAAGTGCGGCTGTCACGCCCATTCCGGGAATCCGTCTTCCGCTGAACGTGCCGTCATAGATCTCCTTTGAGCCGCAGCTGGGCGATCTGGGCTGCATAATCGCCATGTCGATCTTCTCCCGCATGGCGATTTCCAGCGCTTTTTTCGCGCCGAGACGATACGCTTGATCCACATTGACGCCCTCTTTGTTGATCACCGTATCCTGCACGATTTCGGCAGGCGTCCTGGGCGTGGGCAGTCCGCCCATGACCTCCGGACAGACGGGGAACACCTCATGCCCCCTGATAAACGCAAGAACCTTTTCGCTGCGGTTATTGCCGCCGCTGTATTTGCAGTTTTCCCCGAGCAGACAGGCGCTGACCATGATTCTCATCGGCTTTTCCCTCATTCCTCACGCACCAGCTTGCCGCAGATGTGCTCCGGCCTGAGGCGCATCAGCAGCGTACGATGCGCGGCGCTTTCGATCTCCCTGCGGATATGCTCCTCATCCTGAATAAACTTGAGGCTCAGCCTTCTGGTGACGTCCACAATCATCTCCATATTGTCGATCAGCTCCATGCGGCCAAAGACGATCACGCTCTTTACGTTGAAGACCCAGTCGCCTTCATAGCGATAGCCCTGATCATATACGCAGAAGGAAACCTTATCGCACTTTTCAAGCATCTCCAGCCTGTAGCCGACCTTGCCGCAGTGGAAGTAGATGCAGCCGTCGTCCTCGTTATAAAAGTGATTCATCGGCATGCCGTAGGGATAGCCGTCGTCGCCCTGCACGGACAAAACGCCGCGCTTCTCGGTTTTGAGCACCTCCATGCAGGTCTCCATCGGCAGCTGCTTATTCTTTCTGACCAGTTCTCTGAACATG
>JAFSCW010000055.1 GCA_017436605.1 Clostridia bacterium | reverse complement strand
GAAGGGGACCGGAGACGAGCGCGCCCAGTGGGCGAAGAAGCGAGGCGGAGCGTCGGAATTGCAAAGGAGCCGACAGGCGACTATTGCGGTTCCCGGATGGATCGAAATCCCCCTCGTCCCTTTGGCCCCAGCGGAGCGCGTATCCCCTGCGCGTAGCGCAGGATCGTTCCTTTTATCTTTGGAGTGTGAATACAATCATCCATCCGCCCGCGGGCGGAGACCTCATCCGTCACGGCTTTCGCCGTGCCACCTTCCCCAAAGGGGAAGGTTTATGCCGCTTCGGCAAAGCCGGGCCGGAGGAATTGGTTTTTTTACAGCAGCGTGATGCCGGCCTCTCTGAATACGCGATGCGTCTCCTCGTCCCAGATGGAGGACTGCACCTCGCCGATATGCGCCTTGCCCATCAGCAGCATACAAAGCCTCGACTGGCCGATGCCGCCGCCCATCGTCAGCGGCAGCTCGCCGCCCAGCAGCATCTTATGGAACGGCAGCTCGCGTCGATTGTCGCAGCCCGCGATCGACAGCTGGCGGTCGAGGGATTCGGGGCTGACGCGGATACCCATGGAGGAAATCTCCATCGCGCAGTCGAGCACCGGATGCCAGAACAGCAGATCGCCGTTCATGTCCCAGTCGTCGTAGTCCGGCGCGCGTCCGTCGTGCGGCTTTCCGCTCTCCAGCGCGCCGCCGATGCCCTGAATGAACACCGTGCCGTGCGCCCTGGTGAAGATGTTTTCCCGCTCCTTGGCGGTCTTGTCCGGGTAGAGGTATTCCAGCTCCTGCGCGGTGACGAACGTCACATTGCGATTGAGCAGCGGCGTGGAGCACAGCTGCGGATACTTGCCGCGCACGGCCAGCTGCGTATCGCAGATGCTGTTCACGATGCCGCGGACGGCGTCGTGCAGGGTATAGAGCGTGCGTGCTTCCTCGGTGATGACCTTCTCCCAGTCCCACTGGTCGACATAAATCGAGTGAAGATTATCCAGATTTTCGTCGCGGCGGATGGCGTTCATGTCGGTATAGATGCCCTTGCCGGGGAAGATATCATAGCGGTACAGCGCCATGCGCTTCCACTTCGCCAGCGAATGAACGACCTCCGCATCGGCGCCGGCGCAGGGCACGTCAAAGCGGACCGGACGCTCGACGCCGTTCAGGTCGTCGTTCAGGCCCGAGGTCGGCTCGACGAACAGCGGCGCGGAAACGCGCTTGAGATTCAGCGTGCGCGCCAGCGAATCCTGAAAGACGCGCTTGATCAGGCTGATCGCGCTCTGCGTCTGATACAGGGAAAGATGCGGTACATATCCTTGCGGAATGAAAGAAGAACCCATGGTTTCTCCTCCTTCTCGTTTCTTCAAAACAAATTATGCCTATCAGTATACATCGGCACGCAGGATTTTCCAACACTTTTTTGCCGGAGTGCGAAATTTTCGCTCCCGCGCCCGGCATACTAAGGCGCAAAAAAGAAAACGGAGGCCCATCTTTATGGCAATCGAGCGGGGCAAAATCGTCATCATCGGCGCAGGCCATGTCGGCAGCGCCATTCTCAATTCTCTGCTGGGCATGAACCTCGCCAGGGAAATCGTGCTCATCAACCTCGACCGCGATCAGGCGCTGGGCGAGGCGATGGACGCAGGTCATACCCTCGCGCTCAATCCGCTGGCCGGCTGCGCCATCCGCGTGGGCGGCTATGAGGACTGCGCAGACGCACAGATTATCATCAACACTGCCGGGCCGTCCATCCGCCCGGGCGAAAAGGCCGACCGGATGCAGCTGCTCACGACCAATCTGTCCGTGATCTCCTCCGTCATGGAGGGCGTCACGCGCTACACCCGTGATGCGATCTTCCTGAACGTCACCAACCCGGTCGACGTGCTGACCTATTACTGCGTACACAGATATGACTATCCGCGCGAAAAGCTCTTCTCCACCGGCACACTGCTGGATACCGCCCGCTTCCATAAGATTCTCTCCGACGCGCTGAAGATCGATCCCAAATCGGTGACAGGCTTTGTGCTGGGCGAGCACGGCGGCACGGCGTTCATCCCCTGGAATACCGTGAGTGTCTGCGGCATCCCCGCCGATCGGTTCGACGCGCAGTTCGGCGCAGTCATCGACAGGGAGAAAACCATCCGCGCCGTCAAGGCGAGCGGCCTGGACATCATCGAGCTCAAGGGCTATACCTCCTCCGGCATCGCGCTGACAGCCTGCCGGGTCGTCAGCGCGATCCTGTTCCATACCCGCTCCGTCCTGCCGCTGTCCGTCCTCCCCCGGGGCGAATACGGCCTTGAAAACGTCGCCATGAGCCTGCCCTGCATCCTCGGCGAAAACGGCATCGAGAAAATCCTGACCCTTCCGCTGGACGAGGACGCCGAGCGCGGCATGCGCGCCTGCGACGAATACCTGCGTTCCGTCCTGCATGATATCGACATGAAGACCGGCAGGACGCACGAGGAGGGCTGGCTCGGCGGCTACCCGCCCCAGCACGCCAACCCCGCCTGCATCGGCAAGCCGGTGTCCTGAGCAGAAGCTGGGCTTCCTGCCTTCCGGCGGTAACCAAACCTTCCCCTTTGGGGAAGGTAGCACGGCGCAAGCCGGGCCGGATGAGGTCCCCGTCCGCAGGCGGATACTGCGGGAGGAGCAGAGCCCCTCCCCTACAATGCAGCGCAGCAAAAAGGAAAATAAACAGATGTGCAGAGCTGGGCTTCCTGCCTTCGGTGGTAACCAAACCTTCCCCTTTGGAGAAGGTGACACGGCGCAAGCCGGGCCGGATGAGGTCCCCATCCGCAGGAGAATGAAGATTCTGTGCTTCGCGCAGAGGAGGCGCGCTCCGCTGGGGCCAAAGGGACGAGGGGGATTTCGATCCATCCGGGAACCGCAATAGTCGCCTGTCGGCTCCTTTGCAATTCCGACGCTCCGCCTCGCTTCTTCGCCCACTGGGCGCGCTCGTCTCCGGTCCCCTTCGCCCCTTTGGAAT
>JAFSCW010000005.1 GCA_017436605.1 Clostridia bacterium | reverse complement strand
TTTGAAACCGTGACTCGTGAAAATCACGGTTCGCGTTCTTCTTGATTCTGTATCGTTTTCAAGGATCATGTCGCTTCGCTCAAGCTCGCGTTTGAGGCGCCTTGCTCGCGGCGACTTGGTGTATTATACACGCATCCCGTCCCATTGTCAACACCTTTTTTCATCTTTTTTCAACTTTTTTCACTTTCTTTTTCCTCTTGCAGCTCAGACAAAAAGAGGGGCGGTCTCCTCCCTCCCCTACAGGACGGGAGACCACCCCTGGCAATTCCAAAGCAGCCTTAGCTCAGACAAGAGCTGTATTTTCGAATTACTCAGCCGGCTTTTCAGAAACAGCAACAATGCGGCCCTGGCCGTAGGGTTCTGCATACGCCTCGCCGACGACGCCGCCCAGCGTACCGGTGATGTAGTTGATGAGCACCTGATTGTCGATCATCACTTCATCCTGCAGAAGCTTGCAGCCCATGAACATATTGAAACCGTCTCCGCCATTCTTGAGCATGTAGTTGTGCGATGCGACCTGATAAACCCTGTTCAGATCCAGAGCCTCGCCGCCAACCTTCACGTTCTTGACGCGGTATTCCCCTTCAACGCCGGCGAACATGCCGTTTTCATCCTGCTTCGCAGAAGATTCAATATAGGTATGAATCTCGTACGTGAGACCGGCGGTATGCTGGAATCCGCCGCTCTCCTGCGGAACAGCGCGTGCGCCGAATTCCAGCGCATCCAGAATCTGCTGACCGCTCGCTTCAACGACGCACATCGCATTGCCAAACGGATGCACCTTCAGGATATCATTCAGCGTGATCTCACCCGCATCAATCGAAACGCGGATACCGCCGCCATTCACGAAGGCCACATCTGCGCCGGACTGATCGAGATAAGCGTCAGCGCACAGGTTGCCCAAATTCGTTTCGGCATTGCGGATAATACGGATTTTGGAGCCATCATCCTTCGTAACAACCGGATCGTAGATCGTCAGATCTACCTCAGAAACGGCAACGACCTCATTCAGCTTCGCATCAAGCGTTTCCGTCGCAGCCTTGACCGCTTCGGTCACCTCGTTGCTGATGCCCATCAGTTCCGGCGCCGCAACGTCGTTATTCCAGCTGTACAGGCCGACAGAGAGTTCGCCCTCCGTGGAAATCCGCAGATAGCCCACGCCCTGCAGCTTCGTGCCGCAGCCGGAACGCAGCACCTTTCCGCCGTCCTTGTTGACCATTTCGACCTGATCCGTATCGTGGCTGTGACCATCGAGGAACACGTCAATGCCGGACGTGTTGGCGATCACATCCGCATAGGTCCACGGCTTGCAGCTCGCCTCGTTGCCCATGTGTCCCAGCGCCACAACATAAGCGGCGCCTTCCGCGCGCGCAGCGTCGACCGCACTCTGCACAGCGGCATAGAGCTTTTCGCCCGTCTCGTCCTGCATAAAGCCATAGATGAATTCTCCGGCTTCATTCTGGAAGTATTTCGGCGTGGACGACGTGATGGTCTTCGGCGTGGTCATGCCGACGAACGCGATCTTCACGCCGTCAAACTCCTTCATCACATACGGCGCAAACACCAATTCGCCATTCTTGTTGAAGTTAGCGCTGATATACGGGAAGGCTGCCTTCTCCGTCAGTTCAAGGAAGCGCTCCATGCCATAATCAAACTCGTGATTGCCTGGGATCGCCATGTCGTATCCGACTGCATTCATCAGCTGGATATTGGCTTCTCCGGTTGTCATGGTGCCGATCGGTTCGCCCTGAATGGAATCGCCATTGTCCACGAGCAGCACGTGATTGCCCGCAGCCTTCATCGCATCACGGATGGCAGCCAAGCCGACATAGCCAAATCCCTGATCAATTCCGCAATGAACGTCGCTGGTAAAAAGCACTACAACGTCCTGCGTGAGGGCCGCCGTTTCCTGCGCCATAGCCATGCCGCACAGCATGCACAGGGCAAGGAAGATTCCCAGAATTCTTTTCATTGTTGCAATCCCCTTTCGTTTGTGTGTTTGCAAATGCATCTGAATTCCTCTTTCGACAAATAACATCAAACTTCCTTTGTTTTCCCTGCATCATCTGCATTTCTTTACAAGTTTATGCGTTGCACCCCCAACGAACGATCGCTCCGGTTTTCAGGTCAAGCTCTCCGCCGGTCACATAAGATCCGTCAACATCCTCCAGCCATGCGCGCATATGCAGCGGCGTTCCGCTGTCCGGATCCATCACGAGCGAGGCATGCAGCGTGCAGCGATTCAGCGTCTCGTCCGAGACCCGTCCTCCATGCGTTCTTTCATCAAGCGCACCGTGCCGGCGGATGTATTCCACTATACCGCCGATCACCGCCTGGGAAAGCAGTTCCTCTGCATCGCACTCTATCACGCAATGATCCCGATCCAGCGGCACGGCGTCCCCAGGAACGTCTCCCAGCGCAAAGAATACATCTCCGTTCGCGTCTGTCCGGCGCAGGATTCTCCCCCCGCCGGTTTCGCCAACACAGGCAATCAAGCTTGTTCCGCAGGCGTATATCTCTCCTTCAAACGGCAGGCTTCTATTGGACGACAGCATCTTTTCCGGAATTCTCCCCTGTACGCGCGGCGTGCGCTGTATCCCAGCGCCATACGTCACATGCCATTCCTCGTCTCCTGTAATCTGCCAGCAGTCCTCCAGCAGCAAGCCCCCTTCCAGGAAAACGGCCTCCCCCGTCTGCTCGTCCGTGAACGTCAATCCGCCCGGAGGCACACAGAACGCGCGATAGACGATGCGCACCTCTTCCTGCGGCTCCGTCAGTGCATCAAACGCATCCGCAGGCGCATATCCCTGACCCACACCGGGAATCATCACAAAGTACTCCTCGCCGCAGACGGCGAGCACATACGCCGCGTCGCCGGGATCAAGGCAGGCAATCTCCGTACCGATCCTGCCAATCGCCGTCTCCTTTTGGGCCTTCACCAGCGGGCACAGCGCCGAGAAGCCATCCTCAAGCGGAGCAAGATAACGCTTCATCACTTCGCCCGTCAGTACCGTTCCGCGGCCGAAGCGCAGCCCCACGGTGCACCATTCGCCGTTGTCCTGATACAGCTCCACGCGCGTTCCGGTATAGATGCGCCCGCGGATCTCGCTGCCCTTTCTCGGCTCGGCGCGCAGATTCAGCCGCGTGCGCCAGTCCGCGCCGTTATCCACGATCATCACCGCATCATTGCCTCCGATGGTCGGCGATAACCAATGCAGCTCCTCCTGCGCCCAAGCCTGAGCCGAAAGACAGAAAAGCAAAGCAAGCAAACACAGCGCAGCCCTTCTCATCCAAAGCACACCTTTCTTTCTATAATATAAAGACGTCAGGCGCATGAACAATCTTGCATCGCTTCCATATATTTGATCCAAAAGAAAAAGAGCCGGAAATCCGACTCTTTTCAATACAGATGAACTTAAGCGTTCTTGGCGATCTCGACGAGCTTGGCGAAAGCCGCGGCGTCGTTCACAGCCAGATCGGCCAGAACCTTGCGGTTGAGGTCGATGTTCGCCTTCTTCAGGCCGCAGATGAACTTGGAGTAAGACATGCCGTTGATGCGGGCAGCCGCGTTGATACGGGCGATCCACAGGGAACGGAAATCACGCTTACGGAGCTTACGGCCGATGTAGGCATAACGCAGGGAGCGCGCGACCTGCTCCTTCGCAGCGCGGTACTGCTTGGACTTGGAGCCGTAGTAGCCCTTCGCCAGCTTCATAATCTTCCTACGCTTCTTATGGGCATTCACTGCCGCTTTAATTCTTGCCATGGTTTATTGAACCTCCTTGCTGGCTGGTAGCTTACTTATACGGGATGAGCTTCTTGATGGTGTTCGCGTAGCACTCGGAAACGTACGCGGCACGGCGCAGGTTGCGCTTGGTCTTGCGGGTCTTCTTGTTGAGGATGTGACGCTTGTAGGCCTTCGCGCGCTTAACGAGACCACGCTTGGTCAGATTGAAGCGCTTGGCAGCGCCGCGGTGAGTTTTCTGCTTAGGCATAAGGGGAATCCTCCTCTCAGGATCTTTATTGTTTCGGAGCCTGTTTGGCTTCTTTGCTGGGGTCCTTCGGCGCAAGGATCATGATCATGTGGCGGCCTTCCGTAGCC
>JAFSCW010000054.1 GCA_017436605.1 Clostridia bacterium | reverse complement strand
CGCGCGAGGTGATCCTCGGTGATGTTGAGCACGGCGCCGACATGGGGATGGAACTGCGAAATGGATTCGCACTGATAGGAGCTGACCTCGGCGACGGTCATATCCGTCTCCTCGGAGGTTCCCGCCGTCGCGGTGATCGGATAGCCGATGTTGCCCACCACATGCGTCCTGCGGCCCGCCGCGCGGAAAATCTCGCCGACCAGCGTGGTCGTCGTGGTCTTGCCGTTGGTGCCGGTGATGGCGGTCAGGCCGCCCCGGCTCAGGCGCGCGCCGAGCTCCAGCTCTCCGATGACCTCGACGCCCTTTGAAAGCGCAAGCTGAATAAACGGCTTCGCATACGGAATGCCCGGGCTCATGACCAGGATATCCTGATCGTCCAGATAGGCGTCCGGCGCCTCGCCCAGCGCAAAACGGCATCCCAGCGCGCGCAGCTCCTCGAGCGCGTCGCCAAAGTCCTTCTCGGCCTTCAGGTCGCTGATGGTCACCCTCGCGCCCAGGCGCGCAAGCAGCGCAGCCGCCGCGACGCCGCTGCGGGCCATGCCGCATACGATCACGCGCTTATTCCTTACGTCCATGAAATTGCCTCCAGTTGTCCCGTCTCCCTGTTAGAGCACGCCCAGCAGCGTAATCAGACAGAGTACGGCCGTCGTCATCATGTACATCGCCACAATGCGCGTCTCGCTCATGCCGCCCAGCTCAAAATGATGATGGATCGGCGACATTCTGAAGATGCGCTTTCCGCCCGTCTTCTTAAAATAGGTCACCTGAATCATGACCGACAGGCTGCTCATGAGCATCCAGAACGCAATGAGCACCAGAATCAGCGGCTGACGCATGAGCATCGCCGCGGAGACGATCGCGCCGCCGATGAACATCGAGCCCGTATCGCCCATGAACATCTTGGCCGGATACACATTATAGAAGAGGAAGCCCATCAGCGCGCCGCACATCGCCGCGCAGCCCACGCCCAGAGAGCCCAGGGACAGCGCGCCCGCGATCACAGAAAGCGCCGCAAAGGCGACCAGCGACACGCTCGAGCACAGGCCGTCCAGACCGTCGAGCAGGTTGGCGCTGTTGGTCGTGCCGACGATGACGAACATCATCAGCGGGATATAGAGAATACCCATATTCAGCTCGGCGCGCAGGAAAGGAATTTCAATCGCGGAACCAATCTGCGGATGGAAATAGCAATAGGCGGAAAACGCCAGCGCAAGCACGGCCTGAAAGGCCATCTTCTGCTTGGCGGTCAGGCCCTTGTTCTTGCCCCCGCGTATTTTAGTCATATCGTCCGCAAAACCGATGCCCATGTTGCCAAGCGCCATCAGGATCATCGCAAACGCCATATTCTGCGTCAGCGGGCCGCTGTAATCGTTCATCACGAGCACGGTCGCAATCATCGCGCCGGCGAAAACCAGACCGCCCATGATCGGCGTGCCCTGTTTTTTCTTATGCGCCTCGGGCGCAAGCTCGTAAATGTTCTGGCCGAACTTGAGCTTATAGAGCACGGGGAGCAGCAGCTTGCCCAGCACGACGGCGATCACATACGCCAGTACCGCAGAAAACATCATCCTTTGCATGGTCATTCCTCCGAATCCCTGCCGCAGCGCAGAGCCGCAGCTTAGTTATTCTTTTTCATTTCATCGAGCAGCTCGCAGACGATTTCCTTCTCGTCAAACGGATGCTTGACGCCGCAGATGTCCTGATACGTCTCGTGGCCCTTGCCGGCCAGAACGATGATATCGCCGCCGACGGCCATCTCCATCGACTGACGGATCGCATCGCGGCGGTTTTCGATGATCTCATAGCGCGCGCCGGTCGGCTCAATGCCCTTTTCAATCGCCGCAAGAATCTCCATCGGGTCCTCAAAGCGCGGATTGTCGCTGGTGAGGATCGAATAATCCGCGAGCCTGCCGGCGATCTCGCCCATCATCGGGCGCTTGCCCTTGTCGCGGTCGCCGCCGCAGCCGAAGACCAGAATAATGCGTCCGCGGCAGAATTCACGAACCGTCTGCAGGATATTCTCCAGCGCATCCGGCGAATGGGAATAGTCCAGAATCATGCGGTACGGCGTCGCCGTATCGAGCATCTCCACCCGGCCCGGGACGGACACGACCGCCTCCAGGCCCTTCTTGATATCCGCAAGACCGACGCCCACGATCAGCGCGCAGCTGGCGGCAACCAGCGCGTTATAGACGTTGAACATGCCGGTCAGCAGCAGATGAATCCGCTCGGCGTGCAGGTTGCGCAGGCTGATGGTAAAGGATACGCCGCTCTCGGTGATTTCGATATCGCGCGCAAACAGATCCGCCGGGTTGCTGATGCCATAGGTCAGCAGCGGGCAGGTGACGCCGGCGCAGACCTTTTCCGCCGTCTCCTCATCGACATTCACCGTCGCATTGCGAACCATGTCGTCGGTAAAGAGCAGGCGCTTCGCCTCGAAATACTTCTCCATCGTGCCGAAGAAATCGAGGTGATCCTGAGACAGATTCGTATACGCCGCCGCCTCGAACGTCACGCCCACGAGCTTGCGCAGATACAGCGCATGCGCGGAAACCTCCATGCACACGACCTCCACGCCGGCGTCCGCCATGATGCGCAGGATCTCAAACATTTCGATCGGATCCGGCGTGGTCAGGCGGCTGGGCAGCTTGGTGCTGCCGGCGATGCAGCCGGTGGTGCCGATGATGCCGCAGCGAAGACCCGCCGCCTCGAAAATGCTCTTGAGCAGGAAGGTCGTGGTGGTCTTGCCCTTGGTGCCGGTGATGCCGATCAGCTTCATCCTGCGCTCCGGATGCCCGTTGAACGCGCTGGCGATGCGGGTCATCGCAGCGCGCACGTCGGTGACGACCACCTGCGGGCAGTCGATATCCAGCTCGTATTCGACCACCAGCGCACAGCAGCCGTTAGCGATCGCCTGCGGCGCAAATCGGTGCGCGTCGACCGTGCCGCCGCGGATGCAGAAGAACAGACCGGCGTCGCACTTTGCGCGGGAATCCGCCGTCAGCACCCTGATTTCCGTATCCGCCCCCTTGGTCACGCGGATCAGCTCCGGCATATCCTTTGTCAATTGTGTCAGATTCATCGTCATTCCTCCATTGCTTGCGTATTCACGGCACCCGGTATTCGACCGTGACTGTATCTCCCGCCGCAGCGTACGTTCCCGCTGCCGGGCTCTGTTTGATCGCAATTCCATTTCCCTCAGCCTGAAACTGAAGGCCGGCTTCCCGCATGCGCTGCGCGCCCTCGCGAACGGGCAGCCCCAGCACATCGGGCACCTTCGTATATTCCTGCGCCGTCGGCGCGGTTTCTCCCGTGACATAGAGCATCGCGCAGAATCCCTCGGTCACCTTCGTGCCCGCCGGGGGCAGCTGCCCCGTCACAGCGTCCTGCGCGCCGTCCGTCACGCTGTCAATGCCCTTCTCCCGCAGGATGGCCCGGGCGTCTGCGACGTTCATGCCGGTGACATCCGGCATGACGACCTGCGCGCGCTGCGCGCTGCCGTCCGTTTTCTTCACGCCCAGCAGCGGCAGAATTTCCCTGAAAATCTGCGCGGCAAAGGGCGCGGCGGTCGTTCCGCCATAATCGGGCCGGATCTGCGCCTCGTCGACGATCACCAGCACCGCCACTTCAGGATTCTCCACCGGCGCAAAGCCCACGAAGGAACCGATATGCAGATCTCTTTCGATTCTGCCGTCTTTGTAGATCTGCGCCGTTCCCGTCTTTCCGCCGACGGACCAGCCCTCGACCTGCGCGTTCTTTCCGCCGCCGTCCTCCACCACGCCGCCAAGCAGCCGGCGCATAACGGCGCTCGTCCCGGCGCTGATAGGATTCGAAACCACCTTCGGATCGAAAACTTCGACTGCCTTGCCCTCCCCGTCGAGGATGGCCTCCACCAGACGCGGCTGCATCAGCCGGCCGCCGTTGACCACGGCACAGGCCGCTGTGATCATCTGAATCGGCGTCACCGCGACGCTCTGGCCAAAACCGATCCGCGCGAGATCCACGTCCTTGACGCGGCTTTCGCTGATCAGTATGCCCGACGCCTCGCCCTGCAAGTCGATGTCCGTGCGTTTTCCCAGGCCAAATGCATGCAGATAGCGATAGAGCGTATCGCTCCCGAGCCTCAGCGCCAGCTGCGTGAAGACCGGGTTGCAGGAATTCTCGAGCGCTTCGGACATTTTCTGCGCGCCATGCGGCGCGCCCCAGCAGCGCACCGTGCTGCCGTTTATCGTAATGCGGCCGGAGCAGAAGAACCCCTCGTCCGGCGTCGTCGCGCCGCTGTCGATGGCCGCTGCCGCTGTCAGCATTTTAAACGTCGACCCCGGCTCATATACATCGCTGATGACGGTCACGCGCATCAGCTCGTTGAGTTTGTCGATATCCTCCCGCGGCGGATCTGCAGGATCGTAGGTTGGATACATCGCCATGGCCAGCACGGCGCCCGTATTCACGTCCATGACAATGGCCTGAACGTGACGCGCCTCGTTGACCCGGGCACATTCGCGCACGGCGCGCTCGACGGCCGCCTGCACCTCCCTGTCGATGGTCAGGCGCAGCGTGTGGCCCTCCTTCGCGGGGACATAGAGCGTCACGCCGTCGGGCAGCGTTCTCGCCCTCGCGTCGACCTCGGCGACGATTTTTCCCGGTTCGCCCGCAAGCGCTTTCTCATATCTGAGCTCCAGCCCACTCTGGCCGACGCCGTCCACATTGCAAAGCCCCAGCACCTGCGCAAGGCTTTCTCCCATAGGATACCACCTGCTGACGTCTTCGTCAAATGCAAGGCCGGCAAGCTTTGCGCTGTCGGGGTGATTTTTGTCCGCGTAAACGGCGCGCAGTCTGTCCGCGTCCTCGCGGGAGACTTGGCGCGCCAGCGTAATGGAAGCTGCCCGGGTGTTTTTCAGCTTCCTGAGCGTCGATTCCCTGTCGATGCCCAGTTCCTGTTCCAGCACCTGCGCAAGGCCCTCAGGATCAGCGACGTCCCGCGCTCTCGCGCTGAGGATGAAGCTGGTGATGGACTGCGCCAGCAGCTTTCCGTTTGTGTCGGTGATATCGCCTCGTCTGGCGGAAACGATGCCGCTGCGCGTCCATTGACGCGTGCCGTATGCCGTCAGCTCCTCCGCGCGGAAGACCTGCAGCTGCACAAGGCGGACTGCCACACAAAGAAAAAGGAGAAAGAATACGCTCATCAGCAAGACCAGCCGCTTTCGTACGGTGGCTCCCGATGAACGCAAGCCCTCTCACTCTCCAATATGAAACACGTTGAGCAAGCCCAGCAGAATGTCCAGCATTTCCATTCTGGGCTCCTCGTTTTGCTGTAGCTTCGTTTCTTCGCTTTCAGCCGGCGGCTGAATGTAGATGGTTTCATGCTGAGCGCGCTCCGGGCGGAGCATGTTCAGCTCATTTTGGGCGAGGTTGCGGATGCGCTCGCCGCTCTTGGCCATTTCCAGCTGCTGCGAAAGGCGCTCATTCTCGCGCTCAAAGGCGATCGTCTGCGACCGGTATGCGTCGATGCTCCGCTGGATCTCGACCCCGGCGATCATGCTGCGGCCCCATACGGCGCCCATCATCAGAATCACGGAAAGGAGCACGACGCACAGCACGACGTCCTTCTTTTCCCTGCGCGCACATTCCCCCAGCCATTCGATGAACGACTGCTTCCTTGCGCGCCTTCTGGGCGCGATGCGCGGCGCGGGCGCGGCGACGGCCGCCTGCGCCTCAAAGGCGGGCGCAGGCGTCTCGTGCCACGGGCGGTCGCTGCGGTAGCCCGGACGATTCAGATCGCGCAGCGCATCCTGCGCAGATCCTGCCGGAACGTCGGCGATATACATCTGACGATCGCGCGCGCTGCTATAGCCCGCCGCGGTGTACCTTCCGCGCGTGCTCCGCGCTGCCTTTGCGCCTGCCATCAGTGTATTCACCTTCCTTTCCGTCAAGAACCGTCCCCTCAGCGAACCAGCTCTTCTGTTATGGTTGTATGCGTTTCACGCACTGCGTATGCCGCCTGTGCGGCGCCGGCGCCCCGGCTTTATGCTTCCGGATATGTCTGATAGACGTAATCCGCGATGCCTTCGAATTCGTCCTCGGTCTGCGCTTCCATCTGCGCATAAACCTCGGAATCCCAGATCTCGATATAGCGGTTCAGGCCGACAAAGACGATATCGCGCGTCAGCCCGAGCTTGGCGCGCAGCTTCGCCGGAACAAGCACGCGGCCCTGCGCGTCCATGCTGTTGCCGGAGAAGGAAACGCTCATCAGATAGCGCTGATACTGCATGCCGACCTTATCCATGGGATTGATCCTGCCCAGCCGCTCCAGCTGCTGATCCCACATCGCTTTGGGATAAATCGCAATGGCGGTCTTGTTGGCGTTGATGGTGATGGTGAAGTCTTCACCAAGCGCTTCGCGAAAAGAAGCCGGGATAATCACACGGCCTTTTCCATCCAGAGAATGGTCAAACGAGCCAGAAAACGCCAGCTGCGCCATGCGGATCACCCCTCCTTCCTCAATCGAACCACTTTCCACCCTTTCTCAATTACTTTACACCATTTTACTCCACTTTTCAAGCACCTAGCCGATGAAGAATTTGCTAAATCCCCTGTTTCCTCGTAACATTTGTGTAATAAAACAACAGTCAGCCGATTCACCGGCAGGATTTCACGCCGTTTTTTGCGCCGTCCGCCCCCGGCATCCTCCCGCCGCCCGGTATGCTCCGGCCTATTCGAGCACAAAAAAGCAGGCTCTGCCTGCCTATGCCCGTCCTGCCGCTTTCGCCGAAGTTCCAAAGATGCCACAGAAAACCGGCGCACGGATACAAAAAAGGACGCTCTGCGATCCGATCGCAAAGCGCCCCTTCAAGAGCAAACTATTCGGTTTCATTTCAGGATATCATCCAAGGCTGACGTCCTTGAGCGCAAAGCCCAGCGCATCGCAGGAAACCAGATCATACTGCACCTGGTTATACATGCCGGTATACCCCCGCTGTACGCTCGGCCCGTGGAGATGCCCATATACGCAGCGGCTGACGCCGTAGAGCGTCATCAGCCGCGTAAATTCCGTTCCGCATCGCGCATGCTCGGGCAGCAGCGGCGGATAATGCATCATCGCAAATACAGGTCTGTCTCCGGCGATCCTGCGCGCCGTCTTCAGGGACATTTCCATGCGCAGCGCCTCGCGTCGATAGAGCTTTTCATCCTGCGAGAGCGCGGCATTTTCACCTTCCCCGCTGAGCACGGACGGCGGAATCATCCAGCCGCGCGTGCCGCAGAAGACGACGTCGCCCGCATCATACGCATCGTTCTGCACGGCGTACATGCCGTCGGGCATGCTGCATCGAAGCTGAGTCAGCGAAGACCACCAGTAATCGTGGTTGCCGCGCAGAATCAGCTTTCTTCCCGGAAGCTGCGCAATCCTGCGAAGATCCTCCAGCGCGGCCTGAAGCTGCATCGCCCAGGAGATATCTCCCGGAATCAGCACGACGTCCTCATCCGCCACCTTCGCACGCCAGTCCCGGCTGATGCGCTCAAAGTGATTCTCCCAGTGCGGGCCGAAAACATCCATCGGCTTCTTGTCGCCGCCAGGCAAATGCAGATCGCCGATAGCAAAAATCCTCACGCTTTCACCCCGCCACTGCAAAAGGACGCTTATTCGTCCTCTTCGTCCTCGTCGTCCATGTCGGCTTCCTTGCTCTTTTCCTCTTCGAGGGAAATCTGCTCGCCGATTTCGGCCGGCATATCCTCGGGAAGCTCATCCAGTTCAATCTCCTGCATATCGGACACATCGTCCATATCAATGCTGACGTCCGGCTGCTGCGCGTCCTCGTTCGAATCGTCGCGCAGGCCCTGCTGCTGGTTCATTTCCTTGTAGCAGATGGGGCATACGTCCTTGCCCGGCATCACAGGATTCTCCCTGCAGATCGAGCAAAGCTCAAACGGATCGTCATACACTTCGCCCTTCATCTCGCGCTTGCAGACAGAGCAGTACTGTTCTTCCTCCCGGATGTAGTTGAGTTCACATCTCGGACACTTCATGAAGCCCATAGGCCATCCTCCTGATCGACGTATATTTCCATGGCAATTCCCTGCCAGATTTGTTGCATTCCATCCTTGCCGTGCGCTATGCTCATAAGCGTCCCGCTAAGGAGAACACGCCAAGGAGGCACCCATGAAAACAAAGACACGCACGCAAATCACGAAGGCGCTCTGTACGCTGATGCTGCTTATCCTGCCGGCAGGCGGCGCGCCTGCCGCAGCGGATACGACTTCGTTCGTGGCACATTATACAACAGCTTCCCTGTCAGCGCAAGAGCACACCGCACGAAATCTTATGAATTCAGACCGCGCCGCATACGCGCTGCCCGCCCTCACGCTCGATCCTGAGCTATGCCGCATCGCGCGGATCAAATCCGAGGACATGCGCGATAATCAGTATTTCGCGCATACCTCGCCGACATACGGCGACGTGCGCGCCATGCTCACCCATTTCGGCTATCGTTTTTCCGGCGCAGGCGAAAACATCGCCCATCACGCCACGGTCGAAAAATGTCAGGCAGCGTTCCTTTCCTCCCCCGGGCACCGCAGCAACATCATGAGCCGCGCGTATACCAAATTCGGCGTCGGGGTCGCGCTGGACCAAAACGGCCACGTCTATCTGACGCAGATCTTTGCCCGATAACCGGCGGCCATACCCAAAGCGCGCGGCAGCTTGATCCTATGCGCCGCGCAGACGGCGGTTTCTTCCGCCCGGACAAAAGCCCTTCCGATCCTCCGGAATCCGCTGCGCGGTTTCCAGAGGACGGGAGGGCTGTTTGTTATTCTCCGCGCGCGAGCAGGAGCATCAGCCGGTCAAGGGCTGCGTCCTCCCGCATGGCGCCGCGTTTGATGTCGTAATCCGCCTGCACGCAGGCCTCAACCTGTCCCTTCAGCGCCTCGTAGCTCCGCCTGCCGACCTGCTTGGCAAGCCTCGTCAGCGCAAAAGGAGGAATACCCAGTGCTTTGGCGATCTGCGCCTGCGGCGTGCGCTCCTGCTGCATGGCGCTCAGGTGCATCATCTGCCGGTAATGCCTGGTGATCATCGCAAGGATGCCGATGCGCTGTTCCCCGGAGGAGAGCAGCACGGACAGCAGTTCGAAGGCCTCGCGCACCTTGCCGGCGCTGAGCGCATCCACCATCGCAAAGATGGTACATTCCGCCGTATGGGTCGCAATCTCCTCGACGTCCACCTGTGTGATGACGTCTCTTTCCTGCGCATAGGCCGCCAGCTTTTGCAGTTCACCCGAGAGCAGCGTCAGATCCCTGCCGCTGGTGAAGGCGAGCAGATCGCTCGTCGCCCGATCCATCTTCTTGCCGAAGGGGCGCAGCTGCTGTCCGATCCACCGGTGAAGCTGGGCGTCGTCCAGCGTATCAAAGGAAACCGCGCCGGGCAGCGCAAGCAGCTGCTTGGTCAGCTTCTTGCGCTTGTCGATCGCCGCATCGCATTCGAACACCAGACAGGTTGTCTCCGGCACGCAGGCCAGATAATCGCACAGCATCTGGCTGTCCTGTGCTTCATCCTTCGCCTTTCCGGCGGAAAGCAGCGCGCAGTCGCGCACGATGATCAGCCGGTAATCGCTCATCATCGGCAGCGTTTCGCAGTTTTCGATCACCGCCTGCGCAGAGGGCGCATGCATGACCGTCCTGTTCATGCTCTCCAGCCCCGGCATGAGCACCTTCTTTTCCAGCGCAGCCAGCGCGCTGCGGCGGATATAGCCCTCCGGCCCGTGGAAAAGATAGACGTTTTCCACCTTTCCGGCCTTGATCGCATCAAAGAATGCCCATTGATCCATCGTCATTTCACCACCATTCCGGGATTGCGCACAAAGGCGCCGCGCATGTCCAGTTCGCCTGCGAGGCGCTTGACCTGCTCGCCGTCGAAGAAGAAATATACCTTTGAAATGTCCGTGCCCTCTGTCAGGGTATTGACCATCGCATACACCGCAATGCGTTCATGCGTCCTGGGCAGATCGCTCAGCGCATCCGCAAACCGGGCGGACAGGTTCACCGCGATGGCCTCCTCGCCCGTATGCACGGCGAGCACATCCTCCGGCTCTGCTTCCTCCGGCAGGGAGAAAACACCCTCCTCCTTCAGTCGGATCAGCGCGCCAAGCCGCGCATGCGGATCATCCGCCTCTTCCTCGCCGACGATGCTATAGCGTCTTGAGAGCATGCCGCTTTCCTCGTCCATGGCATAGAGCGTCACAGGCGCGCCGATATAGCCCGCAAAGTCGCTCCGCGCCGCGAGCTTTTTCTCAAAACGCACCGCCTGTCCATCGGGCGTTTCCCGCGCGTCCAGCGATACGATCTGCTCGTCGCCGATCCTCACCAGCAGCCCCTCCACGCCGGGCACAAAGCCCATCAGCGTATCGGTCAGCATCGCCAGATAGACGCCCCGGGTCAGCCCGGCTTCCAGAAGGGCCTCATCCAGCGTGCCGCTCAGGCACAGCTCAATCGCCAGATAGCCGTCCTCCGTCCGCACGATTTCGGGCATTTCCGTGATATGGTCCATCGGCGCAGGCACAGCCTTCATCGCCAGCGAATGATCCGAGCCCTTGCCCAGTTCATCCAGCAGCGTGTACAGATATTCGATCGGAGAGACCTGCGAATATTCGACGCTGCGCACCTGGGGCAGGAGCTTGCTGCCGTCTGCGGAGGGAACATAAAATGTCGTCAGCCGCGTTATCGGCCCTCCGCCGGCGCGCTGCTCATCCAGCCGCGCATACATCGCACGCATATCCAGCTCGTTCTGCCGCGTCAGGGCGCCCACAGGCATCGTCGCGCCGAGGTCAAGGCCCTCCTCGCGTCCGCCGATCAGGACGTTCACATAGGTAATCTGAGAAAACTCCGTCAGCGTATTGGCGATCGCCTGCCGCAGCGCAAACAGCGTCTCCTGCGGCAGAAGCCTTGCGCGCGCAGGCAGATCGACCGTCGCCACGCCGGAAGAAACCTCCAGCATGCGCTCGCCCGTTCCCGTACCCAGATCCGGCCAGGTTACGCCGGCCTCATCGCCGGAGGGGCCGCCCAGCAGCGCGGAAAGCGCCGCATCCGGCAGGCTCTCCTCGCCTGGGGCCGTGATCCTGCGATACACAGGGCGCAGCATGCCGCTTTCACCCTCCAGAAAATACAGCGTCGCCGTAAACGTACGCGCATCCGCCGCATCCTTCGTCGGCGCGGGCATGCCCGGCTCAATGTCGCTTTGCGACAGATCTGCCATCGGGCGTTCCTCAATGCCGCCTGCGCAGCCGCCCAGCACAAGAGCGGCAAGCAGCACCAGCACAGCAAGCATCGCGTGCTTGATCCAACTTCTTTTCATGCTTCACTTCCTGTCGGTTCCACCCGATCAGTCGCGGATCATCAGCGACCGCAGGGTATCGGGCGCAATCGCCCAGTTATCCTCGATGCGCGCAAGGGGCACCGACTCGCGCACAATCTGCGCGTCACCGCCTTCGATTGAACGGATCTCGGCGTTCAGCACCAGCGTCGCGCGCTGTCCATCGAAGGAAACCGTGCCCTCGGACACATCGAAATCGAGCAGGGTAATGTCCAGCTCATTCATTTCCGCTTCAAAGACGCTCAGCGCCGGAAGCAGCGCCCGCTGCTCATCGCCCAGATACGCATAGGCCGCCGCCCAGTCCCGCGCCTGCCATGCGGACAGAACCGCCTCAAGCGCATCACGGGGCGTCAGCAGCATGCGCTCATCCCGCGCGCTGGCGGCGAGCACCAGCGCAGGATCGGCGACCTGCGGATCAAAATAAGCAAGCGGAATCCGCTCGGGGATGTCGTCGTCGCCATCGGCGATAAACAGCTGGACGCGCTGATATCGCGCGTCTTCCGTCAGCGAAAGCACGATCGACTGCGCGGCAAGCAGCCTGCGCAGCGCCGCCTCCTCCTGCCACTGCGGCAGGTCCTCCCAGTCTGCCGGCGCGCCGTCCGGCCGGCCGAGGAAGCCGCGGGAGAGCGTCACAAACGCCGTCGTCCCGTCCCCCCGCACAGAAATGACCCGCGTGCCCTGCGGGAACACGCCGGAAAGACGCTCATGCGAAATCGAAGGCCCGTCGACAAGACGCTGCACGATGCTCGAGGCGACCGTTTCCTCGCGGCGGATATCCAGCTGCGCCTGCTGCGCGCCGAGGACGGAGGTATCGCCGTAGCGATAATACAGCGTGACGGGAATCAGGTCGGTTCTGCTGTGGCTGCCCAGCTGCTCGGCAATTTGGGGTTCCTGCGCCGGGTATGCGCTTTCCGCTTTTTCCTCCGTCAGGCTGCGCCAGACGCCAGCCGCGCGGCTTTTCGCCGCCTGACGAAGATGCGGCTCGCAGCCAAGGACGATCGCGAGCGTCAAAAGCACGCAGACCATGGCTTTCTTCATCGCCGCTCTCCTCCTCTCTTGATCACATTGGTCTGAATCCGCTCATCATTTGACCGGAAGCTGTACGGTGAACGTCGTGCCCTTGCCGCGCTCGGACTGCACCGTCACCGAGCCGGCATGCAGGCGGATAATCTGCTGGACAATCGAAAGGCCCAGTCCCGTTCCGCCGGTATCGCGCGAACGCGCCTTATCCACGCGGTAGAAGCGATCAAAGACATGGGGCAGATCTTCCTGCGGGATGCCCACGCCGGTATCCGAAATCTCCAGAACCGCATCGCGGCCCATTCTGTGCAGCGAAACGGTGATCTTTCCGCCGTCCGGCGTATACTTGATTCCGTTTTCGATGATGTTGTAGCATACCTGCGCGAGCTTGCCCGGATCGGCAAACATCTCACATTCATCCTCGATGGAAACGGCGATTTCCTGTCCGCGCTTTTTGGCCAGCGGAGAAAGACGGGAGACCGTCTCCCGCACGGTATCGGAAAAGACCATCATCTCCCGGCGCAGGCGCAGCTTGTGGCTGTCGATATGCACAAGGGTCAGAAGATCGCCGACGACGGAGGACAGGCGGTCGATTTCCTTATTGATATCGCCCAGGAATTCCCGGCGCAGCTCCGGGGGCATATCGTCCTGATAGATCATCGACTCCACGAGGATCTTGATCGTCGCCAGCGGGGTCTTGAGCTCATGCGAGGCATTGGAGACGAACTGGTTGCGCGCCTCGTCGAGGTTATGCACCTGCTCGCTCATCTGGTTGAACGCGGCGGCCAGCTGCGCCATCTCCCCCTTGCCCGGCACATGCACGCGGCGGCTGTAATCGCCGCGGCTCATGCGCTCGATGCCGGCGGAAAGCTCCTTGACCGGCCGGGTTACAATCCGCGAAATCAGCGCGGCGAGCAGCATCACGCCCACCAGCGCCAGCGCAAAGACGCCGAGCATCCTGTCCTGCACGAAGGTCAGCGAGTCGACGGTATCCTGCACGGACAGAACCAGCACCAGCGCGCCCGCGCGCTCTCCCTCGCTGATCAGCGCAGAGGCAAAGCAGCCCATCCAGATGCGGCTGACGTCGCGGCGGGTGATCGGATCGAGCACAGATGCCGCCTGCTCCCGCCCGGCGCCGTCCATCAGATGAAAGCCGTAATCGCTTTCGCGTTCGCCGCGAAGAAGCGTATGCACCTCGCCGAGCGAAAGACGCGTGCCGCACTGCTCATCGAAGGTGTCGAACTGGACCTTGCCGTCCATATCCACGACCAAAAGGCGGCCACCGCCGGAGCGGGCCGCCGAAAGGAGCCTCTGATAGAATGCGTCGGCCGATTCGCCGCCGATATGCTCGCCGAGCACGGCGGAGAGTTCGGATACGCTGGTCATGCCCGATCTGATCGTGTCCTCAAAAAGGGAATCGCCGACCAGCCTGATCGTCGACGCCGCCACAAGATAGAACGACACGCCGATCACCAGCAGGAAGGCGATCAGTATTTTGGTTCGGACAGAGTGCAGCGGGTTAGTCCTTGTCCGTGAAATAATAACCCACTCCCCATTTGGTCAGGATAAACTCCGGGCCGGAATTATCGCGCTCGATCTTCTCGCGCAGGCGGCGGATATGCACGTCCACCGTGCGCATATCGCCCATGTAATCGTACTTCCAGACCGTCTCCAGAAGCGCTTCCCTGCTGTAGACCTTGCCGCGATGCGTGATCAGCAGCTGAAGCAGATCAAATTCCTTAGCCGTCAGGCGGACGGCCTGACCGGCGAGGGACACCGTGCGGCTCTGGCAGTTGACCTCCAGATCATGCACGCGCACAATGCGCTTTTCCTCGATCGCCTCGGCCATCGGCTGGCTGCGGCGGAAGATGGACTTGATGCGCGCCTTGACCTCCAGGATGTTGAACGGCTTGGTCATGTAATCGTCCGCGCCGTATTCCAGGCCGAGGATCTTGTCCATGTCCTCGCCCTTCGCCGTCAGCATGATGATCGGAATATTGGAACGCTCGCGCACGCGCTGACAGACCTCGATGCCATCCACGCCCGGGAGCATCACGTCCAGCAGGATCAGATCGTAATGATCATCGAAGACCTTGGCAAGCGCTTCCTCTCCGTCCATCGCCGCCTCGGTGATATAGCCGTCCTGTTCAAGGCTGTATTTCAATCCCTTGAGAATCAAGGGCTCATCGTCAACAAGAAGAATCTTCTTTGGCATACTCTCATCCTCATTCCATATCTCGGCTTTATATATGTTCTATTGTAACGCATACCGACGATAAAAATCAAGGCATTGGAAACAGTTTTTGCGTCAATTTGTAACATTTCTCATCATACGACACAGATTCGAAATATTTATCCGTTTCCTGCTCCAGACAATTCTGTTCGCCCTGTACATTTGACGCAAAAAGTGGTATAGTAAAAAGGTAGTATTATGCCCATTTGCCTTTACGTGATCATTACTGGAGGGAATTCCTTGCCCCATCGCCTGATTGCGCTGCTCCTGACGGCAGTGCTGATGATATGTTCGCCGCCCCTTTCGCTCGCCGTCGAGCCCGAGGAGGACGCGAACAAATGGGTCGATCCCACGTACGAGCCCAACGCGCTCTCATGGGACAGCACCCATCCGGAGCTGCTGGACGAAAGCATGCTCATCGCCAAATCTGCGATCCTGATCGAAGCCACGACCGGCGAGGTGCTCTTTGAAAAGAACGCCGACGAGATCATGTATCCCGCTTCGACGACCAAGATCCTCACCTGCCACATCGCGCTGGAAATGTCCGACCTCGAAAACGACGTCGTCACGATTTCGCAGGAGGCCATCAACCTCGTCCCCCCGACCTATGCGACCATCCCCGTCAACGTCGGCGAAGAGGTCGCCATGAAGGATCTCATCGCCGCGACGCTGGTTCGTTCCGGCAACGAGGGCGCCAACGCCATCGCCGAATACATCAGCGGCAGCGTATACGGCTTTGCGGATCTGATGAACCAGACGGCGCAGATGCTGGGCTGCTCGTCGGATACGAACTTCGTCAATCCTTCCGGCGCGCACGACGACATGCACTACACCACCGCACGCGACATGGCGATCATCGCGCGCGCAGCGATGCAGAACGAGCGCTTCCGCGAAATCGTCTCCAAGAACACCTACGAAATGCCCGCGACCGAGGGCCGCAGCGGCCATCCGCTGCGCACGCTCGTCGGCGGCACGTACATCATCGACCCCTCCAACGAGAGCTACTACTATCCCGATGCGACAGGCGTCAAAACCGGCTTTACCAATCCCGCCGGCTATTGCTACGTCGGCTCCGCCAAGCGCGGAGGCATCGAGCTGATCTCCGTCGTGTTCTATACCTCCCGCTCCGGCAGATGGACCGACACCAAGCGCCTGCTGGAATACGGCTTTACGCAGGTGGAATCCATCAGCCCCGAGGCACTCTATGCCGAGGATCCACGCGTGATCGACGTGGCCGGCTTCTCGCTGGAGGATGAAAACCACGGCGAGCTGACGCTGGGCATCCGCGCGGTCGATGAAACGAAGAACATGATCATCATCGGCAACAGCGCGAAGATCGACCTGCTGCGGGAAAACTTCAATCAGGTTTCCTCCGTCAACTGGACCCGCGAATTCCGCGCGCCGGTGAACATCGGCGACGTCATGGGCATACTCACCTACTATGCCGAGGACGGCTCCATCGCCGAATACGAGCTCGTCGCCACGCGTTCCATCGCCATGCGCGAAAATGCGCCGCCGACGCTCGAGCAGATCGAGGCCTACACCGCCGCGGACGACAATCCCTGGCCGCGCTTCAGCTGGGACTACTTCGTTCCGCCCGCTGCGCTCCTGATTATGCTCTGGTGGCTCAAGCGGTTTATCCGCAGACACAGGCACAAGCGCGCCAAGGCGCCGGATATTCCGCCGTCCAAAAAGCGGTATCCCCGCTAAGCAAACAAAAAACACAGGATTTTCAAAGTCCTGTGTTTTTCTTTATTCTGCTGCTTTGTGATGCGCTTTCAGGTCGTCGATCAGCATCACAATATGCTGGATCTCTTTTTCCGTTAAATCAGTAACATCAAGGCCAACGTAAGACTCATAACCAAGCATGCGATTCGGAGTTGTATGGAAGAAATCCACGAGGTTTTGGAACATATCCAAAGAAGGGGTTGCGTTTTCATTTTCCCAATTTGAGACCGTTTGTTTCGAAACACCAAAGCGCTTGCCCAGTTCTTCCTGACTGATCCCTCTCAGTATTCGAAACTCTCTCAAACGTTCGCCAAACATAGCTTTATCCCACCCACTCTTTGATAGGATTATTCTATGCAAATTCTCGCTCTCTCGGTTAATACAATTTGTCAAATTTAATTTGACAAACAGTCAGTTTTTATGTATACTTCCAAATATAAATTATCTATCCAATTTTGACTTAAGGAGTAATTTATGCAGATATCATTCAAAATCATCGGCAGCAACATCCGCTGTGCCCGAAAGAAACTTCATATGACTCAAGAACAAGCAGCAGAAGGACTCGGTATTTCTTTGCTCCATTATGGCCGTTTTGAACGCGGCGAACGGAACATCTCTCTTCCTTTGCTCCTGCGAACTGCCGAAATGTTTCATGTTTCTATCAATAGTCTTCTGTCCGGCTGCATAGACAATGTATCCGATATTCATATCACCGATAGAATTTCTGATTGCTCAGAAGATACGCATGCGCTTATCGACGATCTGATCGACGTTGTTCTCAAGCACAGACAAGCCTAATCATGCATCATTCTTTTTGGAGAGTACGCGCTCCGCTGGGCCAAAGGGACGAGGGGGATTTCGATTTCCCCCTTCGCCCCTTTGGAATCCCCTTACCCCTTGAAACGATCGGGGCTTCGGCCCCGAACCCCAGGATTCTCTACCAATCTCTGTATACAGCCCCGGGGTCCAGGGGCCCGCGGCCCTTGGATCCCGGTGTTCTCTGCCAATCTCTGTATACAGCCCCGGGGTTCAGGGGCCCGCGGCCCTTGGTCGTCTGGGAAAGCCATATTCCGCATAAGCCAAAAAGAAGCCCGAAAGCAAATCGCTTTCAGGCTTCTTATTTTATGGGTTATTCGTTTTCGCCTTCCTCAATCTCCACCTCGGCATAACAGACCTCCTCAATCTTGTTGAGGATCTCTTCCCTGCCTGTTCCATCCTCGGAGGAGAACGGGATCACCTGCCAGGGCTGCACAGCCAGCGCGCGGCAGATCGGCGCAAGATGCTTCATCCGCGCGCCCCGGCTGATCTTGTCCGCCTTCGTGGCGATGACGGTGAAGGGAATGCCGGACTGGCGCAGGAAGAGATTCATCTCGCAGTCCTCCGTCGTCGGCTCATGACGGATATCGACCAGATGGAAGACATGACACAGGTCTTCGGTCGTGGCGAAGTAATTCTGCATCATCTTTCCCCAGGACTGCTTCTCCGCCTTGCTGACCTTGGCAAAGCCATAGCCGGGCAGGTCGATGAAGTTGATCTCGTCGTTGATGCGGAAGACATTGATCAGCCTCGTCTTGCCGGGCGTTGCGCTCGTGCGCGCGAGCTTATTGCGGCCCGTCAGCTTGTTGATCATCGACGATTTGCCGACATTGCTCTTGCCGGCAAAGGCAACCTCGGGGCTGCCCTTCGTTTCGTATTCGCCGTAGTCCTTCATCGAGGTGATGAAGTCAGCGCGTTTCACTTGCATCGGATTACTCCTTTTATTCAGGCATGCACGGCGGGTTCCCCATTCGCAGCAGAGATCATCCCGGGCATGATATCCTTGGTGGTTTGGGTCTTCTTCGGCTTCGGACGCTCACACAGCGCCGTCTCCAGCACCGTCGAAACGTTTTCCGCCGGAATGATCGTGATGGCGCTGCGCACATTCTCCGGTACTTCCTCAAGATCCTTGATGTTTTCCCTGGGAATGAGCACGGTATCAATGCCCGCGCGATGCGCCGCCAGCAGCTTTTCCTTCAGGCCGCCGATGGGCAGCACGCGGCCGCGCAGCGTGATCTCGCCCGTCATGGCGACGTTCTGGCGGACAGCAATCCCAGTCAGGGCGGAGACCAGCGCGGTCGTCATCGTCACGCCGGCGCTCGGGCCGTCCTTGGGCACAGCGCCTTCCGGCACATGGATGTGGATATCCAGCGTCTTATAGAAATCGCTTTCGATGCCCAGCTCGCCCGCATGCGCGCGGACATAGGATTTCGCCGCGCGGGCGCTCTCCTTCATGACGTCGCCGAGGCTGCCGGTGAGCTCCAGCTGGCCCGTGCCGGGCATGATCGTCGTTTCAATCTGCAGCGTATCGCCGCCGACAACGGTATACGCAAGGCCGTTGACCACGCCGACCTCGGGCTTCTTGCCCGCCTTTTCGTAATGATACCGCGGCGCGCCGAGGAATGCAGCGAGCTTGTCCTGCGTCACGGAGACCGTTTCCAGGTTCTCGTCGATCATCTGCACCGCGCTCTTGCGCACGACCTTGCCGATCGTCCGCTGCAGGCGGCGCACGCCGGCCTCGCGGGTATAGCCCTGAATCAGCGCGCGCATGACCTTATCGGTCAGCTTCACAGACTTGGGCGCAAGGCCATGCTCCTCGATCTGCTTGGGCAGCAGATGACGCTTGGCGATATTCAGCTTCTCGTCCTCCGTGTATCCGCTGACCTCGATGAGCTCCATGCGGTCCAGCAGCGGACGCGGAATCGTATCGACCGAGTTCGCGGTGGTGATGAACATCACGCCGGAAAGATCGAACGGACACTCGAGATAGTGATCGCGGAAGGCGTTGTTCTGCGCGCTGTCGAGCACCTCGAGCATCGCGCTCGCCGGATCGCCGCGCACATCGGAGGCCATCTTGTCGATCTCGTCAAACAGAAACACCGGGTTCATCGTGCCCGCCTGCTTGATCGAGGAAATAATCCGGCCCGGAATCGCGCCGATATAGGTGCGCCTGTGGCCGCGGATCTCGGCCTCGTCGCGCACACCGCCCAGCGACATCTGCACGAACTTGCGGCCGAGAGCACGGGCGATGGACTTGGCGATGGACGTCTTGCCCACGCCGGGCGGGCCGACAAAGCAGAGCACGGGGCCCTTCATGTTGTTCTTGATGCGGCAGACCGCGAGGTATTCGACCACGCGCTCCTTGACCTCCTCAAGACCGTAATGATCCTCGGCGAGGATGCGGCGCGCACGTTTGAGATCAAGGTTGTCGGGCGTGGTCTTGCCCCACGGCAGATCCAGCAGCCATTCGACATACGTGCGGCTCACGCCGATCTCCGGGCTGCCCGGCGCCATGCGGGAAAGGCGCTCCAGCTCGCGCTGCGCCTTATCCTTCGCCTCGTCGTTCATAGGCGTCTTTTCCAGCCGCTCGCGCAGGTCTTCCACGTCGGTGGCGTCCTTGTCGCCCAGCTCGGTCTGGATGGCCTTGATCTGCTCGCGCAGGAAGTAGTCCTTCTGGTTCTGCTCGATCTGCTTGCGCACACGGGCCTGCACCTTCTTTTCGACGCCGGCAAGCTCCGTCTCGCGAACGAGCATCGCGCAGATGCTCTCGAGCCTGCTCAGATCGTCGAGCTCCTCGAGCATCTGCTGCCTGTCGTCGAGCTTCTGCAGGACGTTGGCCGCGATCACATCGGCCAGCTGGCCCGGATCCTCGACGTCCAGAACGGACTGCATCGTCTCCGGGGAGATGCGTCCGCTCGTTCTGCAGTAGTCCTCAAAGTACGTATGCGCCGTGCGCAGCAGGGCGTCGGTTTCCATCGAAACCGGCGTCCCCTCCGGGATGAGCATATCCAGCGCGGCGGTAAAGTACGGTTCCTCCTGCGTCACCGCGCGCAGAATCGCGCGGTTCTTGCCCTCGACGAGGACACGGATGTTGTCGCCCGGGAGCTTGATCACCTGCTTGACAGCAGCGATCGTACCGACATGGTAGATATCGTCCACGCCGGGATCGTCGACCTCGATGTCCCGCTGCGCGACAAGAAAAATCTTCTGATCGCCGAGCATGGCCTGCTCCAGCGCTGCAATGGATTTCTTGCGGCCCACGTCAAAGTGGAGCACCATATGCGGAAAGACCATCAGCCCGCGCAGCGGCAGCATCGGCAGGCTGACCGGCTCTGTGCGTTTCTTTTTGGTTCTGGCCAAGGCTTTATCCCTCCTTCAAAGCATCTGCGCCCGTCTTCGTGAGTCTTCCGGGCCGATGTTTCAATATTATAACCCAGCGATGCATAATTTGCAACAGACACAATTTGACCTGTCTTTTGTCGGAAAAACAAGAAAATCGCGGGAAGCCGACGCCTCCCGCGAAGTATGCCGTATAATCAGGAAACAGACGGACGGCGGTCGCCGCCCTCGCGCCTGGCCTTGCCCGCGCTCATCTTGCGCTTGGGCTCGCCGGGGATCAGCGTCGGATCCTTCTGCTGCGTGATGACCTCCTCGGTCACGACGACGCGCTCCACATCGCAGCGGCTGGGCAGCTCAAACATCGTGCCCATCAGCGCATCCTCGATGATCGCGCGCAGACCGCGCGCGCCGCTCTTGCGGGCGATGGCCTTGGCCGCAATCGCCTTGAGCGCCGCGTCGTCAAAGTCCAGATCCACGCCGTCGAGCTCGACAAGCTTCTTGTACTGCTTCACCAGCGCGTTGCGCGGCTCGGTCAGGATGCGCACGAGCGCTTCCTCGTCGAGGCTATCCAGCGTCACGATGATCGGCAGACGGCCGATGAACTCCGGAATCAGACCGAACTTGAGCAGATCCTCCGGGCGGATATCCGCCAGAATCTCGCCGACGTTCTTCTTGGTTTCCTTGCTGCGCACCTCCGCGCCGAAGCCCAGCGCAGAGCTGCCGGAACGCTTCTTGATGATCTGGTCGATGCCGTCAAAGGCGCCGCCGCAGATAAAGAGAATGTTCGTCGTGTCGATCTGAATGAACTCCTGATGCGGGTGCTTGCGTCCGCCCTGCGGCGGCACGCTCGCGACGGTGCCCTCGATGATCTTGAGCAGCGCCTGCTGCACGCCCTCGCCGGAAACGTCGCGGGTGATCGACGGGTTCTCGCTCTTGCGGGCGATCTTGTCGATCTCGTCGATATAGATGATGCCGCGCTGCGCCGCCTGAATGTCATAATCGGCATTCTGAATCAGGCGCAGGAGGATGTTTTCAACATCCTCACCGACATAGCCGGCCTCGGTCAGGCTGGTCGCATCCGCGATCGCGAAGGGAACCTTGAGGATCTTCGCCAGGGACTGGGCAAGGAAGGTCTTGCCGCAGCCGGTCGGGCCGACCATCACGATGTTGGATTTCTGCAGCTCGACGTCGCCGCGCTTTTTCGGCGCGTTGATGCGCTTATAGTGGTTATAGACGGACACGGCGAGCGCGCGCTTGGCCTTTTCCTGACCGATGACGTACTCGTCGAGCACCGCCTTGATTTCCATGGGCTTGGGCAGGCTCATCGGCTCCTGGCTGGGCGCGGTGCCCAGATCATCAGAAATGATCTCCTGACACAGCGCAACGCACTCGTCGCAGATGTACACGCCGTTGCCCGCGATGATGCGGCGAACCTGATCCTGCGTCTTGTCGCAGAAGGAACAGCGCGCAACGCGCGGCTGTCTGGTTTCGTCCTTATCTCTTGGCATTTCGCACCTCAGATTCTCAAAACTCGAATGGATAATTCCCCTGCAGAGAATAATTTCTCCCCCGCTCCGGGGGAGAAATCATCTCTCAAATACGGGTGAACGATTACTTCCTGCGCGGCTGATAGATTTCGTCGATGATGCCGTAGGCAAGCGCCTCCTCGGCAGTCATGAAGTAGTCGCGCTCGACGTCGCGCTCGATGCGCTCCAGCGGCTGCTTCGTCATCTCGCTCATCAGGCCGTTCATCTTCTTCTTCGTGCGCAGGAGCCACTCGGCGTGCAGCTGCACGTCGGTCGCCTGGCCATGCGCGCCACCGCTGGGCTGATGGATCATGACCTCGCTGTTGGGCAGGGCCAGACGCATGCCCGGCTCGCCCGCCATCAGCAGGAACGCGCCCATCGACGCGGCCATGCCCAGGCAGACGGTACGGATCTTCGGCTTGATGTAGCGCATGGTATCGTAGATCGCCATGCCGTCGGTGACGCTGCCGCCCGGGCTGTTGATGTACATGGAGATCTCCGCATCCGGATCCTCCATCTCCAGGAACAGCAGCTGGGCCACGATGCTGTTGGCCATCTGCTCATTGACCTCGCCGCGGACAAACACGACGCGGTCCTTCAGCAGGCGGGAGTATACGTCGTACGAGCGCTCGCCGTAGGGCGTCTTCTCGATGACGCTGGGTTCAAAATAGTAGTTGTTCGGCATGGAACGCCTCCATATTCTGTCGTTCATTCGCGCATGCTGCGCGAAAGCAGAGCTGTCAGGCGCAGTTCCTTACGCCCGATCAGGCCTCGATCTGCGCGTTGTCACGCAGGAACGCGACGCAGTTGTCGCGGATCGCATCGGCCTTGAAGTACTCGATGTCGGACTCGGACAGGGACGCCTTGAACTCCTCGACGGTCTTGCCGGTCTGGGCGGCGAAGGCCTCGAGCTGCTTGTCGATCTGCTCCTCGGTCGCGTCGATGGCCTCGGCCTTCTCGATCGCCTCCAGAACCAGATGCGCCTTCACGCTCTTGATCGCCTGGCCGCGGTAGTTCTCGCGGAAGGCCTGCATGTCGGAGCCGGTGTACTTGATGAAGTCGTCGAGCTTGAGGCCGTTGCCCATGAGGCGGTACTCAAAGTCGCGCATCATGGAGTCGATCTGGCGCTCGATCATCGCTTCCGGAATCATGACCTCGGCGTTGTCCAGAACCTTCTCGATCACCGCGTTGGTGAAGTTGTTGTTGTCCTGGTCAGCAGCCTTGGCTTCCAGTTTGGCGCGGATGTCAGCCTTGTATTCATCCAGGGTATCGAACTCGGAGATGTCCTTGGCGAAATCATCGTCCAGCGCCGGGAGCTGGGTCTCGGTGATGGAATTCACCTTGACATGGAACACGGCGGCCTTGCCGGCCAGCTCGTCAGAGTGATACTTCTCCGGGAAGGTGACGTTCAGGTCCTTCTCCTCGCCGATGTTCATGCCGATCATCTGCTCTTCGAAGCCCGGGATGAAGGTGTGGGAGCCGATCTTCAGGGTCTGGCCCTCGGCGGTGCCGCCGGCGAACGCAACGCCATCGACGGAACCGGCGTAGTCCAGATTCACGGTGTCGCCCTCAGCAACAGCGCGATCCTCGACGGAAACCTCGGTCGCCTGCTTATTGCGCTCCTCTTCGAGCTTCGCCTCGACCTCAGCGTCGGTGACCAGCGTGGTCTCCTTCTTGACGACAACGCCCTTGTACTCGCCCAGGGTGACGTCCGGCTTGACGAACACCTCGCAGGTGAACTTCAGGTTCTTGCCAGTGCCGATCTCCTGGATCTCGATCTCCGGACGATCGACGACCTCGATCTTCTTCTCCTCGATAGCCGGGCCATAGACCTCGTCGAAGACGATCTCGAAGGCCTCATCATAGAAGATGCCCTCGCCGTACATATTCTCAATCAGCTTGCGCGGGGCCTTGCCCTTGCGGAAGCCCGGGACGTTCACCTGGGAACGAACCTTGAGATAGGCCTTGCCCATGGCCTCGTCAAACTTGGCGCTGTCGACGTCAAAGAACAGCTTGACCTTATTGCTGGCAATCTTCTCTACGGTGGTGCTCATATGCTTTTGCTCCTCCTGAAACATTCAAATTGAATTGATTCTCATTCACTGCGCCCCGGAAAACCCAAAACGCTATCTTATATTATAGCACGATTCATAAAGAAGATCAATCCTATTTCTGCCAGGAAAGCGCTGTTTTTTCCGGTTCTGTCAAGATTTTTTGAAATCGTCCGCCGTCAATGTCCATTCATATGATCGCGCCCGCAAAATTATGCAGGGAATCCTGCAGCGTATTCTTCCTCCTGCCGGGGCAGACTGTGCAGTGCGGTCGTCTCCGCATATTCCCTTTCCCGACCAGCAAAACCCCGGAGGCATGCTATGGAAGGCTCGATGCTCCTTGTCCTTTGCTGCGCGCCCGCCTCCCCCGCTGAGGCGGAGGACGCGCTGCTCGCCCTGCGGCGCATGGCCGCATGCGGCCTGGATACGCTCCTGTTCTGCGATTTGCCCGCCGCGCGCGGACTGCGCCTGCCGCAGGACGAACCCATCCTCAAAACCCTGCAGTCCGGCGTGATGGCCATCGACGCGCGCTCCGGCCCGCTGTGCGCGCTGCTCGTTCGCGAACGGGCATGGGACGACGCGGCGCAGCGCTATCTCGGCGCACAGCAGAAAACCCCGCCGCGCCGGATCATCGCGCAGCTGATGCGAAGCGGAGAAACCGAAGCGCGCTTTATGCTTTCGACCCTCTCCCCCGAAAAGCTCAGGGGCTGCTGTGAGGCGGTGCTTCTGTCGCCCCTTTCTCTGATCTGCACGCCGGATACGCCGCACCGCATGCTCCGCGCCCTCTCCGATGCGCCCGGCGGCGTGCTCTGCCCGCGCGTCCTGCCGCGAAGGGAATATCCGCAGACGGCGCTGGCCCGGCTCCATCGCTTCTCTTTTTTCTCCCTCTGCCCGCTGCTGGATGCGCAGCGCGTCGCGCTGGCCCGCCGGGGATATGCCAAAACGGACGGCCCCGTGCTGTGCAGGGCGGACGTCCTGATCGCCGCGGAAGGCCGCCTGCCCGAAACCGCGCCGGCTGCGCCGGACTGCGTATTCATTCCGCAGCGCGCCCCATCCCTTTCTTCGCTCTTTTCCGACTATCGCGCGCATTGCCTGCGGCGAACGGATATCCACGCGCTGCTTCCCCTCGTCCGGCTGCTGCTGCTCTTTCTGAGCGCCGCCTCCGGCCATGCGCTGCCTGCGCTGCTGTCCGTGTTCCTGCCCGAGCTGTGCGCGCTGCGCTATCCCGGGCTCCTGCCCGGCGCGCTGGCGCGGCTTTCCCTTCTTCCGCTGTGCGCGCTGATCTCGCTGGACTGCCTTCTTTGCCGGTTGTTTGCCAAGACAAAGTTTTTCCGTCCCCGCCTCCCGGATCTCCTGTTTTCACCCGTGTGCTGCGTGCTTGCCGGTGCTGCGCTGCTCCTTCCCGCGCTGCAAAACCACGGCGCGCTGACTGCGCTGCTGCCCGCCTCGCTGCTGTTTTTTGCCGCGCCGCTCGTCCTCCATGCGCTCTGCCATCCGACCATCGAGCGCATCCCGCTTCATCCCGATGAATCGCAGCAGCTGCGCTCACTTGCGGAAAATGCTTTCTTTGAGGCGCAGCGCGATCCCGCTCCTCCCCCCGCGCTGGGCATGCTCGCTGCCTGCGCCGGCGCGATGCTGGGGCTTGTGGAATGCGACGAGGCTGCGAGGCGTTCCGAAACCCTGCTGCGCGCAGGCCTTTCCATCCATACGCCGGCGGAAGAGGCGGCCGCCCTCGTATGCGCGCAGTATCTGCGGGAACAGATGAGCCGCTGCGACGCGGCGCTTCGCGGCCTCCCCGCCGAAATCGAATGCGCTGTGCTCGCGCTGCCGCCGTCCGAAGCGGACGGCATGCTCGGCGCGCTTCTGCGCGCCGCACGCCGCCGCGGCGCATACCAGCCGCCCCATTGCGCACAGACCGGAGAAAACGACGCGCTGTTTCTTCCGCTCGGGCCAACCGCGTCCTCCCCGCGCACTGCGCTTTCCCTTCCGCTGACCCATCCGCATACCTTCCTCGACAGCGCGCCCGTCTGCGCCGGGCAGGAGGGAAGCGCCGTCAGCCGTTTTCTTTTTCTGGCTGCCGGCGCGCTTTCGCATCCGTTTTT
Source organism: Clostridia bacterium (assembly GCA_017436605.1). Classification (GTDB taxonomy): domain Bacteria; phylum Bacillota; class Clostridia; order Christensenellales; family Aristaeellaceae; genus Ventricola. The sequence goes on along the minus strand of JAFSCW010000054.1, from coordinate 22,672 downwards.
TCCGCTTCTGCTGCGCTCGCCCGTCAGCGGGCCCTACGCGCCGCTGCTCTATGCCTGAAAAAAGCGGCTTCCTCTATCGGCAGAGGAAGCCGCTTTGATCGTAAACTTTTACTGCACCTGGAAGCCCGCCTCGCGCAGCGCCGCAATGATGCGGCCCGCATGCGCGCGGTCCTGCGTCTCCATGGTGATTTCCAGAATGGCGTCACGGATATCCAGATCGACGTCGGTTCTGTCGTGGTGGATTGCCATGACGTTCGCGCCATTGGAGCCGATGATGTGGGAAACCAGCTCCAGCTGGCCCGGGCGGTCCTGCATGAGGATGCGCAGCTTCGACACGCGGCCCGCGCGCAGCAGGCCCTTCTCGATAATGCGGGAGATCATCGTCACGTCGATGTTGCCGCCGGAGATGACCGCCGCCACCTTGCCCGTGGTATCGAACTTTTTGCCCATGATCGCCGCCACAGCCGCAGCGCCCGCGCCCTCTGCGACCATCTTGCCGCGCTCCATCAGGAACAGAATGGCCTGCGCGATTTCGTCGTCGTCGACCGTCACGATCTCGTCCACATAGTCCCGGCACATGGCAAACGTGATTTCGCCCGGCTGCTTGACCGCGATACCGTCCGCAATCGTCTTTGCGCTCTCCAGCGCCACGACGTGTCCCGCCTCAAGCGAGGCCTTCATCCCCGCCGCGCCGGCCGCCTGCACGCCGACAATGCGCACATTCGGATGGAGCATCTTGACCGCCCCCGCCACGCCGGAGGCCAAACCGCCGCCGCCGATCGGCACGACAATCGTCTTCACGTCCGGCAGATCGTCCATGAGCTCAAGACCAATGGTACCCTGACCGGCGATGACCATCGGATCGTCGAAGGGATGGATGAACGTCGCGCCGGTCTCCTTCTGAATGCGGCGCGCCTCGGCGTAGGCGTCGTCATAGACCGTGCCGTGAAGCACGACATTCGCGCCCAGCTCGCGCGTGGCCATCACCTTCGACAGCGGCGCGCCCGCCGGCATGACGATCGTCGCCGGGACGCCAAACGCCTTCGCCGCCAGCGCGACGCCCTGCGCGTGATTGCCCGCAGAGGACGCGATGACGCCGCACGCGCGCTCCTGCGGCGTGAGGCTCGCGATTTTGATATATGCGCCGCGCACCTTGAACGAGCCGGTGTTCTGCAGGTCCTCCGTCTTGAGATAGACCTGTGTATGCTCGTCGGACAGCGCCTTGAACTGCACCAGTCCCGTTCTCTGCGCGACGCCCTTGAGGCGCTCGCGCGCTTCCAGAATCATGCCAAGCGTAACAGACATGTGTTTCTTCCTCTCTATGCTCAAACCTTCTGTGTATTTCTGGCCATCTCATAAATCATGATACCGGCCGCGACAGCCGCATTGAGCGACTCCGCGCCGCCGCGCATGGGCAGCGCCAGATGATGCGTCGCCGCCGCGCGCACGGCCTCCGATACGCCGCGCCCCTCGCTGCCGATGACCAGAACCGCCTTTTCATGCGGGCAATGCGTATAAAAATCCTCGCCGCCCAGCTCCGTCGCCACGACGGCATAGCCCTGCGCCTTCATGTCCTCCAGCTCCGAGCAGAGGTTTTCTACCCTGCGCACCGGCACGCGGAAAACCGAGCCCATCGTCGCGCGGAGCGTCTTGGCGCCGTAGAGATCGGCGCATGCGCCGGAAAGCAGCGCGCCGTCAAAGCCGGCGGCGTCCGCCGTGCGCAGGATTGTGCCGACATTGCCGGGATCCTGCACGCCGTCCATCGCCACGATCAGACTACCCGTGATCGCCTCCGGCTGCGCGGGAATCTCCACCGTGCACATCACGCCCTGGGGCGTCTTCGCCTCACTGAGCGCCTGCATGATGCTCGGGGTAACGAGCAGCACGCCGCAGTCGGCCGCGTCGATCAGCTCCGCGTATTCCTCGCGCCGCTTGCCGTCGACAATCAGCGTCCGGCACAGCCCGAGGTCAATCGCTTCGCGGACCATCTTGACGCTTTCGGCAAGAAAGAGGCCGCTTTCCCGGCGCGCGCGCGCCTTCTGCAGCTCGCGCAGCATCTGCACCTGCGGGTTATGCACGCTGGTGATCTCCCTGATTTCCTTCATGCCGCCGTCCCCTTTCTGCGTCCAAAATGTATACGGGTATTCTATCGCAAAACATCGTCTCTTGCAAGACGCTTTTTGCGCGCACCCCGGACCGCCATACAAAAATTCCCTCTCCGGATACCGGAAAGGGAACTACATATGCGGCTGTGTCAGTACTCGACGCGGTTGCCCTCAGACAGCCCGGAGAGGATCTGCGCGCGTTCATCGGTCATCACGCCGACTTCAACCGCAGCTTCACTGCCGTCCTCGAGCGTCACATACCAGCCGTCTTCCCCCTTTTTCAGGGCGTCCATCGGGATGGTCAGCGCATCGCGGGCCGTTTCCACGACGATTTCGCCGGATACGTTCATCCCGCCGCGCACACGCAGGTCGATTTCGCCCGTCAGCTCGACGTATACGTCGTAGGTCGTCACGCTTGTTACCGTGTTGCCCAGCGGCGCGATCTTCTGCACCACGCCTGTCAACGCCACCTCCGGCAGCGCATCCGCCTGCAGCGAGACCGTTTGCCCCTTTTCGACGCGCACGACGTCCAGCTCGTCTACGGAGAGGATCAGCGACATGCCCGTACCATCCTCGACAAGGCTGAGCAGCTTCGTCCCGTCCTCCACAGCGTCGCCGCGCTCCGCCTCCACGGAGGCAATCACGCCGTCGCAGGGCGCAAGAATCGCCAGCGCTTCCTGTTTCTCCATCGCCTTTTCCAGCGAGGTCTTGGCCACGGCATAGCTGCGCTGCACCTCGTCGTTGGCAAGATACAGCGGAATCTCGCTCCATACGATGCGCGCGATGATCTCATTCTGCTCGATATAGCTGCCCACGGTGATGTTCCACGGCAGGCCCTTGACCGTTCCGCCATACGCGGACACCGGCATGGGTTTGTTCACCGCAAGGACGCCCTCGCCCAGCACCGTGCCATCCGGCATCTCCACCGTAACCGGAGCGTCCATCGGGTATTCGTCGCCGATCACCTGAATGACGGCCTCCGTGCCCCGGCGCGAAAGCTCCACCACCCTGCCGACCGTATCCACGCCCTCGCCGAAGATGTAAACCGTGTCGTCCAGCGCGAGCCTGACATGCTCGATGCCGCTCAGCTCGACCTTCATTCTTCCGTCCGTGGAGAGCACGGCCACGCAGCCATGCTCCCGATACACCGACAGGGCGTCGCTGCCCGGCTCGATGTAAATCGCCATGAGCCTTCCCGCGCAGGGCGAATAGATCGTGATTTCGTTGGAATAGGTGCCGGTGTCGCGCTCGCCCGTCAGCTGGTTCATCTTGGGCATATTGCCGTTGTAAAACAGCGGACGCTCCACATACTGGCTATGCTCCTTGGTATAGAGCACCTCGCTCTGCGCCAGCTGAATCTCATACTCCAGCTGGGCCACCTCGGCCGCCAGCTCGTCGTTTTCAAGCTCCATGAGCAGATCGCCCTTTTTCACCGCATCACCCACGCCGACCAGCACGCGCGATACCTCCGCGTCGATCTGCGCATACACGCCCGGCTGGCTGATGGGCTGCACCTCGCCCAGGCCGAAGACCGTATGGCTGATATCCTGCCGCGTGACGGCGGCCGTATCCGCCGCAGCCGACGCGCCCGCGAGCATGCAGGCCGACAGAAACAGGCTCCATGTTCTTTTCATTCCGGATCCCTCCGCGGATTAGCTGTAATGCAGCGCGTCGATCGGCTTGAGCTTGGACGCCTTGTTCGCCGGATACAGGCCGAAGATCACGCCGACGCCCATCGAAAAGCCCATCGCCAGCTGCGCAACGCCCGCGCTCAGGCTCATCGCCATGCCCAGCACGTTTTCCAGTACCTGCATCAGGCCGTATCCCGCGATCAGGCCGAGCACGCCGCCCAGGCCCGAAATCACGACGGATTCAATCAGGAACTGCAAAAGGATATTGCGCCGTTTCGCGCCGATGGCCTTGCGGATGCCGATTTCTCTGGTGCGTTCCGTGACGGAGACGAGCATGATGTTCATGATGCCGATGCCGCCCACGAGCAGGGAAATGCCCGCGATGCCGCCGAGCATCAGAGAAAGCGTGCCCGTCATCTCGTTGACCGTTTCCAGCATCTGTTCCTGGTTCATGATGGAGTAGGTGCTGTCATTTTTATATTTCTTATAGAGGAACCGCTCGACCGCCGCCTGCGCTCTGCCGACCGTCGAGGACTCCGTCGCCGAGAGATAGAACGTGGAAATCGACGTGGACTCGAGCATGCGCTGGGCGAGCGTAAAGGGCATGATCAGCTCGGAGCTCTCCGAATCCAGCACGCCGACGATCCTGAACCTGCGTCCGTCGACATGCAGCGTATTGCCCACAACATTCGTATTGCCATAGAGATCCTCCGCCAATTCCTGCCCGATCACGCAGACCGCGCTGCGGTTTTCCACATCGGCGTCGATGATGTACCGACCGGACGCAAGCTCGACATTGACGATGCTCGCATAGTCCGGCAAAACGCCCGTCACCGATGCGTTCGTGTTCGTGCTGCCCGCCTTGACCGTCAGGCTGCCGGACACCGTCGGAGAAACATACTGAATGTATTCGTTTTCCTTGAGCGAGAGAACGTCGTTCAGCTTCAGGATGACGGTGCCCTTCGCCCCCGCGCTGCGGTTGCTCCGGTTCATTCCGCCAAAGCCCACGCGGCGCGTCTGGATGTTGACCGTCAGGAGGTTCGTACCCATCGAGGCAATCGAATCGGTGACCGACGAAGTCGCGCCCTGGCCGATCGCAACGAGCACAGTCACGCTGACGACGCCGATGATGACGCCGAGCATCGTCAGAAACGAGCGGCCCTTGTTGCCGGCGATGGCCTTGAAGGCCATGGAAATGGTTTGGGTCAGCGCCATCAGATGACCACCTCGCTCTCATCCATCGGCTCGAGCACCCTGCCGTCGTGGATATGAATGGCGCGCGGCGTCTGCGCCGCGATCTTGGCATCGTGCGTGATGAGCACGATGGTATTGCCCGCCTCGTGCAGCTCATGGAAAAGCCGCATCACCTCAGCGCCCGTTTTGGAATCGAGATTGCCCGTCGGTTCGTCCGCGAGAATCAGCGAGGGATTGCCCGCCAGCGCGCGGGCGATTGCCACGCGCTGCTGCTGGCCGCCGGAGAGCTCCGTCGGCTTATGGTGCATGCGGTCGAGCAGGCCCACGCGGTCGAGCACCTCGCGGCTGCGCCTGCGGCGCTTGCCCGTGCTCATGCCCTGATAGATCAGCGGAAGCTCGACGTTTTCCTGCGCCGTCAGCTTGGGCAGAAGATTGAACTGCTGAAAGACAAAGCCGATCTTTCTGTTGCGGATGGCGGCCAGCTCGTCCTCGCTGTAGTCGCTGATCTCCTGACCGTCAAACAGATAGGTTCCCTCATCGGCCGTATCCAGACAGCCGATGATGTTCATCAGCGTCGATTTGCCGGAGCCGGACGGTCCGATGATGGAAACGAACTCCCTGGGTTTGATATGGATATCCACGCCGTCAAGCGCTGCGACGACATTGTCGCCCATGCGATACTCCTTGCGGACGCCATGCATCACAATCATGTCCGTCCCTCCTTAGAAGCCCCTGGGCATGCCGCCCATCATGCCGCCGAAGAACGACGAGGAACTCGCCTCGCTGGCGGTATAGAGCACGATATCGCCCTCGGAAAGGCCGGACGTGATTTCCGCGTAGTCGTCGCTCTGCATGCCGGTCGTAACCTTCACCAGAGAACCGGTCACCTGCTGGGCCGTGTTCGCCTCCACGCCCTCATACAGCCAGGCCATCAGCGCCTCATACTGCGAAATACCCCATGCCTTCGCCTTCTCGAGGATGTTCCGGCCAGTCTGCGCGTCGCCGGTTTCCTCTTTCGCCTGCGTCCTGTCTTCCGTGTCCTGCATGCCGTCCATATCCGGAGCGCCGCTCATATCCGGCATACCGCCCATATCCGGAGCGCCGCTCATATCCGGCATACCGCCCATATCCGGCGCGCCGCTCATATCCGGCATACCGCCCATATCCGGCGCGCCGCTCATATCCGGCATACCGCCCATATCCGGCGCTCCCTGGGGTATGCCGCCCTGCATGCCGGCGCGCTGTCCGCGCTGCCCGCGCTGGCTGCTGCGGCTTTGGCTGGAAGCGGCGTCCGCCAGCGTCATGCTGCCGCCGTCCTCGACCATCACGAAGGTTTCGTTGTTGATGGTCATCAGCGCCTCGACGGGCACATAAAGCGTATCCTCCGTGGAGGCGACGGTGATTTCGCCCGTCGCGTTCATGCCCGAGCGCACGCCGGTTCCCGCCGCATCAAAGGTCAGCTCGACGTCATAGGTCGTCACGCCGCCGGAACTCGTGCCCACCGGCGCAATTTTATACACCTCGCCGGACATTTCGAGGCTGCTCAGCGCGTCGATGGTGATGGCGACCTTCTGGCCGATTTCCACCTCGACCACATCCAGCTCATCCACGGCGATGGTCAGGTTCATGTCCTCGCCCTCGAGGATGGAGCCCAGCAGCGTGCCGCTGGTGATCTCGTCGCCCTCGGCGACCTCCAGCGTCGCGATCACGCCGTCGCAGGGCGCGATCACGATCAGGTTCTCTCGCTGCTCCTTGGCGTCGGCGAGCTCCTTGGCCGCAGCCTCGCGCTGCAGGCGCACATCCTCGATCGCCAGCGTCAGCGGCGCGTCGTCCAGGCCGAAGAGCGTTTCGCCGCGGTTGACCTCGTCGCCGATCTTCGCGCGGGAGCTGCGGATCGTTCCGCCGAACGCCGAAACCGCGATGGGCTTGTTCGGCTCGAGCTCTCCCGTGCCGACGACCTCGCCCGCCGCATTGGTCACGGTCACCTCCGCGCCCATGACCTGATCCCACAGGCCGTCCTTGTCAAAGTCCATCTCCACCGGCAGATCGTCCTCATAGACGGTGATGACCGCGCTGGTTCCCTGCCGCGTCAGATCGACAACGGTGCCCTCGGCGTGAATATTCTGCCCGGAGACGGTCACGCGCTCGTCAAGCGCAAGGCCCAGCACCTTGTCCTTCGCCGTCAGTTCGATCTTCATCCTGCCATCGGTAGAGAGGATCGCCAGCGCGCCCTCGCGCCGGAAGACGGCCAGCGTGTCGTCGCCCGGTTTGGCGTAGACGGCTGCGATGCGTCCCTTCGCCGGGGATTCGATCGTCGTCACCTTGCTGCCGGCGGCCGTATCGCGGATGGTCTCATCCAGATCCCAGAGCGCAAACTCAAGATCGGTGATCGTATCGTCGATCTCCTCGTTTGTCAGCACAGCCAGAATATCGCCCTTTTTCACCTCATCGCCGATATCGACGCGAAGTTCGGTCAGCGTGCCGTCCGCCTCGGCGAGCAGATTCGGCTGGCTGCGCGCAGAGGTTGTGCCCGTGCCGTAGACGGTTTCCTCCATTGCGCCCCGGATCACCGGCGCTCTGCTGTAGCTCTCCGCTTCTTCAGCGTTGTCCGCCTGGCTGCGGATATATGCCTTTGCGCCAAAGAGCGCAGCAGCAGCAGCAACGACCAGCAGCACAATCCGCTTGATCCACTTACGGATTGCGCGTCCCCTTTTTCCACCGCGCTTCTTCTTGGTTTTCTCACTCATGGATGATTCCTCCGCTCCGAGTATCGTCTGTTCAGAAGCCTTTATGACCTTCGACGTCGCTTATTGTATCGGAAAGATATGGCAGGATTGTGACACAACCGGGAATCCTGCGCAAAAAGAATAAATAACGTTGCTAAACGGCGCAGGAATACTTCCCGCGCCGTCTGGATATTCCGTTCGGATTTTAATGGCCTGCGCTTTTCCCGCTCATCAGAGATTGAGCAGTGCAAGCGCCGCGAGAATCATCAAAAGCGCAAGCGCCTGCCTGCGGCTGATTCTCTCCCGGAACAGCAGCACGCCGACCAGCGTGATCAGCACAATCGTACCGACGGAATAGGTCGGATACGCCGCGACCGCGGGCACGCTGGAAAGCGACAAAAGCAGAAATCGGGCCGAAAAATAATTCGGCACGCCAATCAGAAGACCGAACGCCGCATCGCCCTTGGAAAGCCCCTGTCCCTTTGCCCGCGCAAGCAGCGCACACAGCAGAAGCGCCACTGCGAAGGTATACAGCAGAAAGTGATTCTCCAGCGCCGGCGTTCCCATTTCCTCATAGATCTTGCTGGTCGCATCCGTCAGTCCGCCGCCCAGCAGAAGGATCACAAGACCCGCAGCGTTCTTCGCCCGGCCCGTCCCCTTCTCGGACTGCACCAGCACAATCGCCAGCACAGCCAGCAGCATGCCGGCGATCTGCGCTGCACGCGGCACCTCGCGGAAAACCACAATGGCCATGATCGTCGGCACCAGAACGCCCAGCTTCATGAACGTCGCCGGAAGAACGACGCCGTTGACGCGGATATTCCATTGCAGGAGCATAAAGCTGCCCAGATACAGCGCGCCGCTGATCACGCCCAGCAGCGCAGCAAAGCCGATTCCCTCCTGCGCCGGAAAAAAATCTGCCGTGCCGGCAAAGCAGGCAGAGAGCGCCGTGCACATCAGGTAATTCATGGCGAGCATGGAAATAGAATTCCGTGTTCTTCCCTCGCTCAGGCGCATTGTCACCGAGACCAGCATGCTCGATACAATCGCCAGAAGCAGATACAACATGGCTGTTTTCCTCCCGAAAAAGTTAGTCGGCTTTCGTGATCACAGCAGCCGCCCAGGGCTCGAGCGTCAGCCTCCCGTTTTCAAGCGCCGCTCCGCCCTCGCAGTCGAGCGTTCCTTCCATCCCGATCGCAACGGTCACGGACGTTTTGCCCATGTTGATTATAGCGATGCTCCTGCCGTAATCCAGCGCAAAGATCGCCTTCACCCCGAGATCCAGCGCGACAGGTCTGCCGGAAGGGATTTCGGGATGCGCATTCCGGATGGTCAGAAGGCGCCTGTACATATTCAGCACGGAATCCGGATCTTCCTCCTGATCCATGACACCTTTTTGGAGTTTCTGCTTCTGATCCGCCATTTCCGGCGGATTGCAGGTATACGCCGCCTCGCCCCAGACCATTGGCAAACGCTTATTTTCATCCCTGCCCGAACCCGTCATGCCGATTTCCTCGCCATAATATATGAACGGAATACCGGGCGAGAGCAGATAGGCCGCCGCTGCCGCGCGCATCTTCTGCGGATTGCTCGTCAGCATGCCGGCGCTGCGGGCCATGTCGTGGTTGGTCAGAAAGACCGCATCGGTCCCGGCAAAATCCGTGCCGGCGATCAGCCGCGCCAGCCGGGCGCCATTTTGATTGCGGACTGCGCCGATGATCTCCCCGCCGGTATCGGCCAGCGAAAAGTGGAACAGGCTGTCAATGCCGCTTTCATACAGCCGGGAAATCGTCGCATCATCCGTCCATGCCTCGCCGACAACATACGCATCCTTCCTGACGCCGCGGATGGTCTCCATCAGCCAGGTCAGGAATTCCGTATTCCTGACCGTATCTCCGCCGTAGTAGTAGGTAATCGCATCCAGACGGAAGCCGTCCACGCCGCGCTCCAGCCAGAAGCGGACGATTCGCTCTATCTCTTCCCGGACAGCCGCGCTGTCCAGATTCAGATCCGGCATGGTATAGGTGAACTCGCCCAGATAATACCAGCCCGGCGCGCCGGGCACGTCATGCATTTTGGGTTCCTTGGTCTTTGAGAAGACATAGTAATCGGTATATGGACTCTCTTCCCCCGAGGAAAGCGCACGGCAGGCTTCAAGAAACCAGGGATGCTCGCTGCCGGTATGGTTGAGGACGAGATCGCACAGCACCGAAATGCCGCGCGCATGAAGCGCCGAAACCAGCGCATCGAACGCTTCAAGTCCGCCCATCTGCGCCTTCGCCGCGCAGTAATCCACGACGTCATAGCCATGATAGCTCTGCGCGGGATAAAACGGCGTCAGCCATACGGCCCTCACACCCAGAGAAGCGATGTAATCCGCTTTTTCTGCAACACCCATAAGATCGCCCAGACCATCTGCGTCGCTGTCTGCAAAGCTGCCGGGAAAGATCTCATATACCGGTCCGACAAAGGGCATTTTTTCCTGCGAAAATGCCAGAGGCGCCGGGCCAAGGCCCAGCGCCGCAAGGCACAGCGCAGCTGCTGCGCATAACTTTTTCATCGCTTAACCCTTGACCGCGCCGCCGACAACGCCGCCGACATAGAACTTCTGGATCTTGATAAACAGGAGCGTAATCGGCACGGCGACCAGCACCGCACCCGCACAGAACTGCGTAAAGTAGTTGTAGATGTTCTCACGCTCAAGCATGCGGAACAGACCCAGCGCCACGGTGTAATTGTCGTAGTTGTCCTTCATGATGACCGATACGAAGATGAAATCCACCCACGGCGCGATGAACGCCTCGATGGCAGTATAGGTCACGATCGGCATGGAGTTGGGCAGAATGATCTTGAAAAAGACGACGTTGCGGGTTGCACCGTCGATGAGCGCAGCCTCGTCCAGCGAGCGCGGGATCGTATCAAAGAATCCCTTTGCGACGTAGTACTTGAGCGCTGCGCCGCCGGAATAGACCATGATCAGCGCTGCCAGCGACTGATCCAAACCCATGAGCTTCATAAAATGATAAATGGCGATCATGGACATGAATCCCGGGAACATGCCCAGAACCAGGGACATGTTCATCAGGCCCTTGCGGCTCCTGAAGCGCAGACGCGAATACGTATAGGCAACCATCAGCGTCAGCATCGTCGTAATCACGCAGGAGACGCAGGCGACAAACAGCGTATTGGCGAACCAGCGCGGGAAGTTGAACAGCTCCGTTTCGGTGAAGAGCTTCGTATAGTTGGAAAGCGTCCAGCCCTTAGGAATGATGTAGGTCGTATAGGCGCCCGGCTCCGCGCGCAGGGAGGACATGATCAGCCAGGCAATCGGCAGAAGCCAGACGAAGGAAAGAATCGTGAGGATCGTATAGATGATGGAATTCGAAATGCGCTCGCGCGCCTTGATGCCCATTTTCACTGGAACTGATCCTCCTTCTTCACAGAGCCGGTCATGTTATAGACGACAAGGGAGATGCTGCCGACGATCAGGAAGATGAAGATGCCGATCGTGGAGGCGAGCGAGTAGTTCTGCTCGTTGACCGTCAGCTTATACAGCCAGGTGACCAGCAGATCGGTCTTGCCCGCCTGATAATAATCCAGCGTCAGCGGACCGCCGGTGGTCAGCAGATAGATGACGTTGAAGTTGTTGATGTTGCCGACAAAGGTTGTGATCATCTGCGGCGCAGTCACAAAGATCATATACGGCAGGGTGATCGAGATGAACTGCCGCACGGGACCGGCGCCGTCGATGGCAGCGCTTTCGTAAAGATCCGCGGGGATGTTCATGAGAATACCCGTGGTCATGAGCATCGTATACGGGATACCCACCCAGAGGTTAACGACGATGACGAGGATGCGCGCCAGCGTGGGATCGGTCAGGAATGGGATCGGCCCTGACATCAGGCCCCATTGCTGCAAAAGGACGTTGACCACGCCGGTATCGGTGAACATCTTGGAGACCAGCAGCAGCGAAACAAACTGCGGCACGGCGATGGTCACCACGAAGATCGTACGCCACATCTTCTTGAAGCGGATGCCCTTTTTGTTGATCATCATCGCGAGGATCATGCCGAAGATGTAGTTGGTGAACGTCGCGAAGACCGCCCATACGAGCGTCCAGCCGAGGATGCCGAAGAAGGTCTGGCTCTTGAGCTGATCGCCCCAGAAGACGTCGGTCACGTTCGTCATGCCCACCCAGGTAAACAGCGATCCCGGCGGCTGATGGTTCTTGTCGAAGTTCGTGAACGCGATGAGGATCATGAACACGATCGGCAGAACCGTAAAGAGCACGAGCGTCAGCATCGGAAGGGTGAGCAGCGTGATATGGAAGCGCTCATCGAGGAAGGTCTTCACATCCTCAACAAAAGAATTCGGCTTTACGCCCTTTTCCGCCTGCTTCTGAACATACAGCGCGCTCTTCATGTTGATGACCCAGATCGCAATAAACGGGATGAAGGTCGCCAGCGTCAGCACGCTGAACAGCAGAATGAGCATGGAGTTGTCACCCGGCACACGGCGGAAAATCTGCGCCGCCTCGTCCCATACGCGCGCCTGCGCATTGGTGCCCAGCGTGCCGAAGTCCTTGAGATACTGCCAGCCAAACCCGGTCTGGAACCAGATAAACAGTGCCTCAAAGGCCATCAGCAGAAGACCCTTGATCACCTGCCCCCGCTTCAGCTGGCCAAGACCCATGATCAGCGCGGACAGCCTCGTCCACATATCTCCCTCGCGGAAGACTTCCGCAAGGGAAGAAAACCAGCCGAAGACAGCCGGCGTACGCTTTTTCGCTTTGCTTTGCGTCATCGTCAACACCCTTTCTTCTGTGCGCTTTGTCCGTCGCCATACGTCGGCTGAAAAGCGCATCGCTTTGCAGACGACGTATGGCATATAAGCATGGGCGAGGGGATTACTCCCCTCGCCCACGACATGAAGGGGAGGATTGATTACTTCGCGGTGATCTGCGCAACCATGCTGTCCAGCAGGGTCTGCATATCGGCGGTGGACTTGTTCTCCATCTCCAGACCGAAGGCCTCAGCCGGGGTCCAGTAGGTGCCCAGAACCAGCTTCTGGCTGGTGCCGTGGGCGCTCTGCGCGGCCAGCGCGGCCAGCGCAAGGTTCTCCTGCACAGCCTCGGAAGCGGCAGCGTTCACGTTGGACGGACCCATCGCGCGCTGCTCGAAGCGCTTGACCTGAGCAGCCTCGTTGGTGATGTACTCAGCCAGCATCATCGCCTCAACCGGGAACTCAGTCTGGGTATTGACGCCAACAACCTTGGTTCCGATGAAGGAGCCCATCTGAACCTGCTCACCGGCGCAGGTGAAGGTCGGCAGCTTGCAGGCGGCGTAGTTGTCACCCAGCTTGTCCATCATCGCGTCCGCGTTCCAGGTACCAGAGACGCCGGCGCAGATGGTCTCGCCCATGCCGCCCTGCAGCACGCTGTCATCACCAGTCAGGAAAGCCGGATCGGCACAGAAGGCGCGGATCGCCTCGCCGGCGGCAACACCGGCAGCGTTGTTGAAATCACAGGTCTGGTTGCCGTTTTCATCCATGCCCAGCTCGCAGCCGGCGCCCATGAAGAAGGAAGCGATGTACCAGCCGTTGGACACGTCCATGAAGACCTTCTTGCCGGCTTCGTTCGCCTTGGCGAGGATACCGTCGAGGGTCTTAACGTCTTCCTCGGTCAGGACGCTCTTGTCGTAGTAGAGGAAGTAGCCGTTATCCGCGGTCATCGGATAGCCGTAGAGGGTGTCATTCAGAGTCGCGGACTCGATGGAACCGGCGCTGTTGGCGGCGACGATCGCGTCCTTATTGCGGGTGACCTCATACAGGGCGTCCGCGTTGACCAGATCCATCAGCTGGTCATTGGCGAAGGCGAACACGTCCGCAGCCGCGGCCGGGTCCTCGAGGTAACGGGTCTTCGCATCCGGCTCGCCGACGACGCCCAGGGAGATGTCCCATTCGACGTCCGCGTTTTCGGCCTTGAAGGCCTCGACCAGCTCGCCCAGCAGGGCCTGGTCTTCCTGCGCGCCCCAGAGCTTAAGGGTGACGGCGTCGGCCATCGCGCAGGTGCTCATGCCGGCGACCAGAGCGATCGCAAGCACCAGAGAAAGCAGCTTCTTCATAGAAATTTCCTCCTTTATTTCTCATGCCGTTAAGGCATGTGAGATACGATTACTTATGATTAATATATACGACTGCATCACTTTACGGGACCGATCGATTCACCGTCGACCAGCGTATAATCGACCGTGATATGGCGCGCATCGCCGCCGTCGAGCATATCACACAGCAGTGCGACGCTCTCGCGCGCAATGGTCGCCGTCGGCTGGCGAACCGTCGTGATCGCCGGGATATAATAGCCTGCCATTTCCGTACCGTCGAATCCCGTTACAGAGACGTCTGTGGGGACATGCATCCCCATATCCGCCAGCGCGCGGATGATGCCCGCCGCCATGGTGTCGCTCATCGCCAGTACAGCGGTCACATCGCGATGTTTTTCGAAAAAGCGCATCGCACTTTCATAGGCGCCATGGAGCGTGAAACGGGATTGTACATATTGATCGGAGTCAAACGAAATGCCGTGCTCATTCAGGCTGTCCATCGCACCCCGATAGCGGCGGACAAAGACGTCGTCGCCTTCGCGGCAGCCGCCGAACACCGCCACGCGCGTATGTCCCTGCGCAATCAGCCGGTCCATCATGGCATGGGTCGCCGCGCGGTCGTCGATGCTGACGCTGGACGCGCGCCCAAGCCCGCTGCCCGACGCATCAACCGTTGCAAACACGCAGGGCACGCCCAGCATTCTGATCATTTCCTTGCGTTCATCCAGACGGGAGCCCAGCAGAATAAAGCTGCCGGCGCGCTTTTCGGTATAGAGCTGGCGCATCGCGTCAAACTCGTCGTCCTCTTCATCAATGTATTTGACGATAAACGGCGTCTTGTATTCCTGCGCACAGGCGAGCATCTGCTCCGCCACGTCGCTCAGGAAGGTGTTATGCCGTCCGCGCACGATAATCGCAGAAAAGACCGTCTTGGTATTCTTGAGGTTGCGTGCGTTTCTGTTCTGAACAAATCCGCACTCCTCCACCACATCCATGACCCGCCTGCGGGTTTCCTCGCTGACGTCCGGACGTCCGTTGAGCACACGGGACACCGTGCTGACTGCGACGCCTGCCATGCGCGCTACATCGCGGATCGTATAGATCTCCATGCTCTGGCCTCCGATTCGGTCGATTTGATGCCGGAATTCGGAAATGATACCGGTAACGTTTCCGGCAAAGATATTATACGTCATTCTGAACACAATTGTCAACTGATTTTCGACATTTTAGTCAGACAATCTGGGCCCTGCAGCCGATACATGCAGCAAAAAAAAGCACCCTGCGAAAGCCGCAGGGTGCAGATATGTATTGAATCGATCAGGCATTGAAGATCTTCTCGTCGAGCTTGCCTTCGCTCTTGGCGACCGCGATCGCAGCGACAGAGTCGCCCACGCAGTTCAGGGAGGTAACCAGCATCTCGATCGGGCGGTTGATCGCCAGAATCAGCGCATAGCCCATCATCGTCGCGTCGCCGGTGAAGCCGACGCCGGAGAGGATCGTAAAGAGGATCACCGCGCCCGCGCCCGGAGCAGCCGGGGTGCCGACGCTGGCGATCAGCGCGAGAACCATGATGACGACCAGGTTGACGATGCCGACCTCATAGCCGCCCACGCCGGCCAGGAACAGGGTCGCCACGACCTGCATGATCGCGGTGCCGTCCATGTTGACCGTCATGCCCAGCGGCAGAACGAAGGAAGCAATCTGAGAATCGACGCCGAGGTCCTTCACGTTGGTCTCGGTATTCAGCGGCAGGGTCGCAGCGCTGGAACTGGTGGAGAAACCGAAAACGATGACCTTGAAGATCTTCTTGATGAAGGTGATCGGGTTCAGGCCGGTCGTCACGGCGACATACAGCGGATAGCCGATGAACAGATAGGCCAGCAGGAGCAGCACGGTCAGGATGACATAGGCCGCAGCCGGCTTGAGGTAATTGATGCCGTAGGTTGCGAAGGTCCGGCTGAGCAGCATGAAGACCGCGATCGGCGCGAACTTATCGACGACGAAATTCAGGAAGGTAACAACGACGTCCCTGAGCTCCTTGCACAGGCGATTGATCGTGCAGTTCTCGTCGTAGCCGAGCTTATTGAGGCTCAGGCCGATCACGATCGCCAGGAAGATCAGGGACAGAACCGCATTGTTCACGCTGAAGGAAGCGGCCATGTTGTTCGGGATGATGTTGAGGATGACGTTCAGCGGGTTGGAACCGGCGGAACCGGTCGCAGCACTCAGGCCCTCAATCGTGGTGTTGAACATGCCCATGTTGTAGCAGCCCAGCGCCACAGCGCCGGCCAGCACCAGCGCAACAGTCGTCGTCATCAGGAACCAGCCAAAGGTCTTCATGGAAACACGGCCCAGGGTCGCCGCATCGCGGATGGTGCCGATCGCCATGACGATCGAGGTGAAGACCATCGGAACGATCACCAGCTGCAGGCTCTTCACGAAGAGCTGGCCGCCGATATAGAACAGGCCGATCGCCTTCTCAGCGCCGGGGGCGGTGATGTCCTGGAAGAGCAGGTTGTTGATCGTCTGCCAGGCAGCGGACGTCGCGCCGATGCTCTCGCGGATGCCCATAAAAATGAGACCCACGACAATACCGGCAACCATGGAGATCAGCATCTTGACGGCAAGAGTGTTGCTTTTGTTCTTCATCGTACTTCCTCCTGATTGATTCGATTGTGTAATTGCCTAAATCTTCAACATTGTATCGCATCTTTTTCAAATCCGCAATATGCTTTATTCACATTCCACGCGAAATATCAAGTTTTTTCACACCTGTCTTCCATTTTCCGCTGGCATAGAAAGCAAATCCGACGATAAAACGGCGTAAAGCCCGCCAGCGCGTTCATCATTGCCCGCATCGCCGCGCCGAAGAACGCAGCACGGCAATCGGCACATAGCTCGCGCCGATCTCAAGCACCTGCGGATCCTCCGTAAACACCGAGAACATCTGCAGCAGGAACGGAAACAGCGGCCATGCAAACACAAGCAGCGGCCCGGTGATGGCCCCCTTTGTGAAATCCCTGATCTGCGTTTTCTGCATATGCCTTCCTCCGTATCCAGTCGTTTTCCGCGAAAAGAGCCCGGAGCCTGCCGCAAAAGCGGCAGACCCGGGCCCTGTATTTCTATTCCTGCGCCGCGCTGTCATCCGGGATCTCGACGCCGAGCCATTCCCCAAGCAGCCGCCTGTTTTCCTCAAGATCGAATTCGATGCCGTGGATGCCGCCCTCGCTTTCGCCATAGCGGAAGGTTCCCTCGACCGGGATCGCATGCATTTCCGCCTCCGCGTCATCCAGCGAGGTCAGGTTCTTCGCCAGAACAAGCTGTTCCCGGATGGTCATATCGCAGCGATACATCCCCCATATCGCGCCGAACAGGCGGATCGCGCGAAGCGGCGTTACGCCGTCGAGCTCTTCAAGGACCGCCTCCAGCACATTGCGCTGACGCTGCTGTCGGACGAAATCGCTGTCCAGATGGCGGCAGCGCATATAGGCCAGCGCCTGCGCGCCATTGAGCCTGCACAGACCGCTGTGCAGAACATACCCATCATAATCGCCGGCATAATGGCGAAGATACCCCGCCTCTTCCTCGGTCAGTTCAATATCGACGCCGCCGATGGCGTCGATCAGATCGACCGCGCCGGAAAAATTGATGACAAAATAGCCGCTGATGGGCACGCCGAACGTCTGCTCGATATAATCCCTGAGCGCCTGCTCGCCGACCTGCGCGCGCACGAGCATGTTGATCTTTGTCATGCCCTTCCTGTGCACAGGCTCGACAAGCATATCGCGCGCAAAGGACGTGAGCACAATACGGTCGCTCTCGTAATCCAGGGATGCGAGGATGATCGCATCGCTGCGGGCGCCGCCCTCGACGCTGACCCCCCAGCCGTCCACGCCCACAAGGAGATAATGCGCCATGTCTTCCGCCTGCGCAGCGGCAGCAAAGATAAGCACGAACGCCGCACAAAGCGCGGCTATCCGTCTGATCATGCGCGTTTCCCTCCTCCCGCATCAAATGCGCATACTTTCGCATATTCAAATACATATTCGCCAGCGTATACCATATTCCTGCTGGATCATACAGAAAAGCATCCAGCCCGAAACTGCCGGACAGGATGCTGTTTTTCATATCGTCCGGTCAATCTATATACCTGACGAGCTCGTCCATCGGCTTGCGCGTCTTTTTGCGCAGCGGATCGCCCGGAGCCGGATAGCCTGCGGTGATAATCAGACGAACGGGATGCGAAAGGCCGCACAGCGCGCGGACCTGATCGTCATCGAACCAGCCGAGAATGCAGGTGCCCAGTCCCTGAGCCGCCGCTTCCGCCGTCAGATACGCGACAGCCAGCCCAATATCCATCGAGCGGTAATCGTTATTCTTGACCTTTGCGCCAAGCCCGGCGGATTTGCAGTAATCCTCCTCGGAAACGACGATCATGACCGGCGCCTGATCGGCAAATTTATTCATTCCCCTGCCCATCGTCAGCGCGGCGACAGCCTTTGCCGTCTCCCCGCGGCAAACGGTCAGGCGATAGGGCTGCCCATTGCAGGCGGACGGCGCCAGACGCGCCGCCTCCAGCATCGCCTCGATCTTCTCCTGCTCAACCTCCCGCGCCGCATCATAGCTGCGGCAGGACTGGCGCGCAAGCGCAATTTCCATAAAGTTCATGCTGTTTCCTCCCATCGAAACAAGCGTATTCAGACGGAAAACCGCAAAGCCTTCCATACTCTTTAAAAAGAAAAAGAGCTTTGGCGTCTGCCAAAGCCCTTCGTGTTCGGTCGATTACTTGCCTTCGAGCTTGTCGAGCATGTCCCAAACGCCCAGCATGTACATGATGCCCAGCGCGCGGTCATACAGGCCATAGCCCGGACGGCAGTTGCCCGGGCCCTCGCCCCAGAGGTGACGGCCATGGTCCGGACGGATGTAGCCCTCGTAGCCGCAGTCATGATAGGCCTTGAGGATCTCGAGGATGCCGGTCTCGCCGTCGCAGTCGCGATGGCTCGCCTCGGAGAAGTCTCCGTTCTCAAAGTGCTTGACGTTGCGGATGTGCGCAAAGGCAATGCGGTCGCAGTGCTTGCGGACGATCTCGGCGACGTTGTTTTCCGGATTCGCGTTCAGGGAACCGGAGCACAGAGTCAGGCAGTTGTAGGGATTGTCGACCATCTTGAGGAAGCGGTCGATGTTCTCCGCGTTGATCAGCAGGCGCGGCAGGCCGAAGATATCCCACGGCGGATCGTCCATGTGGATGGCCATCTTGATGTCGCACTCCTCGCAGGTCGGCATAATCGCCTCGAGGAAGTACTTCAGGTTCGCCCAGAGCTTCTCATGGTCGACGTCGGCGTAGGCCTTGAACAGCTCGTCGAGCTTCGCCATGCGCTCCGGCTCCCAGCCCGGGAAGGTCATGTTGTACTTCTCGGTGAAGTCCATGATGTACTTCGCCATGGCGTTGTAGTCGTCCTGGATCATGTTCTTCTCGTAGAACAGCGCAGTAGAGCCGTCGCCGACCTCGTGGAAGAGGTTGGAGCGGGTCCAGTCAAAGATCGGCATGAAGTTGTAGCAGATGACCTTGACGCCGAACTTGGACAGGTTGCGGATGCACTGCTTGTAGTTCTCGATGTACATGTCACGGGTCGGCAGACCAATCTTGATATCGTCATGCACGTTGACAGACTCGACAACATCCATATTGAAGCCATACGGCTCCAGCTGCTTCTGAACTTCAGCGATCTCTTCGACGGTCCAGATCTCGCCGGGCATCTTGTTATGAAGCGCCCAAACAATGCTGGTCACGCCGGGAATCTGCTTGATATGGGAGAGGGTGATCTTGTCGTTGCCCTCGCCATACCAACGGAAACCCATTTGCATCGGCATAATGATTCCTCCAATTGTTTTGTTCATTTTCCTGCGCCAAAGCAGGACAAAACTAGTTAGATTGATTATAACATAAAAGATCGCTCTGTGACAATCCAATGAATCCAAAAATAACAGGAAAGAATCCGCGTTTGGCGATTTTTATTTGTTCCATTGCGCGGTTTTCTCCTCAAACCAGTCGGCAAGCCGCTCCATGCCCTCGCCCGTTCTGGCCGAAATCTCCACAATCTCGATGCCGGGATTGCGCAGGCGCGCATGCGCGGCGGCAGCCTGCGGGTCAAAATCGAAATACGGCAGCACATCCATCTTGCTGATGATCAGAAGGCTGCAGGTTTCATACATCAGCGGATACTTGAGCGGCTTATCGTCTCCCTCCGGCACGGAAAGGATCGTCACATTGAACGATGCGCCGGTGTCAAACTCCGCCGGGCAGACCAGATTGCCGACGTTTTCCAGAATCACCAGATCAGTCTGCGTCCTGTCCAGCTGCTCAAGCCCCTGCCGCGTCATATCCGCATCCAGATGGCACATGCCGCCGGTATGGATCTGAATCGCCGGTATGCCCGCCTCGATCATCGCGCCGGCGTCGATCGTCGAATCGATATCCGCTTCCATGACGGCAAGGCGCACGCGGCCTTCCAGCGCCCTGGCGAGGCCTTTGAGCATCGTCGTCTTTCCCGCGCCGGGCGAGGACATAAGGTTGATCAGACAGGTTTTTTCCGCCCTGAGCTGATCGCGCAGGCGCTGCGCATCCCGGTTGTTGTCCTCAAAAACGCTCTGACGGACCTCGATCACCCGTACTTCGCTCATTTCGTTCCATCCTCTCCGTCCTGATGCGCCCAGACCTTCAGATCCAGATTGTAATCTTTTTGGAAGTATTCGTGCAGGTCTGCCCGCATCGGCATCGTCTGCCTGATCTTGATGACGTCCCTGGGACAGCGCGCCTTGCAGATGCCGCAGCCGACGCACTTTTCCTGGTCGATGACGATCTTCCCATCCCCGCCAAAGGAGATGGCCTCCACCGGACAGCCGTTCATCGCCGTCATGCACAGGCCGCAGCCGATGCATTTCGTCCTGTCCGGCACGGCAGTCCAGCCCGCCGGATGGAAACGATGGCGCTCCTTATCCGTCGCGTTGCGCGCAAGGCGCATCGCAATGCAGCAGCACGGACAGCAGAAGCAGATCTCCAGCAGCTGATCCATCTGGTCGTTGCGGATGCCCCAGAGCAGCTGCTCGACCTCGATCCACACCGCCTGACCCATCAGGCCATAGGAAGCCGCCAGATCCACGCGCGCGCAGGCCTCCTCATAGGTAAATTCCCGTCCAAGCCCATGCTTGACGACCGTTCTGCCGGGCTCGCCGAAAAACAGACACGCCACGTCCTTGGGATAATCGCTGCAGTCGTTCGCCTCCCGGCAAAGGCAGCTGTCCATGCCTGCAATAAACGTGGCATTTTTTATCGATTCCTTGATCAGATCCAGCGGAACGACGACCTTCTCGCTCTTGTCCGTCAGATCGACATTCAGCGGCATGACGATCGTGCCCGTATGCGCTTCCTTGTCCGGATGGAGCTTGATCAGCTTCTTATAGGCCAGCGCCTTGACGCCGCCCTCCTTCATCCATCCGGAGAAGCGGATGAACATCTTATACAGCTTCAGCGCCAGCGGCCAGATGGATTTGCGCATGTAAATCACATGCTCGACGAGAAAATTGACGACGCCCAGACCATTGGGCTTGTTGCGATACGGCGGATAGCCCACTTCCTTGCGCGCCAGCCGCTCCTCGTCCAGATACAGCACATTGCCCTGCTCGTCGATGTTGCTTGCCTGTTTCTTCTTTTCTTCGCCGTCCATGCTCCAGCCCTTCTTTTATCCTTCTTTTGCCTTTCTTTTGCCTTTCTTTTGCCTTTCTTTTGCCGTTTCTGTCCGTTCGATCGCTGATCAGTATCCGAAGTCCCGGATCGTCAGGCCGCGCCCCGGCACGCTGACGATTCTGAGCTCCGCGCCATGCATCACCGGATGGCGATCGACCGCCACGGGAAACAGCTTTTCGAAGAAGGCCGGCACATACCCGGACTCCGACCCGACCTCCAGCGTCATATGCCTGACCCTGCCGATCTTATTCTCCCGGGCGATCCGGCTGACCGTCCCCACCGCCTGGCATAAAACGCCCAGCTCGTGCATCGCGCCCGCCTCCTCAGCCTTAAATCTGTTTTGTTATTCATTTATGATTATATCCGCGCCTCTCCGCAAAGTCAAGATAAACCGATAATCGGTTATTGAAAAACCGATTATCCATCAAAAAGACCCGGCAGATTGCTCTGCCGGATCTGATTATGTACTTGCCTGACTGCAATAAGAATTACAGCTGCGGGCCAGCGGCGACGAGGGCCTTGCCAGCGTCGTTGCCGGTGTACTTCACGAAGTTCTTGGTGAAGCGGGCGGCCAGATCCTTCGCCTTGACGTCCCACTCAGCGGCGTCCGCATAGGTGTTGCGCGGGTCGAGAATCTTAGTGTCAACGCCCGGCAGCTCGGTCGGAACCTCGAGGTTGAAGTACGGGATGGTCTTGGTCTCGGCCTTCAGGATGGAGCCGTCGAGGATCGCATCGATGATGCCGCGGGTATCCTTGATGGAGATACGCTTGCCGGTGCCGTTCCAGCCGGTGTTGACCAGGTAAGCCTTGGCGCCGCTCTTTTCCATCTTCTTAACGAGCTCCTCGCCGTACTTGGTCGGATGCAGCTCGAGGAAGGCCTGGCCGAAGCAGGCGGAGAAGGTCGGGGTCGGCTCGGTGATGCCGCGCTCGGTGCCCGCGAGCTTCGCGGTGAAGCCGGAGAGGAAGTAGTACTGGGTCTGTTCGGGAGTGAGGATGGAAACGGGAGGCAGTACGCCGAACGCGTCCGCAGAGAGGAAGATCACGTTCTCAGCCGCAGGGCCGGAGGAAATGCCGTTGACCTTCTTCGCGATCTTCTCGATATGCTCGATCGGATAGCTCACGCGGGTGTTCTCGGTGACGCTCTTGTCGTCAAAGTCGATCTTGCCGTTCT
>JAFSCW010000053.1 GCA_017436605.1 Clostridia bacterium | reverse complement strand
GGCGGCGATGTGCGGACAGGCGCTGCTCGTGCGCGCCGGCGGCAATATCGTTCGCGTAGCAAACGGACAGACCTCGACCATCCGCAGGGACGGCGCTTCGTATCTTGGCGTGTACGGCCAGAAGGTGATTCAGCTGACGGGTAAGGGCGTCATGTCCTGCGACGTCAACGGCGAGAACGCAACGACGCTGCTCTATGGCGAATTCGAAACGGCTTCCGCCGCGAACGGCGTGCTCTATGTCGGCAGCGCGCGGGGCTACACGCAGCAGATACAGCTGTAAAAAAGAACAGAGAAAAACCCTTCTGCCGCATCGGCGGCGGAAGGGTTATTTATGCCGGTTCACAGCGTGAACGCCTCATCCAGCTCCCGAAGATACGCCGCGCAGCGCGCATCTTCCAGAAGCAGATCGTAGGCCTTCCGCGCAGCCTGCTTGAATTCGCTATCCAGCGCCCGGATGCCGTAATCGCACAGCGGGCAGACGGCGCGCGCACGGGCATCCAGCCGCAGCTTCGTCGTGCCGTCCTCCTTGAATTTCAGAAACAGCGGAAACAGGCGGCAGGCAAGCGGCCTGTTTTCTCTTTTGCATGTGCCGGAGCAGACAAAGAGTTTGGCTTCCTCGCCGCCGAGGGAGAATTCCGCCGGGAGCACGCGCCCGAACGCGCAGTCTTCGTACAGGGCATCCTCCCCCGGGAAAAGGAGCATGCCGGTCGCGTCGTCGCCCTTGCAGCAGGCGCCCGCGCACAGGCGGCCGCAGTCTGTCTTCAGCGGCGTAAGATCACAGAGCAGCTCGCGGGCGGCGAGCACGGCGGCGGGCGTTGACATCGTATGTACCTCCAGATTTCCTTTGCTGCCTTCATGATAACAGGGCGGGATTCACTTGTCAATGCGCGCCAAAAACAGTATAATATACAATCAGGGAAGGTATCGGAATCTTCAGGATTTTCAAAGGAAAAGGACGGGATCGATATGAGTGCTACGTATATCCGCTGCGCTGCCGAGCGCCACTTCGCCGGGGAGAGCATGGGCACGCTCATGCAGGCTTCTCTGCCCGCATGCGCGCAGGAACTCCGGGAGCGTTTTGCCGGGAAGGTGCAGATGGTCTATCTCGATCCGCCGTTCAACACCGGCAAGAAATTCGAGATGAAGGCGCGCATCGGCGAGAAGGGCTATAAGACCGGTTCGCCGTCCCTCAGTCTGCCCGCGTATGACGACCGCTGGGAAAGCCGCGAGGCGTATCTGAATATGATGCGTGAGACGCTGATCCTTGCCCGCGATCTCATGAAGAAGGAGGGCACGATCTTCCTGCATATCGACTGCCGGATGCATGCGCACATGCGCCTTCTGATGGACGAGATCTTCGGCGAGAGCAACTTCCTCAACGAGATCATCTGGTCGTATCAGTCCGGCGGCCGCGCGCGGACGTATTTCCCGCGAAAGCACGACGTGATTCTGTTCTATGCCAAATCCCGTTCGTATTATTTCAGCCTCAAGTCGGTGCCCATCGCCCGCAGCGAGGCGCGCAGCAACCACATGAAGCGCGGCGTGGACGAGGACGGGCGCAGCTATCGCTCGATCATCTCCGCCGGTAAGGAATACAGATACTACGACGACGAGCCGGCCTATCCGGGCGACGTCTGGGACGACGTGAGCCATCTGCAGCAGAAGGATCCCCAGCGTACCGGCTACGATACGCAGAAGCCCGTCCGCCTGCTCGAGCGTATTATCCGCTGCTCCACGCAGGAGGGCGATCTGGTGTGCGATCTGTTCGCCGGCAGCGGCACGACGGCGGTCGCCGCGGCGCAGCTGGGCCGCAGGTTCCTGTGCGTGGATCAGAGTCCGCTGGCCGTGGCCGTGGCGGGCAAGCGCCTGAGCCAGACGACGATGGGCAAGCCCATGGGCGTCAGCTACGACGTCGAGGCCCCCTGCGGCGAGGATGACTGCCAGGTCGAGGCCGAGGTCTTCCCGGCGATCACCTCGTATACCGTGCATCTGAGCAGCTTCGAAAGCGAGCAGGCGCGCGAGGCGGGCATCCGCGGTATGGACGCGGTGGATCAGTGGTCCGCGGGCTTTGTGCAGGGCGATACTTACCGCGCCTGCGTGGCCAATGTCCGCACGGTCGGCACGCCGAAGCTGGAAGCGACGGTGGAAATGCCCGTCTGCGCGGGCGAGCCCTGCATCATGATTGTGGATATTTGGGGCAACAGGCGGTTCTATCTGCCCAAGAGGAGATATTGATTCATGGCGATTAACGGATATATGCTGTATCTTCTGCGCATCCTGGCCGCGCAGGGCGCGCTCGCGTCGATCTATACCGACCCGAGCGATCCGGACGGCTTCTGCGCCGGCTTTGTGGAGGCGGTCGACGGCAAGCATGTGCTCATGTGCGATCTGACGCCGTGGGGCCAGATCGACGGCTGGCGCGTGCGCCGCAACAGCGACGTCATTCAGGTGCTCTACGGCGAGGAATACGAGCAGCGTCTGGCGATGCTGATGACGCACCACAAGCAGCGCCACCGCAGCTTCTTTACCGATTATCCGGCAGAGGATACGGATCTTCTGCTGAGCGTCCTGCTTGAATGCCGGGAGAGAAATGAGATCGTCAGCGTGATCATGGGCAATGAGATGATCACCGGACGCGTCGTGGAGGCGAACGGTCTGCGCGTCAAGATCCGCCTGCTGGACTTCTTCGGCCGCGAAGCGGAGGAGGAGACGATCACCCTGCGCGAAATCGAGATCCTGGAGATCGACACGCAGGAGGAGAAGATGTACGGCATCCTCGAGGAGATGGAGCGCCAGCGCATGACGCTCCTGCCGCGCGAGGAAAAGGACGCGCCGCAGGACGATGAGGAATAAGCAAGCAGTATGAAGATTACCATTCTGACGATTTTTCCGGAGATGTTTGCGCCGCTGCATCTGAGCATGCTCGGCCGCGCGGAGAAGGCCGGTCTGCTCGATATCCGCGAGGTGGATATCCGGGCGTATTCGAAAAACAAGCACCATAACACCGACGACGCGCCCTATGGCGGCGGCGCGGGCATGGTGATGCTCGCCCAGCCGATCGTGGATGCGATCCGCGACGTGCAGGGCGAAAACTTTAAGGGAAGGCGCATCTACCTCTCCCCGCGCGGCGAGACGCTTACCCAGAAGAAGGTCGAGGAATTGGCCAGGGAGGAGGAGCTGATCCTCCTGTGCGGCCATTATGAGGGCGTGGATCAGCGCGCGCTGGATCTGTGCATCGACGAGGAAATCTCCATCGGCGATTATATTCTCACCGGCGGCGAACTGGGCGCGATGGTGCTCGTGGACAGCGTGGCCCGGCTGGTGCCGGGCGTGCTGGGCTGCGAGGAGAGCGCGCAGACGGAGAGCTTTTCCTCCGGTCTGCTCGAGCATCCGCAGTATACCCGCCCGCGCGAATTCGAGGGGCTGACCGTGCCGGAGCCGCTGCTCAACGGCAACCATGCGCACATCATGGACTGGCAGCTGTCGGAGTCGCTCTATCTGACGCTTAAAAAGCGGCCGGAGATGGCGAAGGCCTATCTGGAAGGACGCAAGTTCACCCGGCATCAGAAGAAGGTCGTGGATGCGGTTTTCGCGCGCATCCGCGAGGAGGACGAAAAGGCCAAGGAGCATACGGAGGAAGCATGTACCTGACGCTGGGCGTAGCCGCGCATGTCGACGCGGGCAAGACGACGCTGTGCGAGCAGCTTCTGTGCCGCGCGGGCGTCGTGCGCAAATCGGGCCGCGTGGATCACGGCGACGCGTTCATGGACGGACACGCGCTGGAGCGTTCGCGCGGCATCACCATTTTCAGCGAGCAGGCGGAGATCCGCCTTGCGCGCAGGGATGGCACGCCCGTCAGCGTGACGCTGATGGATACGCCGGGGCATGTCGACTTTTCGGGCGAGATGGAGCGCGCCCTCGGCGTGCTCGATATGGCGCTGCTGGTCGTCTCCTGCGCGGAGGGCGTGCAGAGCCACACGGTGACGCTCTTCAGGCTCCTGCGCGCGCGCAGGATTCCCGCGATGATCTTCCTCAACAAGACCGACCGCGAGGGCGCGGACGTCCGGCGGACTGTCGCGCAGATGCAGCGCCTGCTCAGCGCGGACTGCGTACTCATGGAGCAGGACGCGGAATCGCTGCGCGAGGAGCTGGCCGCCAGGGATGAAACGCTCATGGAGCTGCACTTTGAGGAGAGCGCGGGCAGGGAGGATTACCTCGCCGCCGCCCGGCGCGAGATGGCGCAGGGGCTGCTCTATCCCGTGCTTTCCGGCAGCGCGCTGGAGGGCCGGGGCGTCGCGGAGCTGGAAAGCGCGATCGCGGAGCTCTGCCATACGGACTATGAGGGAAAAGCCGCGCTGCCCTTTGCCGCGAAGATGTATCGCGTCCGCCGGCAGGACGGCATGCGCTATTGCTACCTGAAGGCGACTGCCGGCCGCCTTTCCGCCCGCGAGGAGATCGAAACCCCGCAGGGCCCGCAGAAGATCAACGCGCTGTTTGCGGCGCAGGGCGCGAAGCTCTCGCCGCTTTCTGTGCTCGAGGCCGGACAGACGGCGGCGGTGACGGGTCATTCCTGCCGCCCCGGGGAGCGTGTCGGCGTGGACTGCGGCATGGATGCGCAGGAGATTGTTCCGCTGATGAGCGTGGACGTCGAGCCGCAGGGCGGACTGGATATCACAAAGCTGCACCTGCACCTGCGCGAGCTGGAGGAGGAGGATCCCCTGCTCAGCGTGCGCGCGCAGGGCGATCGCCTTTCCGTGGGGATTATGGGCGCGGTGCAGATCGAGGTGCTCGGCAGTATTCTGGAAACCCGCTTCGGCGATCGGGTGAAATTCCTGCCGCCGAAGGTGATCTATCGGGAGACGGTCGCCGAGCCGGTGATCGGCATCGGCCATTACGAGCCGCTGCGCCATTATGCCGAGGCATGGCTGCGCCTTGTGCCGACGGCGCAGGGCAGCGGCGTGACGTTTGCGGACAGGACGCCCGCCAATGCGCTGGATATGAACTGGCGCAGGCAGATAGCAGCGCATGTCGGCGAGCGGACGCATCCCGGCGTGCTGACCGGCAGTGCGCTGACGGATGTGCGCGTGGAGCTGATTGCGGGCCGCGCGCATCTCAAGCATACCGAGGGCGGCGATTTCCGCGAGGCGACCTACCGCGCGATCCGCAACGCCCTGATGCACGCGAAGTCCGTGCTGCTCGAGCCGGTTGTCCGGTTTGAGCTCGCGTTTGCGCAGGACTGCCTCAGCCGCGTGACGGGCGAACTGATCCGCCTGGGCGCGCAGATGGACAGCCCGGAATACGACGGCGACGAGGTGCGCCTCGAGGGAACCTGCACGGCGGCGGCCTTCTGGGATTATCCGCAGAAATTCGCTGCGACGACGCGCGGCCATGGGCGCATTGCCTCGCGCTATGCCTGCCATGCGCCGTGCAGGAATCAGGAAGAGATCGTCAAAGAAATCGGCTACAGCGCGCTGGCGGACGTCAAGAATCCGCCGGGCAGCGTATTCTGCAGCCACGGCGCGGGCTTTTATGTCGATTGGGACAAGGTGCGCGATTGGGCGCATTGCGAGGTTGAAGAGGAATGCTGACTTGTACGCTGGACAGCAGAAGCCGCACGACGCTGACCGATCAGCTCTACGGCGCGCTGCGGGATGAAATCGAGCAGGGACGCCTTGCGCCCGGGGCGCGCATGCCCTCCAAGCGGCAGCTGTCGGAGCATCTGCATATCAGCACGGCGACGGTCGAGGCGGCCTATGGAAGGCTGGTCAGCGAGGGCTATTGCGAGAGCAGACCCAGAAGCGGCATGTATGTCGCCTGCGAGCTGCCGCGCCCGGCGCATACGCAGCACCTGCAGCCCGTTCCCGTCCGCTGGGATTTTTCCACCGGCGCGGCGGACGCGGAGCACTTCCCCTATGCGACATGGGCGCGGCTGATGCGCGAGGTCCTCAGCGAGCAGAACACGGCGCTGCTCCTTTCCGGCGATCCGCAGGGCTCCATCGAGCTGAGGCGGGAAATTGCGGGGATGATGCGCAGCCTGCGCGGCGTTGAGGTCTCGCCCGAGAGCATCGTGCTCGGCGCGGGCACGGAGGTGTTGGTGACGGCGCTGGTTTCCCTCCTCGGCAGAGAAAAACTCTATGCCGTCGAGGATCCGGGATATTCCCGCGTGCGCAGGATTCTCATGGCCAGCGGCGCGCGCGTCGTGCCGACGCCCCTTTCCGGCGGCGCGATCGACGTGCGGGAGCTGTATATCAGCGGCGCGGGCGCGGCGTATGTCACGCCTTCGCATCAGTTCCCGATGGGCGAGGAGATGAACGCCGCTCAGCGCGCGGCGCTTCTGCGATGGGCGCAGGAGACGGGGAGCTACATCCTGGAGGACGACTATGACAGCGAGTTCCGCTTTCAGGGCGTCAGCGCGCCTGCGCTGCGCGCGATGGACGAAGGCGGGCAGGTCATTTATATGAACACCTTCGCCAGAACGCTCGCGCCCGGTCTGCGGCTGAGCTTCATGGTCCTGCCAGAGGCGCTCATCGGGCGATACCGCGCGATGCATGCGGCCTGCTCCGTGCCGGGCTTCGAGCAGGAGACGCTGCGCAAGTTTATCGCGGGCGGCTATCTGGAGCGCCATATCAGCCGGATGCGCGTGGTCTATCGCGCGCGGCTGCAGCTGCTCACAAAGCACGCGCAGGAGCTCCGGCTCGGAGAGGTCGCGCCCTGCGGCGCGGGCCTGTATGCGCTTTTGCGCGTCGGCGGGCATACGCCTGCGCAGGAGCTCGTGCCCCTGGCGGCGCAGGCCGGCGTGAAGCTGACGCGGCTTTCGGATTACGGCGTGATGGAGGCCGGCCGGGACGCGGAGCGCGTCGTGCTGCTGGGCTTTGCCGGCATGGACGAGGGCGAAATCGAGAAAGGTCTGGATGCGCTCCAAAGGGCGTGGATGTGAAAAAAGAAACGCTTCTTTTCTCCGGAATGGAGAAAGGAAGCGTTTTTCTGATATGCACGATCCGGTTAAAGCAATTAACCAAACAGGCAAACTAAAGCGCGCTTTCTTCCAGCGAGGACGCAAAGGCGCTTACGGATGCGGACACGGCGCGGTAAACCTTGGGCGGCAGGCTGCGCAGGCAGGTGATGAGCTCGCGTTCATCCTGCGTGAGAGAGAACTCCTCCAGGCGGGAAGGCACATCATCCATGCCGAGAAGATAATCGCAGGATACGCCGAAATGCCGGGCAATCTTCATGACGACGTCCGAATTGGGCGAAGCACCCCGCTGCCAATTGGAGGGCGAACCCTTGGCGATGTTCAGCTCGCGCGCGAGTGCTGTGATGGTGGTTCCATGTTCTTTGCACAGAACATACAGGGTATGATAAAACATATGGGCCTCCGATATAAGTTATAAATGAACTTGAGTATTGACAAATTCACATAAAACGGATATACTGAAGGTGGTTCAGTATGATGAACTGTATGAAGAAAAACCCACTTATATGATACCAGATGCGGCGGAAAAACTCAAGGAGGAACCTATGCGGCGAGTGCCAACGCCATTTGGCCGGGCGGTCAGAATCCGGCTGGCACAGCTCAATCTCCAGCAGCGGGATCTGGCACGGATGCTGGGCACGAGCGACGCGTTTATTACCTATCTGATCTATGGCGACAGGCGGGATGAGGCGTGGATTTCGAGAATCTGTGACGCGCTTGGCATGCGTGCGCAGGATATGCCGGGGGACAAAGATGACCGGAGGGTATAAAAGGTAGAATTCGGCGCGGAATTGTGATACAATGCAGAGAGTGAACGACAGAACTGCATATGAAGGAGTTTCGCGATGAAGAAATGGATGCTGGCGCTGCTGCTGGTTGCGGCGCTTGGGTTGATGACGGGCTGCACCTCGATGCAGCAGGCGCTTTCGAAAATCGGCGATGACATCGAGGCTGCGCAGCTCGATACCCCGAAGACGAGCGGCGGCGATATCGACTGGAGCTTTGTGCCGGTCGTGCGCGATATGGCGACGAAGGTATTCATGGAGGGCGTGCCGGATGCGACGATCCGCGATACGCGCGTGGCCTCCAAAAACGGCCAGGGCGACCGCGTGATCGTCGTCATCGAGTATACGCTCGACGGCAAGAACGGAAGCTACGGCTTTGATTATGAGAAAAACGAGCAGGGCGAATATGAGATCAAGCGCTTTGGCGAGGGCGTCCGCAGCGACGATCTGAACTGAGCCGTTTGCAGAATGAAAAAGAAAAAAGGAGTGCTGTCAGGCGGCACTCCTTTTGATATATGCGGGATTTATTCTGCGAGGGCGTCCTTCAGCGCGGCGATGAACGCGTCCATTTCCTCGTAGGAAATGACCAGCGGAGGCGCGAGGCGCAGGACGTTGCCGGAGGCCGTGCCGGCGACAAAGCCGCGCTTAAGCAGCTTCGCACTCAGCTGGCCGGCCGGATAATCCGAGGGGAGCTGCAGGCCGATGAGCATACCCATGCCGCGCACCTCGAGGATTTTGTCCGAGTCGATCGCCTTGAGCGCGTTCATCAGATACGCGCCCTTTTCCTTGGCGGCGGCGGAGAAGTCGTTGTCGATCATGAAGCGCATCGCCGAGAGGGACACGGCGCAGGCGAGCGTATTGCCGCCGAAGGTGGAGCCGTGGTCGCCGCGGGAGATCTTGGAGGCGACGTTCTCCGTGGCGAGGATCGCGCCGATCGGGAAGCCGCAGCCAAGGCCCTTGGCGCTGGTCATGATGTCCGGCGTGACGCCGTACTGCTGATAGCAGTAGAGCGAACCGGTGCGGCATACGCCGGTCTGGACCTCGTCGAGGATCAGCAGGATGCCCTGCGCATCGCACAGCGCGCGCACGTCCCTGAGGTACTGCGCGTCCGCCGGGGTCACGCCGCCCTCGCCCTGCATCGGCTCGAGCATGATCGCGGCGGTTTCCTCGTCGATCGCGTTCTTCAGCGCGTCCAGATCGTTGTAGGGCACCTGCATAAAGCCCTTGGGCAGCAGCGCGCGGAACGGCTCCTGATAGTAGTCGTGGCCGGTCGCCGCGACGGTCGCCAGCGTGCGGCCGTGGAAGGAATGATCGGCGGAGATGATCTTGTAGCGCTTGGAGCCCTGCGCGTAGAAATACTTGCAGGCCAGCTTCATCGCGCCCTCGTTGGCTTCCGCGCCGGAATTGGAGAAGAAGACGCGGTCGGCGAATGTGTTTTTGCAAAGCAGCTCGGCGAGCTCTGCCTGCGGCTGGACGTAGTAGATGTTGGAGGTATGCAGCACGCCCGCCTGCGCCTGCGCGATCAGCGCGCCGGTGACTGCGGGATGGTTATAGCCCAGGGAATTGACGGCGATGCCGGCAAACAGATCCGTATAGGCCTTGCCGTCCTGGTCGTAGAGCGTGCTGCCCTCGCCGCGCACGAAGCATACCGGCGTGCGCTCGCCGAAAACGCGCAGGAAGTACTGGCTGTCGAGCGTCTTGATATCGGAAAGATTCATGAGGAAAACCTCCGTGGTTGGAATGATGCGGGGGAATTACAGGCTGAGGCCCGTCGCCTCGTCGCAGCCGAGCATGATGTTCATGGACTGGACGGCCGCGCCGGAAGCGCCCTTGCCGAGGTTATCAAAGCGGGCGCAGACCATCATGCGCTCGTCGTTGCCGGTGACGTAGATTTCGAGGCCGTCCCAGCCGGCGCAGCCATTGGAGGCGAGGAAGCCGCCGACGTCCGCCTGCGCGGTGAGCGGCATGACCTTCACCATCTTCTGGCCGGCGTAGGCGTCCGCGTAGCATTCGTGCAGCTGCGCAAGGCTCGCGACGCCGCTGAGCTGGGAGGCGGCAAGCGGGACGCTGACCAGCATGCCCGCGTAGTAATCCGCGACGATGGGCGTAAACAGCGGCGCCTGATCAAGACCGCAGACGGTCTTCATTTCCGGCAGGTGCTTGTGCTGGTGGGTGAGGCCGTAGATGCGCGGGGAATCGAGCGCCGGATCGCGGCCCTCGTCGCCGTACTGCGCGATCATCTTCTTGCCGCCGCCGCTGTAGCCCGTCAGCGAGAAGCAGGGTACCGCGGCGTCCTTTTTCAGGATGCCCGCAGAGACCAGCGGATAGACGAGGGAAACGAAGCCCGTCGCATGGCAGCCGGGGTTGGCGATGCGCTTGCCCGCGGCGATGGCCTCGCGATGCGCGGCGGACAGCTCCGGGAAGCCATAGGCCCAGCCCGGCGCGGTGCGGTGCGCGGTGGAGGCGTCGATCACGCGGACGTTCTCGTTTTCGATCATGGACACGGCTTCCTTCGCGGCCGCATCCGGCAGGCACAGGAAGGTGATGTCGGACGCGTTGATGAGCTTTTTGCGCTCGTCCGGGTCCTTGCGCAGGGCGGGATCGATCGTGAGAATCTCGATATCGTCGCGGCCGGCGAAGCGCTCAAAGATACGCAGGCCGGTCGTTCCTTCCTGTCCGTCGATATAAATCTTGGGCTTTGCCATGGTTTATGCCTCCTTGCTGCTGAACTCGGGTTTTTCGAACATGGTGCCGATGCCCTTGTCGGTGAAGATTTCCAGGATGATCGGGTGCGGGATCGTGCCGTTGATGATATGCACGCGGCGCACGCCCTTCTCGATCGCGTCGATGCAGGCGGTGACCTTGGGGATCATGCCGCCGGTGATGACGCCTTCAGCGATCAGGTTCAGGGACTGATCGGTCGTGAGCACCGGGAACAGGGAGGACGGATCGTCCGCATCCGCGCGGACGCCGTCGATGTCGGTCAGGAAGATCAGCTTTTCTGCCTTCATGGCGGTCGCGACGGCGGATGCAGCGGTGTCGGCGTTGATGTTGTAGCTCTCGCCGTTTTCGTCCGTGCCGACGGAGGAGATGACCGGGATATAGCCGCTGGAGCACAGGGTATGGAGCAGCTTGGCGTTGATGCTCACGATATCGCCGACATGACCCAGATCCACGCCGTCGGCAAGCGGCGGCTTCTTGGTGACCTTGATCAGTTCGGCGTCCTTGCCGCAAAGGCCGATTGCCTTGCCGCCGAGGCGGCCGATATCGGAGGCGATGTTCTTGTTGAGCTTGCCGGCGAGCACCATCTGCACGATTTCCATCGTCGCGTCGTCGGTGATGCGCAGGCCGTTATGGAAATGGCTCTCCACGCCGACGCGCTTCAGCATCGTGTTGATCTCGGGACCGCCGCCATGCACAAGGATCGGATTGATACCGACATACTTGAGCAGCGTCACGTCCTGGAGAATCTTGTGGGTGAGGTCGTCGTTCTTCATGGCGTTTCCGCCGTATTTGATGACGACGATCTTGCCCCACAGGCGCTGAATATAAGGAAGGGCCTCGACGAGGATGTTGGCTTTATTCATGAATACCGTGTCGCTGGAGACAGGGTTCAGGGTGTTGGACATAAACGGATTCCTTCTTTCTGGATGAGAATGAGGTCGGAAAAAATAAGGATGTGCCCCCGATTATAGCATAAGTATGCATAAATATTCAAGTAGTTTGCATAAAAATTCATTCATAAAGATTCGGCGAAACATCCGGGGAGGATGACGAAGCTCCTTACCAGCGGGGGCTGACGTCTTTGGGAATCGGGCAGATATAGGGGGAGGATTCCGTGCGCGCGGCAAATTCTTCCTTTGCCTGCGCGAGAAGCGCCGGATCCTGCATGAGCCTTGCGCCAGTCAGGCCGATGGCCTTGGCGGCGAAGAGCATCGCCTTGTGCGCGATGGAGCTTTTGCCGATGGCCACGACCTGCCAGGTATGCGCGGGCGTATCCGCGGCCCAGGCGGCGACGGAAATCTGGCTCGTCGGTGCGCACCAGCTGGCGTCTCCGGAGTCGGTGGATACGGTGATCAGCGGCGAGTCGGTCGGCGTATGCGGCGCGATAAAGGCGTAAATCGGGTCGCCCTGATGGGCAAGCACCTCGCGGCGCTGCGCGGCGGGGCACAGGCGGGTGATCTTTTCGAGCGTCTTCTCCGGCGATTCGAGGGCCTCGTGCAGCGATCTGGCCAGCGCGAGCTCCTCCTGCGTATATGTCGGCACGCCGATTTCATGCATGCTGCCGACGAGGATTTCCTCCATCGTCGTATTGGGCAGGATGTTGGAGCAGCCCTTGACAAACTCCATCTCCATCGTTGTGCCGGTCATGATCGCCGCGCCGCGCGCGCAGTCGATGACGCGGTTTTTGATGCCCTCCAGATCGGCCAGACGCGGCGAGCGGACGAGATAGACCGCCTCTGCGCTGGCCTGCACGACGTTGGGCGACGCGCCGCCGGCGTTGGTGATCGCGTAGTGCATGCGCGTATCCTCCGGCACATGCTCGCGCAGGAACTGCACGCCCACGTTCATCAGCTCCAGCGCGTCCAGCGCGCTGCGGCCCAGCTCCGGGCTGCCCGCGGCATGCGCGCTGCGGCCCTTGAAGCGGAAGATCATCTTCACATTGGCCAGCGAGCCGCCCGGCCAGATGCCGGTATAGTCCCAGGGATGCCAGGTCAGCATCGCGTCGACGCCGCTGAAGAAGCCGTCGCGGGCGAGGAAGGTCTTTGCGCTGCCGGTTTCTTCTGCCGGCGTGCCAAAATAGACGACGGTGCCGGAAAGCTCTCCGCGCGCGATCAGCTCTTTGACGGCGATCGCCGCGGCCAGCGCGCCCACGCCCAGCAGGTTATGGCCGCAGCCGTGTCCCGGCGCGCCGGGCACGACCGGAGACTTCACGGCGCAGCCAGCATCCTGGCTCAGGCTGCTCAGGGCGTCGAATTCGCCCAGATAGGCGATGACGGGCTTGCCGCTGCCATACTCGGCGCGGAAGGCATTGGGCATGCCGCCGAGCTGATCTTCGATGGCAAAGCCGTTTTCACGCAGGATGGCGCGGATGACCTCTGCGGAATGATCCTCATGGAAGTTGACCTCAGGATGATCCCAGATGGCGTCGCTTGCCTGTGTATAGGTGCTGCTGTGCGCGTCGACGCTTGCGGCGACGGCGGCGAGCAGATCGGACTGCTTCATGCAGATTTCCCTCCCGGAATGGAACGATGAAAAGTAAACAATGCAACCAGTATAGTATAAAGATGCAGTTTTGTCAATTAAAGCGCGAAATTATCGCCCGCAAAACGGCAGAAAAAAAGCCGCAGATGCAATCTGCGGCGGGGTGATCAAAGGATGGACGCTCTGTCGGCGATGATTGGATGGCCTAAATGGAATGCGTCATTCCTGCGCGGATGCGGAGTGTGTGGGCAGGAAGGCCAGCATGAGCACCACCGGCGCCAGGCAGAAGGTCGGCAGCACATAGCGCGGCAGCGTACAGGGGCCGAACAGATAGGAGATGGTCAGGCCCAGAACGCCGGCGCAGACGCTGATGCTGCGCGTCTTTTTGCGGGCGATGAGCATGGCGCAGGAGAAAAGGATGATCCACAGCGGCGTTGCGGTACAGAACAGAATGGAAAGAAGCGGATACTTCTGATAGCTGTTCTGCGCGCAGACCCTGTCGACCCATGCGGCAAGTTTGGGCAGATAGCTCCTTGTGTGGATATTGTAATCGCTCATGTCGTAGAAATGCATCTGCAGATAACCCACCGGCGTCCAGAACTGGCTTTGATAAATTGAAGCGTGTGTCAGGTCGTCCGGATACCAGAGCCCCTGATTGAGCATGAGGAAAGCTTCGGCATAGACGCGCGGGCATTTTTTGCCGATGCGCGCCCAGAGCGCCATGAAATCGCCTTGATGCTCCTTGAGATAGGCCTCCTTGAGATAGCCCTTTGCGCCGTCGGCCAGATGCGGGCGGACAATCAGGTCGTAATCATCGAGATACCAGCTTTTGATTTCAGCCCGGTCCTCCTCGGAAAGATCGCCGTAGTTGTAGGCGCGTACAAGCTGCTGAGCAGGAAGACTGTAAAGCTGGAAAGAGGGCTGATCCATGGGCTTGAGGACGACGTCCATGCCGACGGCAAGCAGCACGGAGGCCGCGACGCCGGCGAGGCTGAGCCGGATCATCTGAAGACGGCGTCTGCGCATCGCAAGGATGACCGCAGGCAGAAGAACCAGCGCGGCGACGCCGTTTTTGCGCATGTGCCAGGTCAGGATGATCATGAGCACGAGGGCGATCCTGCGGCGCCTGCTGGCGAAGAATGTATCCGGGTCTTCGAGCGCATCCCAGCACAGCAGCGAAAGAACGAGCAGCGCCGCGGCAAAGGGCGTATCCTTGGCCGAAGAAACGGACATGACGGAATAGATGGGCAGCAGGGCAAAGAGCGCGGTAAGCAGGGCGAGGCACCATGCGGATACGCGCCTGCGCTGCAGAAAATGGCAGGCATAGGCGAGCGCTGCGGCAAAGGTGACCATCCGCACGATGGAGACGGCCAGCATGGCGAGCGTCTGCTGGCCGAAGATCAGGCCCAGACGGTAAAATGCATAGGTGAAAACCAGATAGAGCATCGGATGACGATCGTTCCATCCGCCCAGGAATTGACCGTATTCAATGAATACGTCGTAATTCATCAACCCTGGATAGAACGCCAGCAGAAGGGGCGTCCAGCAGGCGACGAAAACCAGCATGTATCCCCACATGGGCAGATTCAGGGAAGGCGCCCTGCGCGGCATATGCGCATCCTCGCGGGGGAGCATCAGCCGTGCTGCCAGCGCGCCGAAAAGGGGCGCGGCCATACAGGGAATGGCCATGCGGCGGAGCATGCTGCCCATGCCGGGAAGGATGCCTTCGTATACATGCAGCTCAGAACCGATGCTCAGCGCCGCGGCAAACAGAAAGCCAAAGCCCAGACCAGAGGCGAGCGTGCGCCGGTCCGCTCTGGAAAGCGCCTGCTGAACCGGGAAATAGCAAAAAAGCATCAGAATTGTGCCGAGCGTGCCGGTACGGAATACCTCGCTGTCCGGATTCTCGGGGATGAGATACGGGGCGGCAAACAAACCGAGGATGACAATCAGCAGTGCGAGCATGCTGGCATGTCTGCGAATCAGGGAACAAATCTTCATGCGGATGACTCCTTGGGAGTTGATAAAGGAATGGCCCGCCTGCAACCCGCAAGCGGGGCCATTCCCGATTATGATTCGTTATTCAGCCGCGGTTTCCTTCTTTTTGCGCGGAGCGCGCTTCTTCGGAGCCGGTTCGGCGGCCGGAGCCTCTTCGGCCTTTTTGCGCGTGGTGCGCTTCTTCGGGGCGGGCTTGACCTCCTCGACCGGGGCCTCCTCGACCTTCTTCTTGCGCGGGGCGCGCTTCTTCGGGGCGGGCTTGACCTCCTCGACGACCGGAGCCTCTTCGGCGACCGGGGCTTCCTCGACGACCGGAGCCTCCGCGACGACCGGAGCCTCTTCAGCAGCCGGGGTTTCCTCGGCGGCGACCGTCGCGGTCAGCCTCTTGTACATGTCGAGGTACTTGCCGGCGGAGGAGTACCAGCTGTAATCGCCGGTCATGCCACGGACGATGAGCTTGTACCAGACCTCGCGGTTGTTCTTGTAGTAGTGCACAGCGCGGCGGACGGTATGGAGCATGTCGTGCGCGTTATAATTGAAGAAGGAGAAGCCGTTGCCCTCGTCGGTGAACTTGTTGTAGGACAGGACGGTGTCGCGCAGGCCGCCGGTCTCGCGGACGATCGGCACGGAGCCATAGCGCAGGGCGATCAGCTGGGAAAGGCCGCACGGCTCAAACTGGCTGGGCATGAGGAACATGTCGGAGCCGGCGTAGATGCGGTGCGCGAGCTGGTGGTTCATCGCAAAGCGTGCCGCCAGACGGCCCGGATACTCGCTCTCGGCCCAGGAGAACAGGTTGGTGTACTTCGCCTCGCCCATGCCGAGGACGACCAGCTGGATGCCGGTGTCCATCAGCTCGCGGATGACGCACTCGATCAGGTCAAGACCCTTCTGGTTGGACAGGCGGGAGATGATGCCCACCAGCGGCGCGTTCGGATCGACGTTCAGGCCCAGCTCCTTCTGGAGCTCCGCCTTACAGGTTTCCTTGCCGCCCAGGTGATACGGATCGTAGTTTGCGTAGATCATCGGATCCTTCGCCGGATCGTAATCGTCGATGTCGATGCCGTTGAGGATGCCGGAGAGCTGCTCCTTGCGCGCGCGGAGCAGGCCGTCGAGGCGCTCGCCGTAGAACGCGGTCTGGATCTCGTCGGCATAGCTCGGGGAAACGGTGGTCAGCTCATCCGCATAGACGAGGCCGGCCTTCATGTAGTTCGCGCAGCCGTAGCATTCGAGCTTGTCGCTGGTGAACAGGCTGTCGCCCAGGCCCAGGGTATCCTGAACGGCCTTGATCGGAAACACGCCCTGATACTGCAGGTTGTGGATGGTATACGCGGTCTTCATGTTCTGATAGAACGGGAAGTGCGCGTACTGGATCTTCAGCAGGGCCGGAACCATGCCGGTCTGCCAGTCGTGGCAGTGGATGACGTCCGGCTGGAAGTTCAGATGCGGGAGCGCGTCGATGACCGCGCGGCTGAAGAAGCCGAAGCGCTCGTACTCGTCGCCGCCCAGGCCGTAGATGTAGCTGCGGCCGAAGTAGAACTGGTTGTCCACGAAGTAGAACTTCACGCCCTGATACTCGAGGGACTTGATGCCGCAGTACTGCTTACGCCAGCACAGCTCGACCTCAAACTCGCACTCCTGCTTCATCTGGGAGGTCCACTTCTCCGGGATGGAGCTGTACAGCGGCAGAATCACGCGGACGTCCTCGCCCTTCTGGGTGAGCACCGGGGAGAGCGCGCCGACGACGTCGGCCAGGCCGCCGGTCTTGATAAACGGTACGCATTCGGAAGCGGCAAACAAAATCTTCATGCAGGTTCAATCCTCCTTAGAAAAAACGGAACTGCACAAAAAGAGCTGTAGATCCTTTAAGTGCAGTCCCGCTGACGTTTGATTAGATCACGACGTTCTTGGCGATCACGATGGGATACGCGGCGGGCGCAATCAGGCGGCCGTTGCGGCGGATGACGCTCTGCTTGTCAAGGATGCAGTGATCGAGCTCCGCGCCGCTCTGAATCTGGGCGTCCTGCATGAGGATGGAGTTCTTGACGACCGCGCCCTTGGCGACCTTAACGCCACGGAAGAGGACGGAATTGATGACGGTGCCTTCGATGATGCAGCCGTTGCCGACCAGGGAGTTGGAGCACTTGCCCTCGCCGTTGTAGCGGGCCGGCATATCGTCGCGGACCTTGGTGTAGACCGGGCGGTCAGCCGGGAAGAGCTCGCGGCGGAACTCGTCGTTCTGCAGCTCCATGTTGAAGTTGAAGTACGCCTGGATGGAGTCGATCTGGGCGGCGACGCCTTCGTACTCATAGGCCATGATCTTCAGGCTGCCGTCGTTGATGGCCGGCTGCAGAACGTCGCGGCTCCAGTCGTGCTTGCCGTTGGCGAAGGCCTGCTCGACCAGCTGGCGCAGCAGCTCACGCTTGGTGATGAACACCTTCAGGTAAGCGTTCTCGGTCTTGGGAACGATCGGGCTGATTTCCATGCCGGTGACGGTCTTGTCCTCGCCGACGGTCAGGTAGGAAGCGCTGTCAACGTCGGTGCTGGTCAGCTTCTTGCTGTACAGCAGGGTGAAGTCCGCGCCGGAGGCGACGTGCTGCTCGATCGCATCGGAGAAGTCGGCGTTGTAGATGGTGTGGCTGTTGGTGACCACGATGTACTCCTGCGTGGACAGGCGCAGGAAGTTGCGGTTGGAGTTGAGCGCGTCCACCAGGCCCGCGTAAACGCCCATGTTCTCGCGGGTCAGGAACGGCGGCAGGATGTTCAGGCCCTGCTTGCCATGGAGGTCCCACTCGCGGCCGGAGCCGATGTGGTCCATCAGGGACTGGTAGTTCTTCTGGGTGATCACGCCGACGTTCTTGATGCCGGTATGAACCATGGAAGAGAGCTGGAAGTCGATCACGCGATAACGGCCGGCGATCGGGAGCGCGGCAACGGCGCGCTGGCTGGTCAGTTCACCGAGCTGAATATCATTTTCGCTGGTGTAGATCAAACCCATGACGTCTTTCATGTGGGTACCCTCCTTACTGCGCATCGGCGTCGATCTGAACGCCGGCAGCAACTTTCTCGCCCGAGGCGATCTCCGCCTTCGGTCCGATAACCGCGATCAGGCCGGTTTCTTCGCCCACGACCGCGCCCGCACAGATGTGCGCATTCTCACCGACGATCGCCCTGCGAACGACCGCGCCGCGCTCGATCACCGCGCCCGGCATGACAACCGCGTCGACGATCTCAGCGCCCTGCTCGACGGTCACGCCGGCGAACAGCACAGAGTGATTGACAACGCCCTTGACCTCGCAGCCCTCGGTGATGAGGGAGTTGACGACCTTCGCGCCTTCGGCCACGCAGTGCGGCGGCATGCCCGGATTACGGGCATAGATGCGCCAACGGGCGTCGTACAGGTCGATCGGCATCGGCATCTCCAGCAGGTCCATGTTGGCCTCCCAGAGGGATTCGATGGTTCCGACGTCCTTCCAGTAGCCGTCGAAGGTGTAGGTGAACAGCTTCTGGTTGTCGGCGAGCATGTCCGGAATGATGTTCTTGCCGAAGTCGTTCTCGGAATTCGGGTTGAGCTCGTCCTGCTCCAGGTACTTGCGCATCTTGCTCCAGGTGAAGATGTACACGCCCATGGACGCCTTGTTGCTCTTCGGGTTCTTCGGCTTCTCCTCAAACTCGGTGATCTGATTGTTCTCGTCGGTGTTGAGGATGCCGAAACGGGAGGCCTCAGCCCACGGCACCTCGCGCACGGCGATGGTCAGGTCGGCGCCGTTCTGGATGTGAGACTGCAGCATCGCGTTGTAGTCCATCTTGTAGATATGGTCGCCGGAGAGAACGAGGACGTACTCCGGATCCCACTGCGCGATGAAGGGGATGTTCTGGTAGATGGCGTTGGCCGTGCCCTTGTACCATTCGCCGGTCTTGCCGGAATGATACGGCGGGAGGACGTAGACGCCGCCGTTGGAAAGATCCAGATCCCACGGAGAGCCCGAGCCGATGTAGGCGTTGAGCTCCAGCGGACGATACTGGGTCAGAACGCCCACGACGTCAATGCCGGAATTGGTGCAGTTGGAAAGCGGGAAGTCGATGATTCGATACTTACCGCCGTAGGGGACTGCCGGCTTGGCCACATTCTTGGTCAGGATGCCCAGACGGCTGCCCTGGCCGCCAGCCAGCAGCATGGCAACGCATTGCTTCTTCCTCATCATTGTGAACACACTCCTGTGATATTGGGTTTGTCGCGCCTTTTAAGGCTTAACTACGGCCGGTGAGCGTATACCTGCACACCGGTCCGACTATCCACTTACAGGCATTATATCATAATCTGTGCAAAAGGAAAAGCGAATTCATGTGACGTTTGAATCAAACTGGCCCCGGTCGGATGAGTTTTTGTGCGAAAGCTGTCCATGTGGGACGGTTAATGTCCCGCAAAACGGAGGCAAACATATAACGGATATATAGACGGGAAAAGGGGGAGAATGGGCGGGCAAATGGACGCGTATATGGAATGAATGGACGCGTATATGGAATGAATAAATTGCAAAAAGGATGCGCGTGCGGTATAATAAACTGATTGGATCAATCAAGGATTTGAAGGGCGCGCCGGTGCGCGCGAGAAAGGAAACGATGAGCGATATCATGCGGCTGGATAAGCTGCTTTCGATGATGGGCGAGGGCACGCGCGCCGCGGTCAGAGAAATCATCCGCGCGGGGCGTGTGACGGTGGACGGCGTGCCGGCGCGCGATGCGGGCATGCAGGTGGATGCATCTCTTCGGCGCGTATGCGTCGGCGGGCGTGCGCTTGAGTATAAGCGCGTGCGCCATGTGATGATGAATAAGCCCCAAAACACCCTGACCGCCGCCCGGGATAAAAAACAGAAGACCGTCATGGACCTGCTGCCGCCGCTGTATGCGGCGATGGGCTGCATGCCCGCGGGCAGGCTGGACAAGGATACGGAGGGGCTTCTGATCATCACCTCCGACGGGCAGCTCGCCCATCGGATCATTTCGCCGAAGAAGGACGTCTCCAAGGTGTACTTCGCCAGGGTGGACGGCTGTCTGGGCGAGGAGGATATTGCGGCTTTTGCGGCCGGGCTCCATATCAAGGACAGCGACGGCGAATTCGACGCAAAACCCGCCGGGCTTGAGATTCTCGGCACGGACGGCGCGTGCAGCGAGGTGCGCGTGCGCGTGTCGGAGGGCAAGTATCATCAGGTCAAGCGCATGCTGGCAAGCCGCGGCGCGCCTGTTGCGTATCTGCGCCGCGAGCAGATCGGCGCGCTCAGGCTCGATCCTGCGCTTGCGCCCGGCCAATGGCGCGAGCTGACGGACGAGGAAGCCGCCCTTTTGGAAAAGGAGGAAGAACATGTCTGAGCATTATTATACTTCCGCGCCGACGAGCGAGCACGAGGAGCGATCCTTCCGCGCGGTGTTTGCGGGCCGCGTGCTCGCCTTCGATACCGACGCGGGCGTTTTTTCCAAGCAGCATGTCGATCCCGGCAGCGAGCTGCTGTGCAAAAGCCTGCCGCAGGAGCTTTCCGGCCGCGTGCTGGATATGGGCTGCGGCTGGGGCGCGATGACGGTCATGACGCTGGCCAAGTGCCCGGGCGTGACGATGACGATGGCGGACGTCAACGAGCGCGCGCTCTCGCTTGCTGTGAGCAATGTCGCCAAAAACCACATGCAGGCCGAGGCCGTTCTTTCCGATGGCTTTGAGCGCATCGAGGGCCTGTTCGATGCGGTGATCACCAACCCGCCCATCCGCGCGGGCAAGGCGGTCATCTACAGGATGTTCGAGGACGCCAAGGCGCATCTTGTGCCCGGCGGCGTGCTTTATCTGGTCATCCGCAAGCAGCAGGGCGCGCCCAGCGCGCTCAAGTTCCTCAAGTCGCTGTATGCGAAGGCCGAGGTCATTGAGCGCGACGGCGGCTACTGGATTATCGCCTGCACGGCGTAAGGACGGATATGGAGAAAAAGCTTATCCGGCCCGCAGGCGGGCGCACGCTTGTCGTGTGTGCGCTGGGCGCCGCCGTCTATGCGCTGCTCTTTGCGGTCGGTTCGCAGATCGACCGGACGGGAGAAACCGTGCTGCGCACGGGAATGATCCGCTTCCTTGCGGCGCTGCCGTGCGCGTTTTACGCGCTGTATGCGCTCTTTGCGCATCTCCTGCCCGCGCGGGAAAGGTGCGCGCCGCAGCGCGCGGAGCAAAAGCCCTTCTTTACCGCAGGCGCGTGGGGGCTGATTTTCGCCGCGTATGTGCCGCTGTTTCTGATCGAATACCCCGGTTCGTTCATGTACGATACCCAGCGCCAGGTCTTCCAGATCGCGCGGGGCGAATACGAGATGTTTCATCCGCTGGCGCATACGCTGCTGATTCGCGCATGCCTGTCGCTGTACGGCGTGCTGCAGTCCTATGAAAAATGCGCGGCCGTCTACAGCGTCGTGCAGATGCTGATCATGTCGGGCTGCTTTGCGCTTTTGTGCGCTTCGCTTTCGCGCAGCCGCACGAGGAAAGCGGCGCGCCTTGCGGCTGCGTTTTTCTGCCTGTATCCCGCGCATATGGCCTTCGCCAGCAACTGCACCAAGGACGGACTTTTTTCCGCTTTCTTTGCGCTGTTCCTCGCGTACTGCGTGGAATACGCCGCGGCGGGCGGGCTGAGTCCGCTGCATCGCGTTTTGCTGGTGCTCTCCGGCGCGCTTGCGTGCCTGCTGCGCAACAACATGATCTACGCGATGGCGGCGTGGCTGGCGCTTTTGCTGCTCTTTACCGTGTTTGCCGCGAAGAAATACCTGCGCCTGATCGGCATGGGCGCGCTGGCGATCGCGCTTTCCCTGGGGATGAACGCGGGCCTTGCGAAATGGACAAACGCCGCCCCGGGCAGCCGGATCGAGATGCTCTCGGTGCCGATCCAGCAGCTTTCCCGCGCGCGCCTGCTCCGCGAGGACTGCTTCACTGAGGAGGAAAAAGCGCTGATGGACGAGGTGTTCGTCGATGCGCTTTACGATACGCCCGA
The DNA here is from genome assembly GCA_017436605.1 of Clostridia bacterium. Taxonomy (GTDB): domain Bacteria; phylum Bacillota; class Clostridia; order Christensenellales; family Aristaeellaceae; genus Ventricola. Next base: position 8,788 of record JAFSCW010000053.1, on the reverse strand, counting down.
ACCGCTGTATCTGCATTACGAGCCGACGCTGGCCGATCCGGTGAAGAACTATCTGGACGAGGACGTCGTGCTCGATCGCTTCGGGGAGCTGGCGGCGATGTGGGCGTCCGTCGGCGCGAAATGCCCGGGCGTGTACCTGGATGCGTTTTGGAATCTCGCGCTGCCGTCGCTGTATCCGTATTCCGAATACCGCGTCGCCCAGCCGTATATCGAAACGGGGCTTCAGCCGGGCGTGGTCACCGCGCCGTTCGGCATGCCGCCGATGAGCCAGCCGGGCCGGTTCGAAGGTCTGCGCAATTGGGTTTACGAACATGTCTACGCCACCGGCGCAGACGACGTTCCCCTTGTGCGGTATCTGTTCAATACCGGTTTTGTCTTCTGGCTTTTGCTTTTGCTGTATCTGTATGAAATCTGCTGCGGCAGGATGGACGGCGTCCTCATGCTGCTTTTGCCGCTTTTGCTCTATGCCACCTATCTGCTCGGCCCGGTGATGCAGGGCAGGTATCTGTATCCGTTCGTCTGCGCGCTGCCGCTGTTTGCTTCGCGCAGGGCGCGAAGCGCGTGAACGACAAAACAGAAGAAAACAAAGAACGCCTGATCACAGGCGAAGGAGGATATGTTCATGTTTGACAAGGCATATTTCGATGCGGGCGTCCGCCGCATCGGCACCGACTGCGAGAAGTGGGACGGTATGATCGCCGCTACGGGCGACGAGAATATGATTCCCATGTGGGTCGCGGATATGGATTTCCCGTCCCCGCCGGCCATCAAGGAAGCGCTCGCGGGCGTCCTTGAGTGGGATACCTGGGGCTATACGATTTCCGGAAAGAAGGATACCGAGGCGCTGTGCGGCTACTGGGCGCGCCGCCATCATACGCAGATCGACCCTGCGCATGTGCTCATGAGCCCGTGCGTGGTCACCGGCCTTCGCCTGTGCGTGCGCGCGCTGACGAACCCGGGCGACGGCGTGCTGATCACCACGCCCGTCTACGGCCCGTTCTTTGCCGCGGTCAAGGGCAACGCGCATCCGCTGATCGAGAGCGCGATGATCCCGGACGAAAACAACCGCTACTCGCTCGACCTTGCGGATATGGAAAAGCATCTGGCCGCGGGCGAGGCGAAGCTGGTCATGCTCTGCTCGCCGCATAATCCCTGCGGACGCGCATGGAGCACGGAGGAACTGGAGGCCGTGGTTGCGCTGTGCGTGAAGTATGGCGTGCCGCTGGTGTGCGACGAGATCCACGCGGATTTTGTCTATGCGCCGGGCGAGCATCACAGCATCCTGACCATCGAGGGCGCGGACGAATGTGCCGTGATGCTCTGTGCCGCGAGCAAGACGTTCAACGTCGCGGGCCTGCAGCAGAGCGCGATCGTCTGCCGCAATGACAAGATGCGCGAGGCGATCAAAAACGAGATGGAAAACGGCGGCGTGAAGAGCGGCAACGCCTTTGCGCTGGCGGCGACGCGCGCGGCTTATACCGCCTGCGACGAATGGCTCGACGGCCTGAAGGCGTATCTGATGGACAACCGCGACTTTACTGCGGAGTATATCGCCAAAAACATGCCGAAGGTGAAGGTCTCTCCGCTGGAGGCGACGTACCTGATGTGGCTGGACTGCCGCGCGCTGGGCATGGAGCAGAGCGAGCTGCTTGATCAGATTGCGGCTGCGCATGTGAAGGTGAACGACGGCACGTTCTTTGGCGAGCTGGGCCGCGGCTTCATCCGCCTGAATATCGCCTGCCCGCGCGCGCAGCTGGAAAAGGCGCTCGAGGCGATGAAGACCGTGCTTGGATAATCGCGGGTTATAGCTGCTGCTTTCAAAGCCTGCTTACGCTTTTGCAGGGGAGGGGCTCTGCTCCTCCCGGATTCGAAAAGAAGCATCATCAATCCGCAAATTCAATCAGCAAATCATTGTTTGACATAAGGGGGATATACCGATGGAATTCAAGGCGAACCCGAAACTCGACGCGGCGCTGGAGGCGCTGCATCCCGACATGATCGAAACGCTGCAGCGCTGGATCCGCGTGCCGAGCGTGCGCGCGGAGCGCAGCGCGGACAACGCGCCCTTCGGCGCCGATGTGCGCCGCGCGCTGGACGTCGCGATGGCGGATATCGCGCGCCTTGGCATGGAGCCGCGCGATATCGACGGCTACTGCTGCGACGCTGAAATCGGCAAGGGCGAAAATCCGCTGGCCGTGCTGGCGCATCTGGACGTCGTGCCCGAGGGCGACGGCTGGGATTACGATCCCTACGGCGCGGAAATCGTGGACGGCAAGATGTACGGCCGCGGCACGGGCGACGACAAGGGCCCGGGCGTTGCCGCGCTGTTTGCGATGAAGGCGATTCTGGACGCGGGCATCGAGCTGAAGCGTCCCTGCCGCCTGATCCTGGGCTGCGATGAGGAATGCGGCATGCAGGATCTGGAGTACTACGAGGAGAAGATCGGCCTGCCGGATACCGGCTTCAGCCCGGACGCCGAGTTCCCGCTGATCAACACCGAGAAGGGCATCATGCAGATGAAGCTGGACTGCGCCGTCTGCGATGCGCGCCTTGTCTCCATCGCCAGCGGCACCCGCCCGAACGTCGTGCCGGGTACGGCTGTGGCCGTGGTCGAGGGCGACTGGCGCGAGGCGGCGGCCGAGGCCTTCTGCGTGGAGGATGAGGACTGCGCCATCGAGACCGGGCTGGTCGGCGGCAATACGAAGATCACCGTGACCGGCGTTCCGGCGCATGCGTCCACCCCGGAGCAGGGCAAGAACGCGGCGAAGATGCTGCTTTCCGTGCTGGAAGGCATGGGCGTGGGCGGCGCGCCGGTTAAGCTGCTGGTCGAGGCCGCGGGCGAGGGCGCGCATGGCGTGAATCTGGGCATCGCGGGCAGCGACCATGTTTCCGGCCCGCTGACGATCAACCTCGGTCTGCTCTTTGTCGAGGATGGAAAGATGTCCGTGACCTTCGACTGCCGCTATCCGGTCTTCTTCGACGACAGAACCATCCGCGCGACGGTCGAAAAGCGTCTCGCGCCTGCGGGCTTTGTGATGGAGCCGGGTGTGGCGAGCCATCCGCACCATGTGCCGGAATCCTCCGAGCTGGTGACCAGGCTGATGGCGGTTTACAACGGGATCACCGAATCGAACGCGAAGCCCTTTGCCATCGGCGGCGGCACCTACGCGCGCCATCTGAAGGAGGGCGTGGCGTTTGGCATGATGTTCCCGGGCGAGCCGGAGCTGGCGCATCAGGCGAACGAGTGCATCGACGTGGCCAATTATCTGAAGGCGGCGCGCATCTACGCGTACGCCATCGTCGCGCTGTGCGCGTGATTACGCCCGAGAAGTTGTATTTGGAATATGGCGCGGTCTGCACAGACCTGTTTCATAGGACGAAAGGGAGGAAATGATGATGACGCACGAAGAGGTCCTTGCCAGGATTCAAAAGGAAAAGCTGGTTGCGATTCTGCGCGGCGTGCCGATGGATCGCATCGACGGCGTGGTCGGTGCGCTCGTGCGCGGCGGCGTGCGCGTGCTGGAGTTCACGTTTGATCATGCCGAGCCGGACTGCGTGGCGGCGAACGCCGCGAAGATCCGCCGCACGGTCGAGAAGTTCGGCGATCAGGTGCTCGTCGGCTGCGGCACGACGCTGACCGTCGAAGAGGTTGAAGCGGCGCATGAAGCCGGCTCCTGCCTGATGATTTCCCCGAACGTGAACGAGGCGGTCATCCGCCGCGCCAGGGAGCTGGGCATGGTCGCCATGCCGGGCGCGCTGACCCCGACGGAGATCGTCGCGGCGTACGACATGGGCGCCGATATCGTCAAACTCTTCCCGGCGGGCGAGCTGGGCCTGGGCTATATCAAGGCCGTCCGCGGTCCGCTGAAGCACATCCCGATGAGCGCCGTGGGCGGCGTGAAGCCGGAGAATGTGAAGGATTATCTGGACGCCGGCGTCTGCGGCTTCGGCGTGGGCGGTCCGCTCGTGCTGGCCAAGGCGGTCAAGTCCGGCGACGATGCGGCCATCGAGGAGCGCGCCAGGGCGTTCACCGAGGCGATTGCACAGTGGGAGGCGGAACGATGAGCAGGTGTTATCTCGTTGTCGACTGCGGCACGACCAATCTGCGCGTGACGCTGCTTAATGAAAACAAGGAAAAGATCGATACCGTGAAGGCGGAGGGCGGCGTGCGCCATACCTCCATCGACGGCCATAACGGACGCCTGCGCACGATGCTGCGCGAGAGCATCGAAACCGTCCTCGCCCGCAACGGCTATACGGCGGCTGATGTGGAAAAATGCGTGGCCTCCGGCATGATCACCAGCGCGCTGGGCCTTATGGAGATTCCGCATGTGCCGGCGCCCGCCGGCGCGGCAGAGCTGCGCGAAAAGATGCAGGAGAAGGTTTTTGAGGACGTCGCGCCCTTCCCGATCGCGTTCATTCCGGGCATGCGCAATTTTGCCGGTCCGGTCGATCTGGAGAATTTCTCCGGCATGGACATGATGCGCGGCGAGGAGGTCGAGGCGGTCGGCCTGTATAAGCTCCTCGCGCCCAAGGGAGCGGCGATGTTCGTCCTCCCTGGTACGCACAACAAGTTTGTCGCCATGGACGCGCAGGGCAGAATGCTCGGCTGCATGACTTCCATTTCCGGCGAGCTGCTCGACGCGCTGACCCATCATACGATCATCGCCGAGGCGGTCGGCCACAGCTTTGTAAGCGCCGACGAATATGATCCGGAATACGCGAAGGCCGGCGCACGCGAGTGCGCGGTCAGCGGCCTTGGCCGCGCGGCATTTGCGGGCCGTATCCTCAGCACCCTCGGCGGCAAGGACAGAGCGAAGCTGCAGTCCTATCTGCTGGGCGCGACGCTGGCGCTGGATGTGCAGGCGATGCAGTCCTTCGTTGGCGATCAGGAAAACGTCGAGGCGTATATCGCCGGCAAAGCGCCGCTGCAGCAGTGCTTCTGCGACGTGATGGAAGCGCTGGCGGCGGGAGAGGCGCATCAGGTGGCGGCCGAGGTTTCCGGCAGGATGGGCCTTGAGGGCGTGCTGGAGATCGCATTCTGATTGCTGAATAAAGGTATACCCCAAAAAGACAAACCGGAAAAAACCGATGTAAAGAACGCCGGAGCACGATGCTCTGGCGTTTTTGCTTGATTTGCGCGCATGGCAAATGCATGCAGGGGCGTTATGGATTCCCGCCGCGGCGCATAGGGATTGTCGGGGGAGTGTGATCGGATGCACCGGATGCTGCTGATTGAGAGCGCTGTGCGCGGGCTTTTGTATGTGAACGGGCAGTTCTGCGGCCCGCTGGAGGAGGGCGGCCAGGCCTTTCCGGCCGGAGGACGGGCGGAAATCTACATTCAGCTTTTTCCCTTCGGCGCGGGCGCTGCGCCGCTTGGCGTGCAGATGCATCTGCATGCGGAGGGCGTCGCCCTGCTCGATCCGCAGGACTGCGCCTTTGCGCTCGTGTGGCCGGATGGGGTCGTCCAGCTGGAGCTGCGCATGCCGCAGCAGGCGGAAGAAGCGGGCAGGCAGCAGGCGGCCTCCGGCGTGCTCTTGCGGTATCTGGCGCTTCGCCTGGCCGGGGATGAGCGCGCCGGCGCGATGCTGATGCGCCCGCAGGACGCGCCGCCGCAGGAGGCGCTCTCCGCATATCATGCCGCTGTGCCGCTGCGCTTTTTTTCGGATGCGCCGGAGCGGTTTGACGACCGGGCGGGGCTGGTCTGCCGCGTCGCGCCCAATATCGCGCGCATCGACGCCGCGCTGGCCGTCACCGTTCCCGCCGGGCAGGGCAGGCGGCTGATTGAGCGGATTGAGATTCTGCGCAAATAAATATCCGGCATGCGCCCGTTTTTGCCGGGGCATGCCGGATGGATACGGCGGATGGGTCAAACGTCCAGTTCGATGGCGTAAGCGCCGCAGGCGTTGATGATGCGCGTTGCGCCGTGCATGCGCTCCCGCTTGAAGTCAAATCGGTAGCTCTGATGCACGTGCCCGTGCGCCATCACGCGCGGCTCATAGCGCTCGAGCAGGCTGCGGAAAACCTGAAAACCCGTATGCGCCAGATCGGTGTCGTCGCCGAGCTGATAAGCGGGGGAATGGGTCAGCAGGATATCAAAGCCCCTGCTTTTCCAGAGCTTGAAGCGCAGCCTGCTGACGCGCTTTTGCATCTGCTTTTCGGTGTATTGATGCGCGCCGGCGTTGTAGCGCATGCTGCCGCCCAGTCCGAGGATGCGGACGCCCTCGTGGACGTAGACGCTGTCCTCGATGCAGATGCAGCCCTCGGGCGGCTTGCTGGCGTAGCGGACGTCGTGGTTGCCGTGGACGTAGAGGATGGGCGCGTGCGTAAAGCAGGTCAGGAAGGAGAGGTAATCCGCGGGAAGATCGCCGCAGGAGAGGATCAGGTCGATCCCCTCGAGTCTGCGCCGGTCCAGATGCTCCCAGAGCATGGGATCCGCCTGATCGGCGAGCAGCAGGATTTTCATACTTCATCACCCTTTGCGGCCTTTTTTCCGGCGTCGTATACGCCCTGCAGGGAAACAAGCGCCTGCGCGACAGGCGTGAGCTCGTCGATCGAGGGAATGCGGCCGATGACGTTCTGCGCGAGATAGTCCATGCGGATGATTTCCTGCGGGATGAGCGCGACGCCGTCCTCGACGCGGATGGCGCCGCTCTGATCGGCAATCGGCCCGACAAAGGGCAGGAACGCATTGGAATGGATGCGCTCATGCAGCAGATCGACAAGGCGCCGCACGCGCTCGGGCACGCGCTGGGAGCAGACCAGATCGATCGCATCGGTGGACATGCCCATGTAATAGCTCAGCGCGCGGTCGGCGTTGCTGCTGGCGTCCTCTTCCCATGCGCCGGAGAGGATGCTCCTGGCGATGCCCTGATAGACCTTTTCCCAGTTCCATACCGGCATAGCGAGGTTGTGGATGTGGCCGTCCTGTTCGTGATACAGGCCGAAGGCGCGGGATTCCATGCGCGGCGCGCTGATGTCCCGGTTGGAGATGATGTGTACGCCGCTGCTGGCCAGCTCGGCCTCGGGGTTCGTATCCGGAAGGGAGGACCATTTCAGGCAAACCTTGGCGCGCGGGTTGGTCATCTGCGCGCCGAGCGCAAAGGCATTGATGGAGGCGGGAACGCCGAAGATCGGATAATCGGCGATGTAGCCGATCAGGTTGTTGTCGGCCATGGAGCCCGCGATTGCGCCGAGGATGAACTTGGCCTCATAAATGCGCAGATAATAGGAACGGACGCGATGATAACTGGCCAGGAGGGAGCAGTTGAGTATTTTGGTCTCGGGATGAGCGAGCGACTGCTTGATGCAGGCGTCCAGAAACACCGGAGACGCGGTGAAGATGACGTGATAGCCCTCGCGCGCCAGCTCGTCGATGACGCGGGAGGCGTCCTGCGGATCGACGTTTTCGCGTGCAGTGGTTTCGAGCCTCGAACCAAAGGTGCTTTCCAGCGCCTTCCTGCCCAGCTCATGCCCGTATGTCCATCCGCCGACCAGCGGAGAATGATTGTATACGAAGGCGCAGCGCAGCGGATTCGGCGCGCGGTGGAGCATGGAATTGAACAGAGTCTGCTGTTTTTCGCTGGGCTGGCTGAGGAGCGCGGCGGGCTTGTTCGCAGCGGCGACGACGAATTCCGGCCAGACCTTGGCGATATCCTGCTTGAATTCGTTGGGCGTCTTGTTGACGCTCTCCGCATAGCCGAAGGCGTCCAGATAAACGACGAACGCATCGCCGGCGGACATAAGCGGATGCCTGCCGGACTGCAAAAAGGCCTGGGAAAAGCGGTGATAGCAGGACTGGATATCCTCCACCTCGGCGGACGTCCACTTCACGCCGGGTTTCTTGCCCACCAGATCGTAGAGCCTGGCGAAATTGCCCTCGTGCTCGAAGTAGATGAAGTTGATCCGCGTGTCCTGATAGAAGCTGAGGAATTCCTGATAAATGCGGTAGCGGGGAGAATCCTCCGGCGCGGGCAGAACGCGGGTGACGTTGGCCTCGATATGGACGGCGTCCAGATGGCGCATGACGCTGACGCGCTTGTTGCCCTCGACGATGTAGAATCGATTGTAATATTCAAAAGCAATGACGGGATCGCGCAGGCCGTGCGCGATGACGTCCTCATACAGCACGCTCCATTTATAGGCGAATTCGGAACCCTCGTCCAGGAGCGGCATGAAATTCGGCGCGAAGGCGGTTGTCCGTCCGCGCGTGGCCGTGCCGGCAATCTGATCCAGGGAAATCTGAATCAGTCCGAGCGGCACCTGAGAAAGCCGATTGATTTCGGGGATAATTTCGTTGAGCACAGGCAAAGAGGCGTCCAGTCCCTTGCTCTGCAGCGCATGTATTTCACGCAGACCCTTTTTCTGAGCCTGCAGATAATGATCAGAATGCATGGCGCATACTCCTTTCTCTGGATTGCGCTTCCATTATATCATCGCAAAATGGATTGCGCAATGTCATTCATCTGCGCGCGGAAAGCGCGGGAACAAAAGCGGGGAAGACGGAGAAAAAACAAAAAATGAAAAAAGATGAAAAAAGGTGTTGACAATGGGGCAGGATGCGTGTATAATACATCAAGTCGCCGCGAGCAAGGCGCCTCAAACGCGAGCTTGAGCGAAGCGACATGATCCTTGAAAACGATACAGAATCAAGAAGAACGCGAACCGTGATTTTCACGAGTCACGGTTTCAAAGAGACAGTCAATTCGTAAATGAGTTTTGAACCTTGAAGGTAAAACTTCAAGGATTCGATACAGAATCAAACACGAGAGTTTGATCCTGGCTCAGG
>JAFSCW010000004.1 GCA_017436605.1 Clostridia bacterium | reverse complement strand
GGGGCTGCGGCCCGGCACCACGGGGTGCATATGCGAAAGATACGATAATTGTTGTAGGGGAGGGGCTCTGCTCCTCCCTCTTATTTTCGCTCATCTTCAGCCTCCCTTGTGTAAAGGGAGGTGGCGGAGAGGTCGTCTCCCGCCCCTTCCCGCAAATTGCTGTTGGCAATTTCATGATCTCAGGGTATAATAAAACATATCTGTGTCCTGATCTTCTATATCTTCTTTGTTTGAAAAAACAGAAAGGGGCTGTACATATGTCCAATCCGAATATCCCGACGCCGCACATCAACGCCAAGGAGGGTGATTTCGCCCGTACCGTCCTGATGCCCGGCGATCCGCTGCGCGCCAAGTTCATCGCCGAAACCTTCCTCGAGAACGCCGTGCTGGTCAATAACGTCCGCGGCGTGCAGGGCTATACCGGCTATTACAAGGGCAAGCGCGTCTCCGTGATGGCCTCCGGCATGGGCATGCCGTCCATCGGCATCTACTCCTACGAGCTGTTCAACTACTACGGCGTAGAGAACATCATCCGCGTGGGCACCGCCGGCGGCATCGGCGACAACGTCAAGGTCCGCGATATCGTCATCGGCATGAGCGCCTACACCAATTCCAACTTCGGCCGCCAGTGGTTCGACGGCAACGTCGCGCCCTGCTGCTCGTTCAAGCTGCTGGAGGCGGCTGTGGCTGCGGCGAGGAAGATGGGCATCGAGCCGAACGTCGGCGCGCTGTATTCCTCCGATATCTTCTACGACGAGGCCGGCGGCGCGGGCAAGCTCAAGAAGCTCGGCGTCCTGGCGACGGAAATGGAATCCGGCGCGCTGTATCTCAACGCCGCGCGCGCGGGCAAGAATGCGCTGGCGATCTGCACGATCTCCGATCACATCTTCACCGGCGAATCCCTGCCGGCCGAGGAACGTCAGGTCGGCTTCACAAAGATGATGGAAATCGCGCTGGAGATCGCGTAATCGGGCTGCATCTCATTTTTCACAACCGGAGCATATCATGAGCATCGAACGAGCCAGAGCCCATCTCAAAAAACACGGGCTCCAGAACCGCATCAAGGAATTTAACGTATCCAGCGCGACCGTCGCGCTGGCGGCGGAGGCGCTCCATTGCGAGCCGGCGCGCATCGCCAAGACGCTCTCCTTCGAAAAGGGCGAGAGCGCCATCCTCATCCTCGCTGCAGGCGACGCGAGAATCGACAACGCGAAATTCAAGCACACCTTCGGCATGAAGGCGCGCATGCTCAGCGCGGAACGGGTTGAGCCGCTGATCGGCCATGGCGTCGGCGGCGTATGTCCCTTCGGCGTGAATCCGGGCATCCCCGTCTACATGGACGAATCCCTGCGCCGTTTCGACGTGGTCTACCCTGCCGCGGGCACAAGCGCCAGCGCAGTCGATCTGACGCTCGAGGAGCTCGAGCGCGCCAGCGAAAGCGTCGGCTGGGTCGACGTCACGAAATAATCACCTTCCGCCATGGGAAAGGAACCGCGCAGCGGACGGATAAGATCCATCGCCGCGGCGGAATACTGACTTCTAAGGAGCTACCTATGCTTGACCGTATTTTCATTTCCTCGGACATCGAGGGTACCTGCGGCATCTGCCATTGGGACGAAACCGAGCTGGGCAAGGCCGATTACGAGCCCTACCGCCGCCAGATGACGGCAGAGGTCGCCGCCGCCTGCGAGGGCGCTCTCGCCGCAGGCTGCGACGATCTGTTTGTCAAGGACGCGCACGACAGCGCGCGCAACCTCATCCCGGCCAATCTCCCGCAGCAGATCCAGATCTTCCGCGGCTGGGGCAGCGACATCCATTCGATGATGTCCGGCATCGACGCGAGCTTCGCCGGCGCGATGTTCACGGGCTATCATTCCTCCTCGAACATGGACACCAGCCCGCTGGCCCATACCATGAACACCCAGAACTGCTCCATCAAGATCAACGGCATTCAGGGAAGCGAAATGGTCATCAACGCGTTTGTCTGCGCGATGTACGATGTGCCGCTGCTGATGGTCACCGGCGACGTCGGCGTCTGCGAGCAGGCCAAGCGCCTCAACCCGAACATCTTCACCGTGCCCGTCCAGCGCGGCCGCGGCAACGGCACGATCTCCATCCATCCGGCGGAGGCTGTGCGCCGCATCCGCGAGACGGCGGAGAAGGCCGTCCGCGAGGGCATCGCCCATCCCGATAAGTTCAAGATCGACATGCCCAACAAGTTTGACGTCGAGGTCGAATTCGTCAAGCATGCCAAGGCGCGCCGCGCGAGCTTCTATCCGGGCGTCCGCCAGACGGGCGCGCGCAGCGTGCTGTTCTCCTCGGATGCGTATTACGAGGTGCTGCGCTTCTTCATGTTCTGCCTGTAAGCCGACATTTTCCAAAAGAAAAAAAGCCATCCTCTCTCCAAAGGAGCGGATGGCTTTTTTACTGACCGAAGATTTTGCAAAAACGGGAGGAGCAGAGTCCCTGATCGAAACAACCTAAACCTTCCCCCTTTGGGGAAGGTGGCACGGCTCAAGCCGTGACGGATGAGGTCTCCGCCCGCAGGCAGATGAAGATCCTGCGCTATGCGCAGGGGATACGCGCTCCGCTGAGGCCAAAGGGACGAGGGGGATTTCGATCCATCCGGGAACCGCAATAGTCGCCTGTCGGCTCCTTTGCAATTCCGACGCTCCGCCTCGCTTCTTCGCCCACTGGGCGCGCTCGTCTCCGGTCCCCTTCGCCCCTTTGGAATC
>JAFSCW010000052.1 GCA_017436605.1 Clostridia bacterium | reverse complement strand
TTTTAGAAATTACGGGAGTTGACATTGACAGAGTTGTTGACGGTAAAATTGTCGAGCACGGCGGTTCAACTGAAACCTTTGAGACATTCTGGACAAACGGTTTGATTAAACCAGTATAATACCAATTCCAATTTGTCGAATAGCAAGGATGTACTGCACGAGCCCCCTTGCCTCTCCCTCTGGGAGAGGTGGCCGAGCGCAGCGAGGACGGAGAGGGCAGACTACGCCCTCTCCGTCACCTTCGGTGACAGCTCTCCCAGGGGGAGAGCCAAGGGGCTGCACCTCTTTACATAGTATGTCAGCATAAACAAAGGCAGTATGTGTCCGCTGATTGAAAAGGACATGGATGAAACAAAAAAGACGCTCCCGCACGGGAGCGTCTTTCGCTTTGCTGATTGATACTTATTTGTGATAGAGGTTGTTCTTCTCGTAGGTCGGCTCGCACGTCAGCTCCATGCCCAGGCGCTTGAACACGCCGTCATCGACGGAGGCAAGGATGACCGTGCAGTGCGCCTGGCAGCCGCTGAGCGCGTCGATCTTCTGCATCGCCTTCATGGCGTTTTCGTCCGAGGCGGCGCTGATGGCCAGCGCGACGAGCATTTCGTCCGTATGCAGGCGCGGATTCTGGCTCTTCATGTAGTCCGTCTTCAGCGTCTGAATCGTGCCGATGACCTCCGGGGAAATCAGGTTGATCTCATCCGGGATATCCGCCAGCGCCTTGAGCGCATTGAGCATCGCCGCAGACACCGGGCCGAACAGGTCCGTCGTCCTGCCGGTGACGATCCTGCCGTCCTGCAGCTCGATCGCCGCAGCGGGCTTGCCCGTCTTCTGATACAGCGCCAGCGCAGCCGGAACCACCGCGCGGTTTTCCGGCTCGATGCCCAGCGTGCTCATCAGCAGCTCGATCTTGCCGATCTCATCGCCGACAGAAAGCCCCTGACGCACCTGGCACGACGCCTTGAAATAGCGGCGGATAATCTCCTGCCGGGACGCCTCGCGGCAGACCTCGTCGTCCACAATCGAATTGCCGACCATGTTCACGCCCATGTCCGTGGGGCTCTTATACGGACATTCGCCGTAGATGCGCTCGAACATCGTGCGCAGCACCGGAAAAATCTCGACGTCGCGGTTGTAGTTCACCGTCGTCACGCCGTATGCTTCCAGATGGAACGGGTCGATCATGTTCACGTCGTTGAGATCCGCCGTCGCCGCCTCATAGGCGAGGTTAACCGGATGCTTGAGCGGCAGATTCCAGATCGGGAAGGTCTCAAACTTCGCATAGCCCGCCTGCACGCCGCGCTTGTGCTCGTGGTACAGCTGGGAAAGGCAGGTCGCCATCTTGCCGCTGCCCGGGCCGGGCGCGGTCACGACGATCAGCGAACGCTCGGTTTCGATATAGTCGTTGCGGCCGAAGCCATCGTCGCTGACGACCAGCTTGAGATCGGACGGATAATTCGGAATATGATAATGCCTGTATACCTTCAGGCCGAGCGCCGTCATGCGCTTTTCAAACGTCTCCGCGCTCGGCTGGCCTGCATACTGGGTCAGCACGATCGACCCGACATACAGCCCGAAGCCGCGGAAGATGTCGATCAGGCGCATCACATCGGTATCGTAGGTGATGCCCAGATCGCCGCGCCGCTTGTTCTTTTCGATGTCGCCTGCGCTGATGGCGATGACGATCTCCGCCTGGTCTTTCAGCTCCAGCAGCATCCTGATCTTGTTATCCGGCGCAAAGCCCGGCAGCACACGGGACGCATGGTAATCGTCAAACAGCTTGCCGCCGAATTCCAGATAGAGCTTGCCGCCGAACTGGGCAATGCGCTCCCGGATGCGTTCAGACTGCAGGCGGATGTACTTCGCGCTGTCAAAACCGATTTTCTTCATCTGCTTTCCCATCTCCACTCCAAAGACGTCTTTACGATCTCTATGGTCTCCTGAAATAACCCGAATAGTATAGCAAACTCCGCCTGATCATTCAACTGCCGCATAGGATATTTCATCACCGATACGGCAGGAAACCGCCGGCCTGCTCCCGGATTTTACGGCGCGCCCGCGCGTCCTGCGGCGACGCCGCCAAACACACGCAGGCAGCTCGCGCAGCCCTCGAACGCCAGATCCGACACCCGCGTTGTCGCCGGCATCTTCACAAAGCCCAGACGCGCGCAGCCGAAAAAAGCCATCCGTCCAATCGCCGTCGTGCCCCAGGGAAGCGTCACCTGCGTGAGCGCCTCGCAGCCGGCAAACGCGCTCTCGCCCACGCGCTCCAGACCACGCTCGAACGTCAGCACGGCCAGGCTGCGGCAGCCGAAGAACGCGCTCTCGCCGATCTCCCTGACCCCCGCACCCACATGCACCTGCAAAAGTGTGCCACAGGCGAAGAACGCCTTCGGCGCAATCGCAACGATCGGCCGCCCGCAGCGCTCCGCAGGAATCTCAAGGCGCATCAGCCCCTCGCTGCGCAGGCCTGTCACCACGAGCGAGCCGTCCTCATTCTCTTCAAAGACCAGCTCCTCGTCCTCTTTCCAGCTCTCATAATCAAAGCGCACGCCGTTGAGCGCCGCATACCGGGCAATGATCGTATCCTTGGCGCCATACAGGCACAGCTGCCTGCCGCAGCCGAAGAACACGCCGCCGCCCAGCTGCGTGAGGCTCGAGGGAACGTCCACCCGGGCAAGGCTCACGCATTTGGAAAAGCACGACGGGCCCAGCGCCTGCACGCCCGGCTCGATGCGCACGCGCTCAAGCGCCTGACAATTGGCAAAGGCCAGCGTGCCCACGCGCTGTACGCCCCCCGGGATCACCACGCGCGAAAGACGGCTGCAGCCGGAGAATGCGCGCTCGCCGATCTGCCTGAGGCTCGCCGGCAGCGTAACCCGGCACAGCGCGGCGCAGCCCTCAAAGGCCTTCGGCGCAATCGCGGATACGGGACATGCGCCCGCCTCAAACTGGATATCCAGATCGTCCGCCGTCTTGTCGATGCATCGCACAACCGTCAGCGTGCCGTCTCCATTATCCGCCAGCTCGAGCACCCTGCGCCCGACGAAGCCATACGCCGCATACCCCGCCGCCTGCGCGCGGGCAGGCGCGGCCTTTGCGGCAGGCGCGGCCTTTGCGGCAGGCGCGGCCTTTGCGGCAGGCGCGGCCTGGCTGGCAGACGCTGCCTGCGGAGAAGCCGGCGTAATCAGCGGCGCATCCTGTGCGCTTTCGCTGTGCCATGGACGCGGCGCGACCGCCGGCACGCTTGCGGTAAATCCGTCCTGCGCAACCTGCTTGTCGGCGCTGTCCCGCCTGATTCTCCTCGTCAGCATCTTTTCTCAAGCCTCCGTAAATGACCACATTTGGATATATTATAGCACTGACCGGCATGATTCGCAACGCTGAGCGGGTATTTCTGCGTTTTTGCGCTCAGTTTCTCGTTTTTCGCTTGACATGTCCCGGCGCATGGCGTATGATAATGATATCATATTGATATCACTCTTTCCTTCGTACGGCATAGCAGAAAGGAGCATGTCCTATGAAAACCACGATTCCCAGCCAGTCCGCGCCGCAGGTTCCGCAAAGCCGCATCGCGCCCCATTTGCCCGGCCTTCCCGCGCTGATCGCGCTGATTCTGCTCTCCCTGCTCTCGTTCGCCGGGATGATCTTCTCATTCATCCATCTGGACGGCGGCGCCTTTGCCTTCGGCGGCGTGCTGCTCGTGCTTTCCCTTCTGGGGCTGATCGTCTTCCCCATCTGCTTTGCGGGTCTCAAGGTGCTCGCCCCGAATCAGGCCTATGTCTTCACGCTCTTCGGCCGATACTACGGCACCCTCTGCGCGCCCGGCTTCTATTTCGTTCATCCCTTTGCCGCCGCCAATGCGCCCGCCGTCATGAACGGCGAACCGACCGGCCCCGTGAAGAAAAAGGCGTCGTTCGCCGGCATTGAGGGCACCGTGACGGAAAGCAAACCCAAAAAGATCTCGATGAAGACGCGCACGCTCGACAACCGCACCCAGAAGGTCAACGACGCGATGGGCAATCCGATCATCATCGGCACCGTCGTCATCTGGCGCGTAAGCGATCCGACAGAGGCCGTCTTCGCCGTGGAGAATTTCGAGGAATATCTTTCCATCCAGTGCGATTCGACCATCCGCTCCATCGCCTCGCTCTATCCCTACGACGATATCGACGAGACGTCCGCCGGGATGACCCTGCGCGGTTCGAGCAGCGAGGTCAGCGACATCATGCAGGAGACGCTTGCAAAGCGCGTAAAGCGCGCGGGCATCGTCATCGAGGACGTCCGCATCACGACGCTCGCCTATTCCGACGAAATTGCCGGCGCCATGCTTCAGCGCCAGCAGGCCACAGCCGTCATCGCCGCGCGGCAGAAAATCGTCGAGGGCGCCGTCGGCATGGTCAAGATGGCCATCGACCAGCTGGGCGAGGAGGAGATCGTCGTGCTCGACGAGGAGCGCAAGGCCGCCATGGTCTCCAATCTCCTCGTGGTGCTGTGCGGCAGCAAGGAAGCCCAGCCCATCGTCAACAGCGGCAGCATCTACTAACGTGCAGAGGGCATTTCCATGAACGAAGAAGAACTCCGCAAAAAAGAGGAACAGCTGTCTGCGCGCCTTGCGCGCATCAGCGAAATGGAAGCCCGGATCCTGAGCAAGGAGAAGGCGCTCAAGGAGAAGGAAAAGGCGAAGAAGCAGGTGCTTCTCCGCCTTTCGCCCTCGCTCTGGGACGATATCGCGCAATGGGCCGAGGACGATTTCCGCTCCATCAACAGCCAGATCGAGTACCTCCTGACAGAGGCGGTACGCCGCCGGAAAGGAAAATAACGTGGCCTGCATCTTCTTTTTCTCGATTCCTGCGCATGGACATGTCAACCCCACGCTGCCCGTCGTGCGCGCGCTGTGCCAGCGCGGCCATCGCGTTGTCTACTACGAAACCGAGGAATTCCGGGAGAAGATCGAATCGGCAGGCGCGGCGTTTGCCTCCATCGAGCCCTACATGCCGCCCGCGCCCAAAGACATCGACAAAATCGCCGGCAGGGATTTCACCGCGCTGATCGACATGATCGAAAAAACCGCGCTGGCGCTGGAAGATCGGATCGTGCAGGACGTCGCACGGGATAAGCCCGCCCTGTTCATCGGGGATTCCGTCTGCTTCTACAGCAGACTGCTGGCGAAGAAATACGGCGTCCCCTTTATCTGCTCGACGACGACCTTCGCCTTCAACGAGCACTCCGCCAGGCGCATGAAGCCGCGCCTGCCCGAAATCCTGCGCATGCTCGCCGGCATGCCCCGCATCGAAAGAAGCATGCGGCGCCTGCGCGCGCAGGGATACGATGTGAGCAGCTTCACAGACGTGATCGGGAACGACGCGCAAACCGACACGATCGTGTATACCTCCCGCCTTTTCCAGCCGGATGCGGAAACCTTCGGCGAAAACTACGCGTTTGTCGGCCCGTCCGTGATGGAACGCGTTCCCCGCAGCGCGCACGCGCGCCCGCTTATATATATCTCGCTGGGCACGGTGCTGAACCATGCGCCCGCTTTCTACAGGCAGTGCATTCAGGCGCTTTCCGGTATGGACTGCGACGCGATTCTCTCCGTCGGCCATGCGGCGGATCCTGCCTCGCTGGGCGTTCTGCCCGGAAACGTTCAGGTTTTCCCCCGCGTCAATCAGCTGGAAGTGCTCGCAGGGGCGGACGTTTTCCTCACGCACTGCGGCATGAACTCCGTTTCCGAAAGCCTGCTGTGCGGCGTGCCGATGGTGCTCTTCCCCCAGCACAGCGAGGAGGAGGCCGTGGCGGGGCGCGTCGAGGAGCTTGGCGCCGGCCTGCGGCTGAAGCATCCGACGGCAAAGCACATCCGCAGCGCGCTTGAAACCGTGCTCCGCGCGCCCTCCTATCGCGAGGCCGCACAGCGCATAGCGGATGATTTCGCCGCATGCGGCGGCGCGCAGGAGGCGGCGGATTTCATCGAATCGAGAATCGCCCTTTGAATTCTTCTTTCCGGATCCATACAGCGGCGGCTGCTCTTTGCATGAAGAGCAGCCGCCTTTTTGTCTTTCATTTTACAGGTATTTCGTGATGCTTTCCTTGACCGTGCCGTCCAGCACGGTCATTTCCTTTGCCGCCGTCAGCGAATTGAGCACAGCCTCCTGCGTCGCCTCCGCCGCCGCGCGGAAGGCCAGCTCCAGCGTATGTTCGGTCAGAACCTTCTGCTCGATCACGCGGTGCATCCCGCCGTGGGGCACGCGGTTTTCCGTCGTGAAGCCGATCATCACATCGCCGCTGCCATGGCCGAAATAAGAACCATTGCGCGCAAGGCCGACCGAGCAGCGCCTGAGAATCCGCCGCAGCTGTCTGTCGGATACGGGCAGATCCGTCGCCAGGATCATCATGATCGAACCGCGGTCGCTGGGCTCCGCCTGCGGAAGCTGCTTCCTTTTTTCGATGATTTCCCGCCCCAGCGCGCGCTCGCCGACGTGCAGCTCCTCGAGCGTGCCGTGGTTGCTCTGCACCAGCACGCCCAATGTATAGCGCTTCCCTGCGATGTCCATCACGCGGGAGGAGGACCCGATGCCGCCCTTGAGCCCGTGGCAGCTCGTGCCCGCGCCCGCGCCGACGCAGCCCTCCTCAAAATCCTCGCAGAGGCTGTCGATCGCCTCGAGCACGTGGCGCTCCTCCACCGGCCTGTCGCAGATGGTATTGAACGCCGCGTCGTTGCATTCGCCCACGACCGGATTGATCGAGCGCATCTCAAAGCGATCCGCCTCGCAGCGCGCTACCATATAGGAAACCAGCGCGTCGTGCACCTTGCCGACATTCAGCGTGTTCGTCAGCGCAATCGGCGTTTCGAGCGTGCCCAGCTCGTCGATCTGGACGAGGCCCTGCGTTTTGCCGAAGCCGTTGAGGACGAACGACGCCGCCGTGAGCTTGCGCACGAACATGTTGTCCGCACAGGGCATGATCACCGTCACGCCCGTGTGATGCAGCGGGTCGTCGATCGTCGCATGACCGACGCGCACGCCCGGCACGTCGGTAATCTTGTTGAGCCTGCCCGGCTCCATCGCGCCGACCACGACGCCGTAATCCCGGATTCTCATCCCTGTCCCTCCTCGCCGGCAATCGAGCGGATCATCTCCGCCGCCTCCCCGGCCTTCTCCTGTTCGCTCTGCGTCAGCAGCGAGAGCGCCTCCTGGCTTTCCGCATCCACGACGCGATAAACCGTCTCGCCGTCTTCCTTCTGCCGGGCGATGTATACCGGCGTGCAGTAAAGCGTATCGAGCGTCGTCCGCCTTGTCAGGGGATCATACGTCACAATCACATGGGCGATCATGCCCGCCGTGTTTTCCCGTGTCCGCGCGTCGGTGAGCAGATTGCCCAGCGAATAGCACACCGCCGTGCGGTATGTAAGCCCGTCGCTCCGCGTCACGGTCAGAATCTCCGTCCCCTGCGGCACGTTCGGATGCGTGCCGAGGATCACATCCGCGCCCGCCTCGGCGAGCGTTCTGGCTGTATAGCGCACGGTATCCGCCGTTTCGAGCTTGTTCTTCGTTCCCCAATGCGGCAGCACGACGACCAGATTCGCGCCTTCCACACGCGCGCGTGTGATGTCGTCGATCATCCGCTTCGTCGACATCTTGGCCAGCACGCCGCGGCTGTCCTCTTTTGTCTTTTCTTCGCTATCTCCGCTCAGACCGTAGCTGTAGGCAAGCACCGCGATCTGCACGCCCTGCACGCGCATCATCGTCGCCCGACCGCTGTATCCCTCCAGCTCCACGCCCGCATACGCCAGTCCTCGCGCCGTCAATTCGCTGACGGTCAACTCGAGGCCCTCATAGCCCTTATCCAGCGCGCGCTCTGTGCCCAGAGACAAAAGGTCAATCCCGCTCCCGCGCAGGCCATCGAGGATCTCGGGCGCGGTATTGTAATTGCCAAAGCCCTTCTCGCGTCCTGCGGTCGTCGTCTCCAGCGTGGCGATCGCCAGATCCGCCTCGCTGAGCACCGCGCCAAGGCCTTCAAACGTTCTGCCAAAGTCGAATCCTTCGCCCTCCTGCGCGCTCTCGCGCACGGCCTTGGGCGCATAAATGGCGCCGGCTGCAGCCAGATGAACGGTCACAGGTTCAGGCACAGGCGTGGGGGTCGGCGGCGGCGCAGTCGGAACGGGCGTCTGCTCCTCCTCGATAAACGAAAACGCAGCCGCCCAGGCAGCGCCTTCCGCTTCGTCCTGCGGATCCGGCGTTCCCTCCGGCGTAAACATGCCCTCCTGCGAAAGCGTACGGATCAATTCCTCCGTCTTTTCATACAGGCCCTCGCCGGCGATGATCGAGAGGAAGAGCACGCAAAGCGCCACGACGACCGCCGTCAGCGCGAGCATAAAGATCGTACCCAGCGATACGCCTCTGCGCTTTTTCTTCATGATGCTTCCCTCCATCTGCTGCAGATTCCTCTTTATCATATCACAGATCGCAAGAAAATAACAGTCCGCAGGCAGTATCCGCGGGCAAATGCCGCATCGCCGCCCGCAGCGCGGTTCTTCGCGCAGCTTTTTGCCGCATAAAAAAGATGCATCCGTTTTACCGGATGCATCCATGTCGCGAATGAAATTAGCCCTGAACCGGAGCCGCCACCGGGCAGTTCTCGGCGCAAGCGCCGCAGTCGATGCAGGTGTCCGCGTCGATCACGTACTTGCCATCGCCCTCGCTGATCGCGTTGACCGGGCAGTTGCCGGCGCAGACGCCGCAGGAAATGCAATCATCGTTGATAACGTATGCCATAGTCGTATACCTCCAAAATGGATTTGTTTTTTGTGTTGGTTTATTTTATCACGATAACCGCCAAATTGCAAGGCATTTTGTCAATTTCCATCATTTTGCGGCGGCTTTCGGACTAAAGCCCTGTTATATGTAGCAAACATTTCACCATTACAGCAGATCATGGACCCCGGAATCCGCGACCACCTCAAAGACCTCGGACAGCTCGGCCGCCGGGCTTTCCGCCTTCAGCTCCTCCGTTTTCTCCTCCGGGTTCATGCTCCGCTCCGGCCGCCGCGCGCGCTCCGCCCTTTCGCGGCGCTCGGGCTTTTCCCTGCGCTCGTGCTTCTCCGGGCGCTCGGCCTTCTCGGGGCGTTCGGGCTTTTCGGGGCGTTCGGTCTTCTCCGGGCGTTCGGGCTTCTCCCTGCGCTCCTTCTTTTCCGGGCGCTCGGGCTTCTGGTTCCTGTCGCCCTTTTCGCGGCGTCCTTCCTGCTTGTCCTGTCCCTTCTCCGGTCGCTCGCCCTTTTCGCTGCGGTTTGCCTTTTCGCGGCGCTCCGCTTTCTCGGGCCTGCCGCCCTTCTCCGGTCGCTCGCCCTTTTCGTGCTTCTCGGCCTTATCCTGCTTCTCGCCGCTCTCCGCGCTCTCGCCCTTCTCCGGCTTTTCCTGCTTCTCCGGGCGCTCATGGCGCTGCTGGTTCTGCGGCTCCGGACGCTGGCAATCGTCGATCGCATAATCGCGCAGCTCCATCGCATCGCCCACAGCGATGCGCACGCGCACGCGCTCCTCGAGCACGTTGATCGCGTTGATCGTGCCGACGCCGTCCGGCGTGATGATCTCGCGGCCTACGCGCGGCATGCGCTTGCGGGTCGCCTCGTACTGATCCTGCTCGTACTTCAGGCAGCACATCAGCCTGTCGCACAGACCGGAAATCTTAGACGGATTGAGCGACAGGTTCTGCTCCTTCGCCATCTTGATGGACACCGGCGTAAAATCGCTCAGGAACGTCCGGCAGCAGATCGGCCTTCCGCACGGACCAATACCGCCGAGCATCTTCGCCTCGTCGCGCACGCCGATCTGGCGCAGCTCGATGCGGGTCTTGAAGATGCTCGCCAGATTCTTGACCAGCATGCGGAAATCCACACGGCCGTTTGCCGTGAAGTAGAAAATGATCTTGGAATGGTCGAACGCATATTCCACGTCCACCAGCTTCATCTCCAGCTCATGCTCGGCGATGCGCTCGATGGCGATGTCAAACGCTTCCTTTTCGGCTTCCTCGTTGCGCTTCTGGGTGAGCATGTCCTGCTCCGTGGCAACGCGGATAATCGGTTTGAGCGGAGAAACCACGCGCTCATCCGGCACTTCCATCACCCCGGACATACACTCTCCCAGTTCCACGCCGCGCGCGGTCTCGGTCACAACATGCATGCCGGTATGCAGTTCAAACCCATTCGGGTCAAAATCATACAGTTTGCTGGCGCGCTTGAAGCGCACCCTGACTACCATGGCCATTTGGCATATTCCTCCGATATTACTAAAAGGACGCTTTCAAACGCCGAGACAAACGACACGTTGCTCGCCATCATCATCCGCGCGCGCGTCACCGCAGCGGAAAGCTTCAGCCCGCCGGAAAGCGGCACGGACTTCGCATAAGCCGCGGCCTGCGCCGCAAGGCTCACATCCTCCGCGCCCGCCTGCGCGAGCAGGACATCGCGCACGATACCCTCGAGCAGATCCATCGCCTGTCTCTGGCGTTCCTTGTCATCCTTGTATCTGCTCACAACAGACAGCACATCGCCCGGGCGATGCACCGAGAACACGTCGTTTGTCAGCTGCTCGAGCAGTTCGAGCCTGCCCTCGTCGATTTCAAGCGCCTGTCCGACGCAGCCCTCCGCCATGCGCGCCTTGCGCGCAGCGTCCTGCGGCTTTTCGCCCAGGGCAATCAGCCGCTTTTCCGCCTCCTGCGTCGGCAGCGGATGAAACCGGATGACGCGGCAGCGGGAAACGATCGTGGGCAGCAGCGTGCCGGGCTGATCGGTGATCAGGAAAAACACCGTATCCTGCGGCGGCTCCTCAAGCGTCTTGAGCAGGCAGTTCTGCGCGGCGGGCGTCATCCTGTGCGCCTCCGGAAAAATGAGCGCCTTCGTCGCCGCTTCGAACGACTTGACGCTCACCTCCGCAATGACGTCGCGCACGACGTCCACGCCGATGCTCTGCTTGCCCTTCTCCGGCAGAACGGTATGCACATCCGGATGCGAACCGCTCAGGACCCGGCGGCACGGGCCGCATGCGCCGCAGGGCTTATTCGCCCCCTCGCCGCGGCAGAGCGCCGCCATCGCGCAAAGCTGCGCCACGGACTTTTTGCCCGTTCCCCGCGGTCCTGAAATCAGATACGCATGCACAAACGCATGGGCTGCAAAATCGCTTTGCAGCTGCCCGATATGCGCAGACTGCCCCCTGAAATCCTCAAACGAAAGCATATTGTTTTACACCTTGATGAACTGGCTGACCTCCAGCACGAATACCGTCGCGCCGCCGACGGTCACGCGGATCGGATAGGGCACAAACACGCCCTGCGCAGCGCCGCCGCCCATCGGCGCGGTCGATGCGGTAATCTGCTCGCGGCTCTTGCAGATCTTCTCGATGATGCCGATCACCTGATCGAGCTTGTCATCCTCGACGCCGCTGATCAGCGTCGTGTTGCCCGCGCGCAGGAAGCCGCCCGTGGTCGCCAGCTTCGTCACGCCAAATCCCTTATCCATCAGTTCGGAGACGACGCGGCCCGCATCCTCATCCTGAACAATCGCAACAATCAGCTTCATAAATCTATTTCCTCCATTTCTTTTTGCGCGCCGCGCGTTGTCCGCCATGCGCGATGGAAGTACCGCTGTGCCCTCCCGGCACAGTTAGGTCTTTATATATTATACAGGATGATCATCCAAAAATCCAGTATTTCGTCCCATCCCGAATCCCATCCTCAAAAAAACACACGACAGGGATTTCCTGCCGTGTGCAGATGCCGTGCGTTTGGCGTATCAGATCGCCCGCGTCGCATGCCTCAGCCATGCGCGCTCGTCCTCATCCGCCATCAGCGGCTCGAGCTTTTCGAGCACAAAGGTATGGTATTCATTGAGCCATGCCCGCTGGCGGCGGGTCATCTGCTCGGGAATGATCGCGTCCAGATCAATCGGCGCGCAGGTGATCGCCTCAAAGCCCATGAACTGGCCATACTCGCCAAGCTCCAGGTTGCGGCTCACCAGCTCGTTCTCGATGCGGATGCCGTGGCTGCCCTCGATGTACACGCCCGGTTCGTCGGTCGTCACCATGCCGGCCTCCAGCACCGTGTCCTCGTTGCGGGTCGCGGACTTGTACCAGCGGAAGGCGTTCGGTCCCTCGTGCACGCTGAGCAGATAGCCCACGCCGTGACCCGTGCCGCAGCGATAATCAATGCCCATATCCCACATCGGGCCGCGCGCCAGCACGTCGAGGCTGATGCCCGTGCATCCGTGGAGGAATTTCGCGTTCTGCAGGTTCAGCATGCCGCAGACAACGGCCGTGAAATGGACCTTCTGCTCTTCTTCGACCTCGCCCATCGCAAAGGTACGCGTGATGTCGGTCGTGCCCTCGAAGTACTGTCCGCCGGAGTCGATGAGCAGCAGATCGCGCGGCTCGATCACCGCGCAGGATTCCTCCGTCGCCTTGTAGTGCATCATCGCGGCGTTTGCGCGATACGCGCAGATCGTATCAAAGCTCGGGGAGATGAAATTCTCCTGCTGCGCGCGCAGCTCCAGCAGATAATCGCTGACGGTGATTTCCGTCATCGGGATCCTGCCGGCGTTTTTCTTGAGCCAGTACATCAGGCGCGTCACGGCGAGACCATCCTTGATGTGCGCGGCGCGCAGGTTATCCAGCTCGACGTCATTTTTGATCGCCTTGATGCGGAACGCAGGGTTCTCGCTCTGGATGATGTTCGCCTCGGCCAGCGCGCTGGACAGCCGCGCCGTCAGCTTGCGGCCGTCGATCATGACGTCCGTACCGGGCTCGAGCGCGTCGAGCGCATGCTCGATTTCCTCGTATTCGCGAAGATACACGCCCGCCTGCGTCAGCCTGGCGTGGACGTCCTCGCCGACCTTCTTCGTATCGACAAACCAGACCGCGTTTTCTTCGCCGACCAGCAGATAACTCATCACCACGGGCGTATTATGCACGTCGCCGCCGCGGACGTTCAGCGTCCAGGCGATGTCGTCCAGCACGTTGGTCACATGCACGGACGCGCCCGCCTTTTTCATCTGCGCGCGCGTTGCCCCGAGCTTCTCCTCCACGCTCATGCCGGCGAATCTTTCCGGCAGGAGATAGACCTTCTCCTGCGGCATCGGAGGTCTGTCCGTCCAGAGCTCGGCAAACCAGTCGCCCGTATCGCGCAGCGCAATCTCCGCGCCCGCCAGCGTGTCGCTCAGATCGGCGGCAAACTGCGCGCTGACCACGGAAAAATCCACGCCGCAGGATTCGCCCGCGTGCACAATCCCCATCACGTATTCCTCAACGGACGGCACGCCCGCCGTACCCATCTTCTGGAGCATGACGCCGGTGCCTTCCAGCTGCTTTTCCGCCTGGATGAAATAGCGGCCGTCGGTGAACAGCGCCGCTTCCTCGCGGCCGACGACCAGCGTGCCGGCGGAGCCGGTGAAGCCGCACAGCCACTGGCGGGTTTTGAAATAATCCGCCAGGTATTCGCTGGCGTGCGAATCGGCCGTCGGCACGATCACCGCAGCCATGTTTTCCTTTTCCATGCGCGCCCGGAACGCGCTCAGTCTTTCCGCAATGCTCATATATGTGCTCCTTTGCATGTCGGGATCATTCGTCATATCGCCGTTTATTATATCATCTTTTCTCCCTGCGCTACAATCCCTGCGCGCCATTTTGTCTTTTTCGTTTACAAATCCTTTTCCATGGTTTACAATGCATCCATAGGTTTTTCTCTATAAAGGTTCAGGAAAAGCTCAGGAAAAACTCAAATAGGGCCCGGAAGAAGACCTGAGCAAACGGAATATCCATACAAGGAGCGATCGCCATGAACACCCGCCACGCCCGCGTCATCCTGACCATCCTGCGCGCAGGCAGCTTCACCGCCGCCGCCCGCGAGCTGGGCATCAGCCAGCCCACGCTCTCCCAGACCGTCCGGCAAATCGAAACGCAGCTGGATGAAACACTCTTCGTGCGCGGCCGCTCGTCCATGACGCTCACGCCCGCCGGCGAATGCTATGTGCAGGCAGCGCGCCGGATGATTCAGGCGGAGGATCAGCTCGCCGAGGCGCTCAGCCAGCTCCGCGGCCGCGTCGAGGGCAGGCTGCGGATCGGCCTGATGCCGGGTCGCTCCGCCGAGCTCATGCCTCAGATTCTCGACGATTTTCTCTCGATC
>JAFSCW010000051.1 GCA_017436605.1 Clostridia bacterium | reverse complement strand
GATGCGGACGGTCTGGCCGAACAGGTTCATACGGTCATGCGCAGCCCAGTCATCCGCAACTTCCGCCATCGGGGAAGACGGGGTGATCGGGTAGATCGCTGCCACATCGCTGAACGCATACGCGATATGGCTGACAGCAGTCTTGCCGTCAACGGTCATTTTCTTAACAGCCATTGGTATTACCTCCCTATATCAATCAAGGATTACCATTTTCGTGAGCTCTGCCTATGGGCATAAACGCATACGCGTCCCCCGTAACAGACAGTTCTCGACGTTTCTATTATAGCCAACCGACAAAAACATGTCAAGGCAGACCTCAAAACTTCCGTCTTTTTTGAGCATATTTTGGTACTTATTCCCCGAATTCAATAATTACGAACAGACTCCGGCCGCAGCATATGTGAAATTATTTCCTCGCGTATGCCTTCATAAAAAGAGGAACCGAGGCGCGAAGCAGCAGCCCCTGCGCCGCAACCAGCACGTCCCCGCTTTTTATCGCATAGCCCGAGAGCTCTTTGCGATGCCGGATGACAAACGCCTTCGCCTCCCCGGCGACCTGCGGCGGCAGTCCGTATGCGCTGATGTTTTTCGCCGTCGAAAGCGCAATCTGGCCCACGCGCTTTTGGAGCGCGCGCCTGGCCCGGCCCGCCGGAAGCGTCCGCCCGAGCGCATGAAGCCGCCTGCAGATTTCCAGATAGCTTGCGCACCAGCGGCTCGATCTGGCAAACGAACCCATGATGCTTCCCTCCCGCCTCCGATAGCGCACAATCACGCTTTCAAAGGCGGCCGCGCGTTCAGCCTTCAGGAGCGCAGGCGCCTGAAACAGCTCGTCCTCAAACAGCAGCCCATCCGCCATCTCCAGTCCGTTTTCCAGCAGAAATGCTCTGCGGTATACGCATTGCCAGACCATCGGCTCATACAGCCCCATGCGGCACTGCGCGGCAAACAGCTCGCCGCCGGTCATCGTCTCCGTCGCCGGAATCGCAGGGCCGGGCGTTTCCCGTCCGGTTTCATCGTCGAAATTCACAAAGCGCGCTTTCGCGATATCCAGCCGCCTTTCGCCCGCCACGCGCGCAAGCGCCATCAGCGCGCCCGGCTCCGGAAGATCGTCGCTGTCCAGAAAATAAACGTACTCGCCCGCCGCCTCAGCGAGGCCGGAGTTGCGCGCGGCGGAGAGTCCGCCGTTGCTTCTGCGTCTGATGAGCCGGAAATTGGCGTATTGCGCGCAGTAGCCGGCCGCAATCTCCAAAGAGCCGTCTTCTCCGCAGTCATCCACCAGCAGCACTTCGCACTGCCCAGCGTCCAGCTGCGCGGCCAGCGCCAGACAGCCGCCGATATAGCGTTCGACATGATAAAACGGGATCACGACGCTCAGCAGCATGAAAGTCCCTCCGTTCCGGTCCGCTTCCAAATCCTCGTGAATACTTGCGAAACACCCTGATTTATGCGATAATAGATGTATCTATGGCGTATTATAGCACATTTGGCCCAAGGAGGGAAGCAGCGATGATCAGCGTCGTCGTGATCGGCAGAAACGAAGGAGAGCGTCTTGACGCATGCCTGGAAAGCATCCGCAGCGCGCTGCACATTCTCAAGCACGAAATCATCTATGTCGATTCGCGCTCTTCGGACGACAGCATCGTGCGCGCCAAGGCGCAGGGCGCAAAGTGCTTCCTCCTTTCGGATACGCGCACGACCGCGGGCCTTGGCCGCTTCGTCGGCACGCAGGAAGCCGCCGGCGAATACCTGCTTTTCCTCGACGGCGACATGCAGCTGTGCCCGGGCTTCTGCGAGCGGGCCATGATGACCATCGCCGAGCGCGACTGCGCAGGCGTATGCGGCATCCGCGAGGATATCTATCTTAAAAACGGCGAAGTCTCCGGACGCAGCGAAAACTATTTCGGCTGCACGCAGGAACGCGTCGCGCCCGAGTTCGGCGGCGCCATCTTCCTCAAGGCCGAGGCGCTTCAAAAGGCGGGCGGCTGGTCGCCGGATACCATCGCCTGCGAGGAGGCGGAGCTGCATGCCCGCCTGCGCGCCGCCGGCTGTCAGGTCGTGGAAATCCCGGTCAGGATGATCGTCCATACCGACGCCGTGCGCGATGACCGCGGTCTGATCGGCACAATCTTCTCCCGGCGCCGCCTCGGCGAAGGGCAGGCGCTGCGCTGCGCGATGGCCGCAAAGCAGGGAAGCGCCTACATTCACCACGAAAACGAAAAATTCCAGCTCTACCTGCTGGACTGGATGTGCGTCATCCTGATTGCGCTGCTGGGCGTATGGGGCTTTCTCGCCGCCTGCTTTTTTCAGGCGATGCAGCTGGGCCATTTTCTCTCCCGCAGACGCATCCGCGCGTTCGTCTCCCAGAAGCTGTTTTTCTTCGGCTTCCCGCTGGGTCTTTTGACCTACCGTGTCCGCAGCCGCGATTACGCCGCCTGCTGAGCGCGCATTTCCGCTTTTCATTCCTTCAGAAAACGGTGCATGTTCTATGACCAGAATCAGTTTTATCATCGTCGCCTACAACGCCGCCGGCTGCCTCGGCGCGCTGCTGGATGATCTGCGCTGCCAGACCATCCCGCCGGAGCAGATCGAGGCGCTGCTTGTGGACAGCGCCTCCAGCGACGCGACAAAGGCGCTCATGTGCGATTTCGCCGCAAACGCGCCCTTTGAGGTGAAGGTGCTCGATAACCCCAGGCGCTGGCTGGCCAGCGGCATCAATGTCGCGCTCGCCGCGGCGACGGGCGACGCCATCATCCGGCTGGATGCGCACGCGCGCATCCCGAAGGATTTCCTCGAAAACAATCTGCGCGTCCTTGAAACCGGCGAAGACATCGTCGGCGGCTGCGTGGCCGGCGGCGATATCCATTCCGACTGGGAGGCCGTGCTGCGCACGGTGGATACCTCCCGGTTCTGCGGCGGCGCCGCCCCCTTCCGCAACAGCGGCGGGGCCCGCTATGTCGATACCCTCGCCTACGCGCTCTATCGCCGCGAGGTTTACGACAAAGTCGGAACCTACGACGAGCGCCTGCGCCGCACCGAGGACAACGACATGCACTACCGCATGCGCAGCGCCGGCTATCGCTTCTTCTTCTCCCCGGAGATCATTTCCTATCATTCCGCCCGCTCGACCCTGCGCGGCCAGCTTAGGCAGAAATGGGGCAACGGCTATTGGATCGGAAGGACGATGCGCATCCAGCCCCGCTGCTTCGCTCCCCGCCATCTGATCCCCGCAGCCTTCGTTCTCGCGCTTCTTGGCTGCCTGCTCCTTGCGCCTGTTTCCCTTTGGCCGCTTGCGCTGCTCCTTATCGCGTATCTCAGCTGCGATCTGTTTTTTTCCGCGCGCGGCGCACTCTCGCAGGATCGCGGAAGGCTCCTTGCCTTCGCGGCGCTTCCGCTGCTTTTCCCCGCCGTGCACATCGTCTACGGCGCGGGTACCCTTGCAGGACTCCTCGGAAAGGAGAAACCCCATGCTTAAATGGATCCGCGACGTCACGGATTTCATTTTCCTTGAAGACGCACCGCTCCCTTCCGACGTGATCTTCATCCCCGGCAACGGCCATGCCGCGCCGAGCGAACTCGCCGCGCAGCTGTATCGCGAGGGTCTCGCGCCGTATGTGCTCCCCTCCGGCCGGTACGCCATCGGCTCCTCCGGTTTCGCAGGCCAGAAAAGTGGCGAGCGCCGATACGCCGGCAGCTTTGAGACCGAATGGCAGTTCATGCGCCATATCCTCATGGAAAACGGCGTGCCGGAATATACGATCCTGCGCGAGGACGAGGCGACCTATACCTATCAGAACGCGATTTTTTCCCGCAGACGCACGGACAGCGAAAATCTGACGATCGCCCGGGGCATCATCTGCTGCATGCCCATGCACGCAAGAAGGGCCAAGATGTATTATGAAACGCTCTATCCCGAGGCACAGCTCCTCGTCTGCCCGGCCAGAGGAACGCCCATCGCCCGCGACACATGGATGCACACGGCGGAAGGCATTGATACGGTCCTCGGCGAGCTTTCCCGCTGCGGCGGTCAGTTTCACGATATCCTGAAAAACGTCATGCTCTGATTCTGCGACGTATTTTTTCAAGCAGCAGCGTTAGCTGTTGCTTTTTTTTCGTCGATCCCGTATAATGCAGATGTCACAAACGATTCGCAAAGATGGCAGGGCGCCGCGTCCTGCGCGGCGACGAAGAAGATGCGTTAAGTGCTCATGTATGGGAAAAGCATGGGACGAAGAAGGCAGCGCCTTCGCGGTATCTCTCCGGCCCCGACTGTCTCTTTGCCAAAGATTTGATTTGTCATCTCTGCGAATCATCCCCCATCTGCACAGCAGATATGATTTGCGGAGGTGGTTTTTTATGCTTTCCGTCCTTTCCTTTGTCCGGGATCAGTTCGCTGCTTCCTTCCGCGCGCTTTCCCGCACGCGGACCATCACCACGACCGGCGTATTGCTGGCCATTCAAATGGTGCTCTCCTCTTATGGCGTTATCGAAGTCACAGACAGCCTGAAAATTTCGCTCGGCCATCTGGCGCTTGCGCCGACAGCCATACTCTTTGGCCCTGTCGTCGCCAGCCTCCAGGGCGCGCTCAGCGATATCCTCGGCTTCCTGCTCAAGCCCACGGGGCCGTATTTCCCGGGCTTCACGCTCACGGCGCTGCTGGGCGGTCTGATCTACGGTCTGTTCCTCTACAAGACGGAGCACAAGACCTGGCAGATCATCGCCGCGCGCCTTGTGATCATCGTCTTTGTGAACATCTGCCTGAACACCGTCTTTCTGACGATGCTGTACGGCCCCTCGCGCCTTGCGACCCTGCCGCTGCGCGCGTTCAAAAACATCATCCAGCTGCCCATCGACTGCCTGCTGCTCTCCGCAGTTTGCCGCCTCGTCAGGCGCATTCCGCAGTCCGGCGCACGATAAGCATCAAAAAGCCGCTTCCACGACTGATCTGCTCAGTCGGAAGCAGCTTTTCTTTATTTGTTTTTTGGCTCAGCCGTTCTCAGCCGGATCGGCGGCT
The DNA here is from genome assembly GCA_017436605.1 of Clostridia bacterium. GTDB lineage: Bacteria > Bacillota > Clostridia > Christensenellales > Aristaeellaceae > Ventricola. The sequence goes on along the minus strand of JAFSCW010000051.1, from coordinate 4,773 downwards.
TCAGCCTCAATCTCTTCAATTTCCATCTGCTCAACCGCAATCGCGTTCATCTGCGGCGGCAGGGACATGGTCGCCATGCCCGTGGTATAGGCGATGATCTGATCGCCCACGGCCACCTGCATGGCGTCCTGCGGCAGGGTGAGGATCACGTCCTCCTGCGTATCTGCATTCTTCACCGTGATGACGCCCTCGCCGATCTCCGTCACCTCGCCGCGCAGCGTATACACGCCGATCTTCAGCGCGGTGATCTGCGCCGGGATGGAGCGGGTCATCTTGCCGTCGTACATGACAATCGCCGTCTGGCCGACCTCAAGCGCATCCACGCCCTCGACGATCGTATCCTCCGTCAGATTCGCCTGCACGCCGCCGTGCTCCGCCGTCTCCAGCACGACATAATCCTCCGTGATTTCCACGATCATGCCAAAGAGCTCCATGATCTCCACCGGCTCCTGCAAGCTGTTTTCCTCCGCATCCGCAGCGCTCTGCGCAGTCTCCGCGCTCTGTACATTCTCTGCGTTTTCAACCTTCACCGCATTCTCCGTTTCCGCGTCCTTCGTCATGCCTGCGGCCAGCGCGTATACCGCGATGATCGCCGCAAGCACAAGCAGCGCCAAGACAACCGTCTTCTTGCCGATCTTCTGATTCATTCTCTATGTCCTCCTGTATATGTAATCTGCATTTTTCCCGTCCTGCTTCTGTGCCGGACATCATATAGACGTATGCCAGGCGGCGAACCATCCCGGTTTTTGAAAAAAACTGTCATCTTTTTTCGCCGCTTTCCCGCCGCGCCCCGTTTTCCCTCGCAAATAGGGCTTTCTCATCCCATGCGGGATATGATATAATTAAAGGTACTGCGCCGGAACCGGCAGCACACAGAAGGAGACAAGCATGAGCATTCTGACGGTTGAACACCTCTATCACGGCTTTGGCGACCGCGCCATTTTCGAAGACGTATCCTTCCGCCTGCTCAAGGGCGAGCATATCGGCCTGATCGGCGCCAACGGAGAAGGCAAATCCACCTTCATGAACACCATCACCGGCAAACTGCAGCCGGACGACGGCCGGATCGAATGGGCGAAGAACGTCCGCGTCGGCTATCTGGATCAGCACGCTGCGCTCGCGCCCGACATGACCATCGAGGACGTGCTCAAGTCTGCATTCGGTTATCTTTTCGAACTGGAAGCGCAGATGAACCGGATCTGCGACCAGCTCGGCACAGCGGGCGAAGACGAGATGACCGGCATGCTCGAAGAGCTCGGCGTCATTCAGGAAACGCTGGACAGCCACGACTTTTTCAACATCGACTCCAAGGTCGAGGAGGTCGCGCAGGCCTTCGGCTTTATGGAAATCGGCCTTAACCGTAGGGTCTGCGATCTTTCCGGCGGACAGCGCACCAAGCTGCTCCTGGCCAAGCTCCTGCTCGAAAAGCCGGATATTCTGCTGCTGGACGAGCCGACCAACTACCTCGACGAGGAGCACATCTCCTGGCTCAAGCGCTATCTGATCGAATACGAAAACGCATTCGTGCTCATCTCGCACGATATTCCCTTCCTCAATTCGGTGATCAACATCGTCTACCACATGGAAAACCGCAAGCTCGGACGATATGTGGGGGATTATGACCGCTTCAGGGAAGTATACGCCGTGCAGCAGGCGCAGCTTGAGGCCGCCTACAAGCGCCAGCAGCAGGAAATCAGCGAGCTCAAGGACTTCGTGAACCGCAACAAGGCCCGCGTCGCGACGCGCAACATGGCGATGTCCCGCCAGAAAAAGCTCGACAAGATGGATCTCATCGAGCTGAACGCCGAAAAGCCCAGGCCCGAATTCAACTTCAAGCCCGGACGCACGCCCGGCAGGATGATCTTTACAACCGAAAACCTCGTCATCGGCTACGATGAGCCGCTGTCCCGTCCGCTGAATCTGAGCATGGAGAGCGGTCAGAAGATCGCGCTCGTCGGTGCGAACGGCATCGGCAAGACGACGCTGCTCAAGAGCATCCTCGGGCTGATCCCCTCTCTTTCCGGCAGCGTCGAGCTGGGCCATAACCTCCAGATCGGCTACTTCGAGCAGGAGGTCGCCGCCGACAACGCCACCACCTGCATCGAGGAAATCTGGAAGGAATTCCCCACGCTCAACCAGGCAGAGGTGCGCGCCGCGCTGGCCAAATGCGGCCTGACGACCAAGCACATCGAAAGCCAGGTCCGCGTGCTCAGCGGCGGCGAGCAGGCCAAGGTCCGCCTGTGCAAGCTGATCAACCGGGAGACGAACATCCTGCTGCTGGACGAGCCGACCAACCACCTCGACCAGGACGCCAAGGACGAGCTCAAGCGCGCGCTTCGCGCCTACAGGGGCAGCATCCTGCTGATCTGCCACGAGCCGGAATTCTACCGGGATGTGGTCAGCGAGGTCTGGGACTGCACAAAATGGACGACGAAGATCTTCTGATCAATCCATACACGCGCAAAGCGCCGCACAGCCTGCGGCGCTTTTTCTATGCGCGCTTTCGCTGCCTCTTCCGCGTTTGACAAGGCAGCACCGACCCGATATAATAAAAAACAGCAACAATGCCACGGAGGTTATGCCGATGCTTACGATTCATACCGATACGAAAATCCACAGAATGGCGCGGGACAATGCGCCCGTCGCCCGGGCCAAAAGCGGCGAAACCGTCCGCTTTGAAACCCTGGACTGCTTTGGCTGCCAGATCAAAACCGAAGACCAGCGCCTCGGTGGTCTGGACTGGAGCAACATCAACCCCGCCACCGGCCCGCTGTTTATCGAGAACGCGATGCCGGGCGACGTGCTGAAAGTCGAAATCCTTGGCATCGAGCTGGATGACCACGGCGTGATGGTCGACGGCCCGGGCGAAGGCGTGATGGGCGGCGTCCTCACCGACGAGGCGACAAAAATCCTCCCGGTCGAAAACGGCATGGTTCGCTTTAACGACAAGCTCTCCTTTCCCCTTCGCCCGATGATCGGCGTCATCGGCACTGCGCCCGCCGGCGATCCCATCGACACCGGCACGCCCGGCGCACACGGCGGCAACATGGACTGCACGAAAATCGGCGCAGGCACGACGCTGTATCTCCCGGTGAATGTCGAGGGCGCGCTGCTGGCCATGGGCGATATGCATGCGCTGATGGGCGACGGCGAGGTCGGCGTATGCGGCGTGGAGATCGCCGGCGCGATCACCGTCCGCGTCACCGCGCTCAAGGGCTGCGCCCTGCCCACGCCGTTCCTTGTCACCGAAGACGCCGCCATGGCCATCTTTTCCGCCGAAACCGTCGACGAAGCGGGCACCGGCGCGACGCTTGCCATGCACCGCTTCCTGATGAACGAACTGCGCATGAGCGACCACGAGGCCGGCATGCTGCTGAGCGTTGCCGGAAATCTTTGCATCTGTCAGGTCGTCGATCCGGAAAAGACTTGCCGGATGGAGCTGCCGCGCGCAGTGACAAAGGCGTACGGTTATCAATTTGCTTAAACAAAGCAAAGTCCCGGAATGGTTATCCATTCCGGGATTTTCTTTCTGATCATTCAATAATTCGCAGCCATAAGCCGCTTCAATTCTTCAGCGAGTTTTTTCTTCAATTCCCCATGTTTTTCCTCGCTGTACTCCGCTTCTTTTGAAAAACGATCTTCCCGAGGATACAAGCAGACAGGCCTTCTCTTATTCGACTCTGGCTCCCAATCATACCTGGCCTCAACATGCGTGTGCAGATAATGATCAGCGTTCATCAATGTAGAGTAATTGATCCGAAGCGGTTTGCAGACATTCATGACCGCATCCCCGAGCAGCGTCATATCCAAAAGATACTGTTTTCGCTCCTCCATAGAAAGCTCATTCAGCGATCCCGCTTGCGGATACGCCAGCAGGACACAATAGCCCGGAAGAAACTGATAATCGCCAATCACGGCAAAGCCGCTCTTCATTCTCGCAATTACCATCGGATTCTCACCGCGCACAGCCGCTCCAATTCTGTCTTTCTTCCAGTCCTGCATCGCTTTGTCCCCTCCATCGCTGCGATAAATCCGTTTCAATCTTCACCGGTCGAATGCCCCTTAGCCGTCCGGATTGATGCAATCAGCATCATACGCAAGCTCGTACAAGCAGTACTTAGTTTCTTGTATTGTACGTCATCAATATATCCGGTTCTATTCAGCAATTCAATCCAATACCCGGTTTCATTTGCTTCTTTCAAAGAAATCTGAAGCTTGGCTATAAAATCTGCTTTGCTGTGCGCATACTGTGCTTCGCATATATTCGCACCAATCGACGTACCGCTTCTGCCGATTTGATTAGAAATGATCGATTCCTTCTGTGCTTTTAACTGCTTAACCAGTTCTATGATCATCACAGCAAAATCCATGGATTGCGCTTTCAATTTGCTTTCTGCCATGGTCACACCTCGCAGTATCGTGAAGTCTGCCGCTTTGCGGCAAGTGAAACGGCGACAGTGCTGCCATGAAGCATTTCGCTTCGCTCAATGTGAAGTTAAGCATGCCTTCGTCCCATAAGGACTCTTCACGCGCCGCAGGCGCACTTCTCGCCCGCAGAGCGCTTCTCATGCCGACAGGCATGCTTAGTTTGAAAAAGAGCGTATTTGTCTTGGACAAATACGCTCTTTTTCATGGTGCGGGAAACAGGACTTGAACCTGCATGAAATTGCTTTCACTAGAACCTGAATCTAGCGCGTCTGCCAATTCCGCCATTCCCGCAGAAGATGGTGGGCAGGGATGGATTCGAACCATCGAAGTCGGTGACGGCAGATT
>JAFSCW010000050.1 GCA_017436605.1 Clostridia bacterium | reverse complement strand
TGCATGGGCGCGCTTTTCGCGTTTCCGCCGCCTGCCGAATACGCCCAAAAAGAGCGGCCTCCCGCCGCCCGGAAAAGGGGACGGAAAGCCGCTCTGACCGCGCTGTGCGCAGTCGCGTTCCGATCACTCGCAGCAGAAATCCTCTTCATGCTTTTCCGAGCGGATCGCCGCATACAGGCAGCCCGCCAGCATGATCATCAGCGCCGCCGCGCAGAAGATGCTGCTCCATTCGTCCTTTGAAATGCCCAGCATGCCGGGCTTGTACACGCGCATGGCCACCGCGTCGCCCAGCTGCATGCCGCCATCCCCGACGCGCCAGGAAAGCGCCGCGCCGACCAGACGCTCGCGCAGGTCTTCCTGCGGGGCAAGGGCCGTCACGGGGATTTCGATGACCGCCGTTCCGGCTGTGATGCTGCCGCCCTCTTCGCGGGCGGCGTCGATGTGCAGGTCATAGGTCAGCATCTGCGTGCCGGCCGCAGATGCAGGCGCAGCGCCGTCCCCATCCTGCGGCGGGAGCATCGCGGCCTCCGCAGGCGTCGCCTCCTCCTTTTCCCGCTTCAGGGCAAGGCCCTCCGGCAGGGAGCAAACGAGCTGCATATCCGCCGGCGCGAGGCCGGCATTGACCACGACGATGCTCAGCACCGTATCCTCGCCCGCCTCCAGCTCGCTCTTCTGCGCAACCAGTTTCGCGCTGATCATCGGTCCGCAGACCTCCACGCGCGGCGCGGACACCTGCTCGCCGTCCGCGCGCAGCGCAAGACCGATCAGCCGCCTTGCATCCGCATCGCCTTCAAGGATCCCGTCGTCTGCGCGCAGCGGCAGGGAAATCACCTGCAGGGACGGCGACGTACCCGCCGCGTCCGTCATCGCCGCTTCCGCCCGGACCTGACCGACCATGCGCCCGCCGTCCATCCGCAGCCTGCCGTCCATCTCCCCCTGCAGGGCAACCCCCTCGGGCAGCGTCATCTCCAGCATGACGTCCTTGGGCGCTTCGCCGCTGTTGATCACCTCGATCTCATAGGCGAAGCAATCGCCCGGCTCGATTCTTCCCTCCGGCGCGGCGTCAAGCCGGGCCGTGACGCCGATATCCGGCACGCACAGGCGCACGTCCGCCTTCGCCCGATAAAACCGCGTACCCATGCTCATCTCCGCGCTGATCTGCGCAGATTCGCTGCTTCCGCCCGGCTCGAGCGTGATTTCCCGCGTGAACGTCGTCGTGGACGCACGCAGCTCGCCCGTCACGGCGTCCGGCTGCGCAGGCGGAAGCACGGCCTCCCACTGCGTATCCGGCGCCGCCTTCAGGCGGTCGGGCAGCTGAAGCGAAAAGACCACCTTCGCCGCCTGCGGACGCGGATTGCCCGCCGATACCGTCAGCCTGATCGTCTTTCCCGACTCGATCTGTGCGCTTTCGGGCAGGATACTGAGCGTCAGCTCCTCATCCATCGCCGCAGCGGCGGCGTCCATGCCCTCTTCCAGCCCCTCCTGCACGCCGCTTTTCACAGCCGCAAACAGCTGCGGCAGATCCTGCGCGTCCGCCGCAGCGGGCAGCATCAGCAGCGCGGAAAAAAGCGCTGTCATGATCCATGTTCTCGTCCATTTTCTCACTGGGATCAACCTCCTTGTGCGCATTACTTTACCCGCTTTCCCGCCGTTTATACGCCGTCACGCAGGGGATTTGAGCGCTTGACAAACCCGGCGCGATACGATACGATGGGGTGACATACAGGGAATCCGGGAGGTTTACGATGGACGAGACGATCTGCAATTGCCCGCCGCCCGAGCAGGTTCAAAGCACGATGCCGCCCGAGCAGGACATCGCCGCGCTGGCGGAATTCTTCCGCACAGTCGGTTCGGACACGAGGCTGAAAATCCTGCTGGCGCTGGACAAGAGCGAGCTGTGCGCCGGCGCGCTGGCCAGGACGCTCTCCATGGCGCCCAGCGCGGTATCCAACCAGCTCAAGGCGCTCCGTCAGGCCCGGCTGATCACCGTCCGCCGGGACGGCAAGATGCTCTATTACAGCCTGGCCGACTGCCATCCGCGCGAAATCATCCATCTGGCGATGAGCCATGTGCAGGAAGACCGCGAGGAGAGCGAAGACTGACCCATCGGTTTTTCGGTCCCATACCAGCCGCATATTTCTCCATACAAAAACAGAGCCCGCAGGGAGCTCTGTTTTTTGTTCCAATTATGCTTACTGCTTGTCGCCGTCGAGCATATCCTCGACCTTGTCGGCGAGCTCGCCGACCTTCGCCTCGACCTTGTCAGCAAGGGCCTCGGCCTTCACAGCGGCCTCGCCCATCAGTTCCTTCGCCTTGTCCTCGACCTGATCGACGATCTCGTCCGCCTTGGCGGCAAAGCCCTCGAGCGCGTCCTCGATGGCCTCCCAGACCTCTTCGTTCTCCTCGACGACTTCCTCTTCGACGTCGAAAACGTCCTCTTCGCCCTCAAGCACGAGGATATCGTTCTCGCCGGCGTTCTTCGCCTGAATGATCAGTTCAAGCGTATCCACGTCCACGGCAAAGATGGTCTCCGGGGAGCCGGAGTGATCCTTGATATAGCGGGCGACGGAGGCCGCCTGCTTGCGGTTCATCTTAAAGACGATCGCGCGGTGTTCGCTGTGGCTGACTTCCTCGCGGGCGATCTCTTCGCGGGTGATTTCTTCCATGACAATCTCTCCTTTGATGGCTGATGTCTGCAGGATAACACGCACAGCCCGTTCTGTCAAGCCGCGCAATTCACCGCATGGCGCGCATGGCATTGAGCACGCAGATCAGCGCGACGCCCACATCCGCAAACACAGCCGCCCACATGCCGGCCATGCCGAAGGCCGCCAGCGCCAGCACGCCAATCTTGACGCCAAGGGCGATAACGACATTCTGCCGCGCAAGACGGCGAACGCGCAGCGCGACGTCCAGCGCCTGCGGCAGGCGGTCCGGTTCGTCGGTCATCAGCACGAGATCCGCGGCCTCGATGGCCGCGTCGCTGCCCAGCGCGCCCATGGCGACGCCGACGTCCGCGCGGACAAGCGCCGGCGCATCGTTGATGCCGTCGCCGACAAAGGCTGCCGGGCCCTGCGCGAGAATCTCCTCCAGCAGCTCCAGCTTATCCTGGGGAAGCAGTTGCGCATGCGCTTCATCGACGCCCAACTCCGCCGCAGCAGCCAGCGCAGGCGCTTCCCGGTCTCCGGTCAGCATGACGACGCGCTCCACGCCCCTGCGCCTGAGCTGCGCGATCGCCTCCCGCGCGCCGGGCTTGATCGTATCCTGCAGGCAGATCATCCCCACCGGCCTGCCCGCGCGGGAAACATAAATCCTTGCGCCTTCCAGCGCGCAGCCGGCGTCGAAGCCCTCCACGCCGTTTTCCTGCATCAGCGGCAGGCTGCCCGCCAGCACGGTTTCTCCCTGCGGCGTGCGGCAGACGACGCCGCGTCCGGCGTTCTCCCGCTCAAGCGCCGTTTCCTCCGGCGCGACGCCGCGCGCCCTCGCCGCTTCCACAGCCGCCAGCGCCAGCGGATGGCTGCTGTCCTTCTCCGCGCCCGCGATCAGCGCGAGCACGTCCTCCTGCGTATATCCCGCCTGCGGATGGACATGCACGACGGAGAACGTGCCGGTGGTCAGCGTGCCGGTCTTATCGAGCACAAACTGACGGACGCGGCACAGCGCATCGAGGCTGTCTCCGCCCTTGATCAAAATGCCGCGGCGCGCGGCGGAGCCGATGCCCGCAAAATAGCACAGCGGCACGGAAATCACCAGCGCGCAGGGACAGGACGCCACAAGAAACGTCAGCGCGCGATAGATCCACGTGCGCCATGCGCCCAGAAACAGCGGCGGCACAAGCCCCAGCACCAGCGCAAGCCCGACGACGACCGGCGTATACACGCGCGCGAACACCGTAATAAACCGCTCGGCGGGCGCCTTGCGCTCCTGCGCCTCCTCGACCATGGCGAGAATCCGGCTGACGGAGGATTCCGCAAGCGGCTTTTCAACCCGGGCGGTAATCACGCCGTCCCTCAGGACAAAGCCCGCCAGCACGCTGTCGCCCGGCTGAGCCGTGCGCTCGACGCTCTCGCCCGTCAGCGCGGAGGTATCCATCTGCGATGTTCCGCTGATGACCACCGCATCCAGCGGCACGCGCTCGCCGGGGCGGATGCGGATCGTATCGCCGACTTTCACCTCCGCCGGATTGCAGGCTGCAAATTCGCCGCCGCGCAGCACAAACGCCTCGTCCGCCTTCAATGCCAGCAGCGCCCTGACCTGCCTGCGCGAGCGCCCGACGGCATATGCCTGACAGCACTCGCCGACCTGATAAAACAGCATGACCGCGCAGCCCTCGGTCAGCTCCCCGATCGCAATCGCCGCCAAAGACGCGACAGCCATCAGGAAGTTTTCATCGAGCATGCGCCCCCTGCCCAGCGAGCGGAAGGCCGAGCGCAGCACGTCATAGCCGGATACGAGATAGCAGGCGAGCAGCAGTGCCTTTCCCGCCAGGCTGGGCAGCAGAAGCCCCGCAGCAAACAGCGCCAGCGCCAGCAGCAGGCGCGGTATCTCCGCTTTCGCTGCTTCATCATTCCCGTGATCATGCCCACAGCTGCAACCACAGCTGCAGTGCTCCTCATGCTTATGCTCGTGACCGCAGCCGCAGCCGTCTTCATGCTCATGGCAGCAGCCGCAGCCGTCCTTATGCTCATGGCCGCAGCCGCAGCCGTCTTCATGCTCATGGCAGCAGCCGCAGCCGTCTTCATGCTCATGACCGCAGCCGCAGCCGTCCTTATGCTCATGCTTTTCCATATCCATCCTCCTCAAAACGCCTGTTCATCATTTCACGGATTGATGAAATGATATCATGAAAAAAGCGGCCTGTCAAGCAGGCCGCTGTTCTTTTGCTTTGATTATTCCGCCATCTTCTGCGCGATTGCATGGAGCTTTTCGCGGATGGGCAGCTGCTGCGGGCAGGCGGTTTCGCACTTGCCGCAGGACTTGCAGGCGCTGGCGCGCTCCTCTTCCTTCATGTCGTTCCAGCGCGCCTTGAGGCTGGCGGCGTTGGAATACTTCGCATAGTCGTTCATCATCCGGAAATTGCCGGGGATATTCACGCCGAACGGGCAGGGCATGCAGTACTTGCAGTCCGTGCAGGCGACGAACGTACGGGCCCTGATCGCCTCGCGCACCTCGTCCACAACCTTCATTTCCGCCTCGCTGAGCGGCTCAAAATGCGTGAACGTCGCCAGATTGTCCTCCACCTGCTCCTCATTCGACATGCCGGAGAGGATAACGGCGCAGTTATCCAGACTGCCGACCCAGCGCATCGCCCAGGAAGCGACGGACATATCCGGACGCGCCTTCCTGAACATCGCCGTGATCTCCTCGCTCAGGGTCGCGAGGCTGCCGCCCTTGACCGGCTCCATGACGATCACCGGGATGCCGCGCTCGCAGCACAGCTCGTAGCCCTTCATGCCGGCCTGAATGTCGATGTCCATGTAATTGAGCTGAATCTGGCAGAAATCCCAGTCGCGGTAGGTCGCAACCTCTTCAAACACCTCATAGGAATCATGGAAGGAGAAGCCCAGACGATGGATACGGCCCAGCTTCTGCTGCTCGATCAGATAATCGAGAATGCCGGTTTCCTTGACCATCTTCCAGTAGCCGGCGTTAACGCAGTGCAGCAGATAGAAATCGAAGTACTCCACCTGAAGCGTCCTGAACTGTCCCTCGTAAATCTCCTTCGCCTCGTCGAGCGAATGGATCATCGACAGCGGCAGCTTGGTCGCCAGATAGAAGCTCTCCCGCGGATACTTCTTCAGCGCACGGCCGACGAATTCCTCGCTGGTGCGGTTATGATAGAAATACGCAGTGTCGAAATAATTGACGCCCGCCTTATACGCGCGGTCGAGCATCGCCTCGGCGCGCGGCTCGTCGATTCCGCCCTGATCGTTCAGCGGGAAACGCATGCAGCCAAAGCCCAGACGCGAAGGCTTGGCGCCGATTTTTTCAAGCATAGCAAATTCCATTCTGACATCCTCCGTTTGTATCCCGTGTTATTTTACCATTTGCTCTCCTATGATAGCATGCCGGTTCGTTTCTGTCAAACTGGAAAAGGAAAAAGCGGTCTGCCGCCCGGCAGACCGCTTTACATGAGGCTCAGAATAAATCAATAGTTCTCGGCGCGCAGCTCGAAGTAGCTCTGCGGATGCGCGCAGACCGGGCATGCCGCCGGCGCCTTGGTGCCCATGACGAGGTGACCGCAGTTGCGGCACTCCCACATGGTCATCTCGCCCTTTTCGAAGACCTTCTGCATCTCGACGTTGGACAGCAGCGCACGATAGCGCTCCTCATGCGCCTTCTCGACGGCGGCAACGCCGCGGAACTGCGCCGCCAGCTTGGTGAAGCCCTCTTCCTCGGCTTCCTTGGCGAAGGTGGCGTACATGTCGGTCCATTCGTAGTTCTCGCCCTCGGCGGCATGGAGCAGGTTCTCAGCCGTGTTGCCAAGCTCGCCCAGCGCCTTGAACCACATCTTGGCGTGCTCCTTCTCGTTGTCTGCAGTCTTCAGGAAGATCGCAGCGATCTGCTCATAGCCTTCCTTCTTGGCGACGGAAGCAAAATAAGTATACTTGTTGCGGGCCTGAGATTCGCCGGCAAAAGCGGTCATCAGGTTCTTCTCAGTCTTGCTGCCCTTCAGTTCCATAGAATATATCCTCCTTCTGGCGGCTGCATCTGCCTGTGCACTGCCGCTTCACTGGGTTTATTTTATCATAAAAAGCACTGTCTTTCAATCTTCATTTCATATTCGTTCAATGCCCCTTGCAGGCGATAATCCGGGCCGTTTGCGGGAACGCTAGGCGCATGCAGGAGGTGCCGCTTATGCCGTTTCTCAGTCAACTGGAATCCATCTTTCATGCCGGCGTCGGCGCTATGGTGCTGCTGCTGGAGAGCATGGGCGCGGTCGTCATCTTTCTGGCCGCAGCGCGGGATTTTATCTGGTACTTTTCCGGCCGGGCGGTCAATATCCGCCTGGATCTTGCGCGCGCGCTGGCTCTGGGGCTGGAATTCAAGCTCGGCGGCGAGATCCTGCGCACGGTCGTCGCCCGCGAGCTGCAGGAAATGCTCGCCGTCGGCGCAATCATCCTGCTGCGCGGCGCGCTGAGCCTTCTGATCCACTGGGAAATCAGCCATATTCAGCAGGATGAAAGCAAATCATAACGCCCAGCCCTGCGATTCTGTGCTATACTGTCCGTATCAGATTTGCGGAGGGGATCATATGATCATCAGCGTCATGCCCGGCAGCGCGCATGCCATCCAGCGCGCCATCGACAGCCTGCCCAGAGACGGAAGCCCGGCGGTCATCCGCCTCTCTCCCGGCGTATACCGCGAAAAGGTCGTGCTTGATCGGCCCAACACGACGCTCGAGGGCGAAAGCGCAGCCTCGACGGTCATCGTCTGGGACGACGGCGCGTTTGAAATCCTCGAAGACGGCATGAAGCGCGGCACCTTCCGCACGGCGACGCTGCGCACGGACGGCGCAAACATCACGCTGCGGAATCTGACCATCCAAAACAGCGCATCCCCCCGCGAAAAGGCCGGCCAGGCCATCGCCCTGTATGCGGACGGCGATCGCCTGCTGGCCGAGGACTGCGCCCTGCTCAGCTTTCAGGACACGCTCTTCACCGCGCCGCTCCCGCCCAAGGAGATCGAGAAAAACGGCTTCATCGGCCCCAAGCAGCATGCTCCGCGCATCCCGCAGCGCCATACCTACCGCCGCTGCCGGATCGAGGGCGACGTCGATTTCATCTTCGGCGGCGCGGCCGCGTGGTTTGAGGATTGCGAGATCGTCGCCGTCGACGGCAGGAAGGACAGAACCGAGCCCTATGCCGCCTACTGCACCGCCGCCTCCACCCCGGAAGGACAGGCCTTCGGCTATGTGTTTGACCATTGCCGCTTCACAGGCAGGGACGTCCCCATCGCAAGCGTATACCTCGGCCGTCCATGGCGCGAATGGGCAAAGACCGTGCTGCTCGCCTGTGAGCTTGGCGCGCACATTGCCGCTTCCGGCTTCGACGACTGGGGCAAGGCGCACGCCCATGCGACGCTCCTTTATGCCGAGCACGGCTGTTTTGGGCCGGGCGCCGAAGGCATGCGCGCACCGTATGTCCGGGCGCTTACGGACAAGGAAGCCCGCGCCATCACCTACGACGCCTTCCTGCAGTCGCTGAACCCATAAGCAAAAGCTGCGGCCATCGAGCCGCAGCTTTTTGATTTCACGGTGTAAACGATCCGATCTCGATCAGGTTTCCTTCCGGATCTGCGATATAGCAGGTTCTCTGGCCCCATGGTTCCGTCGTCGGTTCCATCACGCCGCGCGCGCCCTTGGCGATCGTCTCCGCGTAGGCGCGATCCACGGCGGCATAGTTTTCCACGCCGAGCGCAATTTCTGTATGCCCCTGAATTCCTTTTGCATAGGCAAACGACCGCCCGGTCATCTTCTCAAAATCCCTGCGCCCATAGAGCAGAAACAGCGTGCCGTCCTTTTCCAGATAAACATTGCTGGTATCTTCGCTTTCGCGGATACCAAAGCCCAGCACATCGCGATAAAAGCGGATCATCGCGCCCATATCGCAGACAAAAATCCCGAATCCTTCCAGCTTCATGCTTTATTCCCCCTCCAGAATCTCGCGCTGGCGCTTTTTGCTGAATCCTGCAAGCACAAGCGCATACGACTTATCCAGCATATCGCGCAGGATTTCATCCGGTACCGCGCCATCCGGGCGGATCGAATTCCAATGGAGCTTATTCATGTAGTAACCGGGAATCACGTCCTCATACTGCCCGCGCCAGAATTCGCCTTCCAGCGGCTCCAGCTTCAGCGTGATATATACCGGATCCCCCGCCTCGTTATGGCAGACAGCGGCAAACATCTTCCCGCCGACATGGTAGCGAAGCCAGTTCCAGTCCGCCTGAAAATCCCTGATCACGCCCTTTTTCCCGAGCAGATATTCATCCATCCACGTATACCGCATATCAAGCGCCGCCTTTGCTTCAGAGGGACCATGCCGCCTGCTGCATTCATTGTATCACAGCAAAAGTCGCTCCCACCCGTAAAACGGGTGGCTCGCTCAGGGGGTATAACCCCCTAACACTAAGCCAGCGCCTAAAGACGCTGGCTTTCGCTTCGCTCCAGCCACTTTGCTCT
>JAFSCW010000049.1 GCA_017436605.1 Clostridia bacterium | reverse complement strand
TTGCGCTCAACCTAAAGAAATTCGCCATCCATAAATGGATGCAATCTTTGCTAAAACTTGCTATTTCTATGATTGAAGCCACTTTGCAAAACTGCAAAGTGGCTTCTTTGACAATCTGAAGCGGGATGATTCCCGCTTTTTCTTTTCTGATGACACAATAGAATCGGTTGTATGCGCGAAGCGAAGAAGGGGTTTGGGGATGAAATCCCTCAAGCAGGTCTGGGCGGCAGCCCAGCGTTCCCTTTATTCCTTGTGGATGATCTGCTTGCAGGCCTCGATGAAATCCTGCATCTGGGAGCGAACGGGCATTTTGTTGTTGTAGCAGATGTAGAACAGGCGGTCCATCGGCATATCTTCAATGCTGCATGCGTGGATGAGGTTCGCGTCCGTATAGCGCTCCACGCAGCGATAGGAGATGACGCCAAGACCCAGGCCGTGATGGACCATGTCGATGATGGCGGCAGAGCTGGCGGATTCGCCGATGACATTGATGGAGACTTTGGCCATACGCAGATAGTCTTCAAAGATGGTGCGCGTGCCGCTGCCCAGTTCACGCAGGATGAAATTCTGCCCGCTAAGCTCCTCGGGACGGATATGATCGCGATTCCAGAAGGGATGGTCGCGATGGCAGATAACCATCAGGGTATCCTTGACCAGCGGAAGCTTGGCAATTTCATCGCTGCGCACCTGTCCTTCGATGAGCGCGATGTCCAGTTCGTTGTGCAGCAGACGGTTTTCAAGGCTGCGCGTATTCTCGACGATGAATGTGCTCTGGATATCGGGATGGCTTTCATGCAGGCGCTTACCGATGGGCGCGAGCATGGTATTGGCGATGGAAAGCGTGCAGCCGATCCTCAGCTCGCGTGAAGGCGAGGCGTCCTTGACGGCAGCGTTCATGATCTCGTACTGCTGCATGACCTTGCGGGCATGGGTGAGCAGAAGCTGGCCGTGCGGTGTGAGAAAAAGCTGCTTGTGTCCGCGCTCAAAGAGCTCCACGCCCAGTTCGTACTCCAGATCTGAAATGGTCTGGCTGACGGTCGGCTGGGAAACATAGAGCGCCTTGGCGGCTTCGCTCATGCGCAGTTTCTCCGCGACGGAGATAAAGATGCTGAGCTGCTTCAGCGTGGACACAGTGATCTCCTCCTTCATCAAAAAAGGCAAAGCATAGCGGGCGTTCCATTACAAAAACCAAATTGATGCTTTGGGTATTCATATTTTACAATACACACATTGCATGATAATATAATAACACAGTTGGTCAATAAAGAAAAGCATGGTTCCTGAATAAGAAGGAGAAACAGAATGAAGATCGTTGTTCTGGGCGGCGTTGCTGCCGGCACCAAGATTGCGGCAAAGCTTATGCGCGAAGACCGCAGCAATGAGGTTGTGATCCTCAACAAGGGCGAGAATATCTCCTATGCCGGCTGCGGCCTGCCGTATTACGTGGGTCACGTCATCGGCGAGAAGGAAGAATTGATTGTGAACACTCCGGCAAAGTACGAGGGCCTGACCGGCGCAAAGGTGCTTGTGCGCACCGAGGCGACGAAGGTTGATCGTGCCAATAAGCTGGTGACTGCCGTGGATCTTGCCACCGGCGAAGAGAAGACCTATGGCTACGACAAGCTGGTGATCGCCACCGGCGCAAGCCCGGTTAATCCGCCGATTCCAGGCATGGATCTTGAAAATGTGTTTTTCATGCGTACGCCGGAAGACGCCATTACCCTGCGTGATCTGATCGCTCAGGGCGGCATTGCGCGTGCGGTTGTTGTCGGCGCGGGCTACATCGGACTGGAAGTTGCGGAAAACCTCAAGGCCAACGGCGTCAAGGCGTTTGTGCTGGATATGGCCAAGCATGTGCTGCCGGGCTTTGATCCGGAGTGCGCCGAATATATCGAAGGAAAGCTGTCGGAGGCTGGCATTCCGGTGGTCACCGGCGTGACGGTCACCGGCATCGAGGGTAAGGACGGCAAGGTCGCCAAGGTGCTCACCAGCAAGAAGGCATACAAGGCAGATCTGGTGGTGATGAGCGCGGGCATCCGTCCCAATACTGCGTTCCTTGCTGATACCGGTATCGAAATGTTCAAGGGCACGATCCTCACCAATGAATTCGGTCAGACGAACGATCCGAATATCTATGCCGCCGGCGACTGCGCGATGGTGCGCAATGCCATCACCGGCAAGCCGGCCTGGTCTCCGATGGGTTCAACCGCCAATATCGCGGGCCGCATCATTGCTCAGAATATGATGGGCAAGGAGATTGGCTATCGCGGCGTGCTGGGTACGGCCGTGTGCCATTTGCCGGGCCTGGATGTGGGCCGTACGGGTCTTACCGAGGCGCAGGCGAAGGAAGAGGGTTTTGATCCCGAGAGCGTGATCGCGCTGGTGGATGCCAAGGCCCATTACATGCCGGGCGCGGGCACGCTGGCTGTGAAGATGATCGCTGATAAGCAGACCCGCCGCCTGCTGGGCGTGCAGGTGATGGGCACGGGCGCGGTCGACAAGGTGGTCGACGTAGCGGTCGTGGGCATCATGATGAAGGCTACGCTGGAGGATCTGGAGGGTCTGGATTTTGCGTATGCGCCGCCCTTCTCCACGGCGATTCATCCGTTCGCGCATGTGCTCAACGTGCTCAAGAACAAGATGGCGGGCAATCTCGAGTCCATGACCCCGGCCGAGTATGCCGCGGGCGAAGCCGAGGGATACCGCATTCTGGATGCTTCCCTCAAGCCGACCATCGAGGGCGCGCCGTATATCGATCTGCCGAGCGTCACCGGCCCGATCGACGGCGTGGACAAGGACGAGAAGGTGCTGCTGGTGTGCAACAAGGGTAAGCGCGCTTATCTCGTGCAGAACCGCCTCAAGGCCTTTGGCTACACGAACACGAAGGTGCTCGAGGGCGGCAATCTGTTTACCGACGTGACCGTGGACTAATTGTCCAAACACACATATTCATCAAACGATAGGATAAAGGGAGAGAATTACAATGGCTTGCACGATTAATGCTGCTGAAATCAAGCGCGTCAAGGGCATGGGCTTCCTCAACAACAAGGGAACTGACCTGTTCAATGCCCGTGTTATCACCGTGAACGGCAAGATCACCGCTGACCAGGCAATGGTGATCGCTGAGGCTGCTAAGAAGTACGGCAACGGCGACGTGGAATTCACCACTCGTCTGACCGTTGAGGTTCGCGGCGTTCACTTTGACAACATCCCTGCCTTCCAGGAGTACATTGCTCAGGCTGGTCTGGTCACCGGCGGCACCGGTTCTCTGGTTCGCCCGGTCGTCTCCTGCAAGGGTACCACCTGCCAGTACGGCCTGTACGATACCTTCGCGCTGAGCGAGAAGATTCATGAGCGCTTCTACCTCGGCTATCACACCGTGAAGCTCCCGCACAAGTTCAAGATTGCCTGCGGCGGCTGCCCGAACAACTGCGTGAAGCCGGATATCAACGATCTGGGCATCATCGGTCAGCTCGTTCCGAACGTCGATACCGATTCCTGCAACGGCTGCAAGAAGTGCCAGGTGGCCGTGGCCTGCCCGATGAAGGCTGTGTCCGTGGAGGACGGCGAGATTGAGATCAATGAGGACGTCTGCAACAACTGCGGCCGCTGCGTGGGTACCTGCCCGTTCGATGTCATCGAAGAGGGCACTCCGGGCTTCAAGATCACCATCGGCGGCCGCTGGGGCAAGAAGGTCAACCGCGGCAAGGCTCTGAATAAGATCTTCACCACCGAGGAAGAACTGCTGGATACCGTTGAGAAGGCGATCCTGTTCTTCCGCGAGCAGGGTAAGACCGGCGAGCGCTTTGCCGATACCATCGAGCGCCTTGGCTTTGAGTACTGCGAGAAGGAGATTCTGGGCGATGCGATCCTCGCACGCAAGCAGGAGATCCTTGATGCCAAGCTGCATCTGGTTGGCGGCGCGACCTGCTGATTTTTCCCGCATGGGAGTTCCATAACTGCATAAGCACACCCTGTGGCCGTCGCCTGCGTCAGCGGGCTTAACTACCCGCTTGGCGCAGGGGACGGCTTTTTGCGGCTGTTTATGATAAATAATTAACGATATCGATAAGAGAGAGGAAAAAACGTATGCAGAATCAGAATTCCAGCATCAAGTGGGGCAAAATTTTCGCAATTGTGCTCTGCGTCGTCGTTGGCGTGCTGGCCAACATGAGCACCGATCTGCAGAAGGCGTGGTTCGGCCGCACGGTTATCGGCGGTCCGATGCTTGCGCTGCTGTTCTCCATGATCGTGTGCAATCTGACCCCGTCCATCAGCAAGGACTTCAAGGAAGGCACGACCTACTGCTCCAAGCAGTTCCTCAACTGGGGCATCATCGCCACCGGCGGTACGCTTTCCTTCGCGGCGATCATGGGTACCGGCGTTCGCGCTCTGCCGCTGATCATCTTCAATATTCTGCTCTCCTTCACCGTTGCGATGATCGTGGGCAAGAAGATTGGCGTTTCTGAAAACACCTCCATCCTTGTCGGCGGCGGTACCTGCATCTGCGGCGGCACTGCGATTGCGACCCTGAGCCGCATCATCAAGGCGCACGAGGCGGAGATTGCTTTCGCCATGGCGGCTATCTTCCTGTTTGATACGCTGGCTGCGTTCAGCTATCCCTACCTGATTTCTGCGCTGGGCTTCACGCCGAATCAGTTCGCTTTTGTTGCCGGCACTGCGATTAATGATACCTCTTCCGTTGCTGGCGCGCAGGCGACCTATCAGGCTATGATTGGCGATCCGGCTTTCCAGGGTGCGCTCAACGTGAAGCTGGTGCGTACCACGATGCTGATCTTTGTTGCGCTGGTGTGGACGCTGGTGATGGCCGGCCGCGCGAAGAAGAACGGCGCCGCCGCCCAGAACGACAGCGTGCTGGCGGTTGTGAAGAAGACCTTCCCGATGTTCATCCTGTGGTTCGTCGTGATGGCGGGCCTGAATACTGCGGGTATCTTCAGCGCCAAGGGCGTTTCCCTGTTGGGCAAGCTGGGCAAGTATCTCTTCGCTGCTGCTCTGGCCGGCGTCGGTTTCAAGATCAAGTTTAAGGATGTTTTCTCCAAGGGCCTTAAGCCCATCGCGCTGGGCGGTATCACCTGGTTGTCCGTGGCGATCGCTTCCTATGCGTTTGCGTTCCTGTTCGCGGGCTATATTGGCTAAGCCTTCCTTCTTATTTCTCTATATGCAGCCGCTCGGGTACATCTCGGGCGGCTGCAGTCATTCAAGTGACTTTACAAAAACCAAATTGTCAGTTTGGAT
>JAFSCW010000048.1 GCA_017436605.1 Clostridia bacterium | reverse complement strand
CGCATGGTCAGCTTCGTCTGGACAGTCTCGTTGGCGACGTCATTCTGGAAATCGACGTCGTATTCGTCCATCTGATAACCGTACTGCGTGTAGTACTCGATGTACTCCTGCAGCATCTGGTCAAACTCTTCCTTGACCTCGGAGAGCATGACGTTCACTTCGCCGTTATAGGCATAGCCCAGAACGACGTCGTCGTGCGCGGCGACCTCCTCGGCCGTCTCCTCGAGGGTCATGGTCTCATCGGCGGCAGCAGTTTCCAGCGCGGTCTCGGCAGCGGCCTCGGCAGCTGGCTCAGCGGTCGGCTCCGTAGTCGGCTCAGCGGTCGGCTCCGCAGTCGGTTCGGCGGTCGGCTCCGCAGTCGGCTCGGCCGTCGGGGCCTCGGTCGGCTCGGCCGTCGGGGCGGCGGTCGGGGCGGCGGTCGCCAGCGCAGCCTCGGTCTTATCCTCGTTAGCGCCGCAGCCGCAAAGTGCGATCAGCAGGGCCAGCAGCAGAGCCAGCAGCTTCATGTTCTTCATTGCAATCATTCCCTTCATGTCATCGCGCGCTAAAGCGCGTCAGCATACACGGTGGATATTATACCTTATCGCGCCGCCAAAAGGCAATGCTTTCAAGGATTTGCCACGGTTGATTCATTCGCCGGTCAAAATTCCTCCACATTGTCAGGCACAGCGTCAAAGGCTTTCCACAAAAGACCGGATGCGCCCCAGCGCCTCGGTCAGATTTTCAATACTCGTAGCATAAGAGCAGCGGATATGCCCCTCGCCGCAGGCGCCAAACGCTGTGCCCGGCACACAGGCGACCTGCTTTTCCTCCAGCAGGCGGGTGCAGAATTCCTCGCTGGTCAGGCCCGTCTTGCGGATGGACGGGAAGACATAGAACGCGCCACGCGGCTCGAAACATTCCAGACCCATCGCGTTGAAGTTTTCGACCATCAGCCTGCGGCGGCGGTCATAGGAGCGCACCATCGTGCGCACATCCTCAAAGCCCGTCTCAAACGCGCGGCCCAGCGCCCTGTCCGCCGCAACCTGGCCCTGAATCGACGCGCAGAGCATCGTATACTGATGGATCTTGAACATCGGCGCGATCAGCTCCCGCGGGGCACAGGCATAGCCCACGCGCCAGCCGGTCATCGCAAACGCCTTGGAAAAGCCATTGAGCGTAATCGTGCGCTCGCGCATGCCGGAAATCGACGCAAACGCCGTATGCTCATGCCCGCCGTACACCAGCTCGGAATAAATCTCGTCGGAGATGACCACGATATCCGTCTCCTCGAGCACGCGCGCGATGTCCATCAGCTGCTCGCGCGTCATGACGCCGCCGGTCGGGTTGTTGGGATAGGGCAGGATGAGGGCCTTCGTCCTTTCCGTAATGGCTGCGCGCAGCGCATCGGGCGTGAGGGCAAAGCAGTCATCCGCGCTCGTCTTCACCGGCACGGCGACGCCGTCGGCGAAGGTCACGCAGGGCGCGTAGCTGACGTAGCTCGGCTCGGGAATGAGTACCTCATCCCCCGGGCAGACCAGTGCGCGCAGTGCCAGGTCAATGCCTTCGCTCGCGCCGACGGTCACAAGGATCTCGTCCTTCGGGCTGTAGGCCACGCGATAGCGCATCCGCAGATACGCCGCGATTTTCTCGCGCAGGCTTTCCATGCCCCAGTTGGAGGTATACTGCGTGCGTCCGTCCTCGATCGACTGGATCGCCGCATCGCGGATGGACCACGGCGTCACAAAGTCCGGCTCGCCGACGCCCAGCGTGATCGCATCGGGCATCTGGCGGACGATATCAAAGAACTTGCGGATGCCGCTGGGCGGCACATCCGCGATTCTCCTGTTGATGATGCGCTCGTACTGCATCAGGGCATCACCGCCTGTCGCCTGTCTCCGCCGCCGCCGGCGAAGACCATACCGCCGTATTTATACGTCTTGAGCATGAAATGCGTGCTCGTGCCGGTCACGCCCTCGATCGTGGACAGGCGGCTATGGACAAAGGACGCCAGCTCCTTGAGCGTGCGCGCCTCGCACAGCACCATCAGATCGTATGCGCCGCTCATCAGATACAGCGACTTGACCTCGTCATACTGCACGATGCGCTGGGCGATCGCGTCAAAGCCCTTCTCCCGCTGGGGCACGACGTTCACCTCGATGACCGCCTGCACGAACTCCCTGTCCGTGCGCTCCCAGTTGATCAGGGTCTGATAGCCCACCAGCACGCCCGCGCGGCGCAGGCTTTCCAGCGCAGCCAGAACCTGTCCCTCGTCGGTGCCGGTCATGACCGCCATCTCGCGCGGGGACACACGCGCATCCTCGCACAGAATTTCCAGAATATGCATATCCAGTGTGGAAAACATCGTTTCATCTCTCCTTGAATCCAGTTGTTTATTCGGTTAAATGAACGCCGGCCCCGGATCGAAGCCCGCGTTGGTCTGCGGATCCTCCTCGCGCTTTTGCTTAGCAAACGCTTCGATATGCGCTGCCATCTGACGCACGGCAGGTGCCATCATCGTCGGATTCTGCACGGCGATGCCGAATTCGCGGTATTCCATCGGCTCGATGGGATAAAAATCCACGTCGCCATGCGCGCGCTCGAGGATCAGGCTCGGCAGAATACAGATGCCGAAGCCGCTTTCGACCATCGCGATGGTCGAAAGGTCGTCCACCACGCGGCAGCTGGCGCGGACATTGAAGCGATACTTCGCCAGAAACGCCTGCGTATCCGCGTCGGTCGAGTCGTCCTGGACGACGAAGGTCTCCTGCCGCATCTCCTCGGGCGTGATGATTCCGGGCGTCTTCGTTTTAAAGCTTCTGGGCACCACGCACATCAGGCGATCGCGGTAGAGCGGATGAACGCGCAGCTCGCGCGTGGATTTCGTGGACAAAAAGCCCAGATCGACGACGCCGGTCTTGATCCAGTTGATGACGTCGGCGTAGGTACCCTGGTTGATTTCGATCTCCACACCCGGATATTTTTTCTTATAGGACGTCACGATCTGCGGCAGCCACGACATGCATACGCTGTTGAATGCGCCGATCTTGACCGTGCCGCGCTGCACGCCCTTGAGCTCGTCGACCGTCTGAGAAAGCGCCTCGTCGGCGTTGAGCACCTGTCGGATCATCGGATAGAGCGCCTCGCCGCTTCTGGTCAGCGATACGCCGCCCTTGCCGCGCACAAACAGCGCAAAGCCGCAGGCCTCCTCCATGGAACTGACCGCATGGCTGATGGCGCTCGGCGTCAGATGCAGCACCTGTGCAGCCCGCGCGAAGCTGCCCTGTTCGATCACGGTATGAAAAATCCTGTATTCCAGCAGCGTCACGCGCATCCCCCCTTTCTATATCCATCACGTAAACGTGTACTTAATTTAACCTTTTTCATGTGTAAAATGATTTTCTCTCATCTTACACCATATTTTCGCCCACGTCAATCAGGTATTTTCTTCGGGATTGCATTTTGCCCCCGCCTCTGCTATAATTTCTTTCGCACAATTTCATGGACTGTTCGCAACCATCCAGTCCTAAAACAAAACTATGGGCCGGAAGACGGGCGATGCGCCTGCCTTCCATGCGGCCTTGCGCCGTTTTTTTATTGCCGCGCAAAGCTGCGCCCCTCAGGGGAGGAAAACAACATGAACAACACCCGCACGCTCACCCGTGCCGCGATCATCGCCTCGCTCTATGCCGCGCTGACGCTGCTGCTCGCGCCCATCAGCTACGGGGAGATCCAGATCCGTCTCTCCGAATCGCTGACGCTTCTGCCCGTGCTCCTGCCGGAGGCGGTTCCCGCGCTGGCCATCGGCTGCCTGCTTGCCAATATTCTCGGCGGCTGCACGATCTTCGATATCGTCTTCGGCACGCTGGCGACCCTCATGGCTGCCGTGATGACGCGCCGCCTGCGAAATCGTCCTGTGCTCGCCTCCGCGATGCCGGTGCTTTTCAACGGCGTCATCGTCGGCGCCGTCGTCCATTTCGCCTATGCGCCCGCCATGCCGCTGCTGCTTTGCATGGTCTTCGTCGCCGCGGGCGAGACCGTCTCCTGCATGGTGCTGGGCCCCGCAGTGCTGCGCGTCATGCGCCGCCTGCCGTCCAGGCTGTTTGAAGCATAACCTTCCGCAGACCCAATTGCCGCTAAAGGCAATTGACATTTCAGCCGTTCTGGATTATTCTTAATTTATCATGTATACAAACAAGGAGGACATTCCTATGCGTATTGCTCTGATCAACGAAAACAGCCAGGCGGCCAAGAACGAGCTCATTCTGACCTCTCTGAAGAAGGTCGTCGAGCCGATGGGCCATGTGGTGGACAACTACGGCATGTACACCGCGCAGGACGAGGCGCAGCTGACCTACGTTCAGGTCGGCATCCTCGGCGCGATCCTGCTCAACTCCGGCGCGGCCGACTACGTCATCACCGGCTGCGGCACCGGCGAGGGTGCGATGCTGGCGATGAACAGCTTCCCGAACGTCATCTGCGGCCATGTCGAGGATCCGGTGGACGCCTACACCTTCGCGCATGTCAACGACGGCAACGCCATCTCCCTCCCGTTCGCCAAGGGCTTCGGCTGGGGCGGCGAGCTGAACCTCGAGTACATCTTCGAAAAGCTTTTCGGCTTTGGCCATGGCCTGGGCTATCCGCGCGAGCGCGTCGTGCCGGAGCAGCGCAACAAGAAGATCCTCGACGCCGTTCGCGCGCACACGCTCAAGGACCTGATCACCTGCCTCGAGGGCATCGATCAGGATCTGGTCAAGGGCGCCGTCGCGGGCGAAAAGTTCCAGGAGCTCTTCTTCGCCCATGCCAAGGACGAGAAGATCGTCGAGTATGTAAAGAGCCTGCTGTAATCCCGCAGTCTCCCTTCTTCGCTTCGCGTCAGCAATCGAAATCACGCAAAAAGGCACCGCTTACGCGGTGCCTTTTATTCTGTTTTTCATGATGTACCTGAACGCGGTGACTGACTTAAAGCGCCGCTTCGAACGCCTCGAAGAACTCCGGACAACTCCAGCCGCCGCAGCCGCTGACCATATCGCCGGAAACGCCCAGCTGCAGCCTGAGGCCGCTTTCAAGCGTCACCGTCAGCGTCTGGCCCTTCGCCGTCGTATCGGCGGACTTGAGCACAGCACCGTCGAGCAGAACGGCAATCGCCGCCTCCGCCGCCTCGCCCTCGAGCATACCAACGCCGGAGAGCTCCGCCTGCGCAATCTGACCGCGCACGGAGAAGGTCTCCTCAAACGTATTGCCCGCCGGGCCGCGGCCCGCGTAGCTGGCGCGCTGGAACACGCGCATGCTGCCTTCGACCTCGCAGGCGACCGCCGTCGTCTCCGCAAGGCCGCGGATCCTGTAGATCACAGCGCCGCTTTGCGCGACGTTGGAAAGGCCCATGCTCATCTCCTTCGGCGAAACCAGCGAGGGATGCTCGTCGTAGAGCTGGATGCTGGCGATCTCGCCGTCCAGCAGCGCATCGCCGATATCCCTCGGCGTTTCCAGCATCCTGTATACGCCGCCCTCAAAGGCGACCAGCGGCGCTTCGCCCTCGCCTGCGGCATAGAGCGACTGCGACGGCGCGCCGCCCATGCGAACCCGGGCGCCGTCGCCCAGATCCGCCATCAGCACCGCATCGCCCGCAGCGATTTCGCTGCCGGCTGCGATGCTTTCAATTTCTACCGCCTGAACAGTTTCCGCCGCCTCTACAGCTGTTGTCTGCGCGGCGTCAGCCGTATTCCGCATGACAAAGCTCACGGCGGTATCGCCCGGCGTATTCAGTCTTGCCGTCACCGCGCCGGCGCACACCAGCGCGAGCGCGGCAAAGCCCACCGCCGGGACATAGCGCATCGCGCGGCGCGGTCTGCGCACGCCGCCCTGCTCCCCGGCGCGTATGATGCGCAGGCGCATGGCTTCATCGGCATGCAGCCCGCCGAGCATTTCATCTGCAATCGGCCCCAGATGATCGAGCGATTTGAAATCAGACACCCGTAGCTTCCTCCTTTAGCAGGACTTCCAGTTTCTTTCTTGCCCTTGAAAGGCGGCTTGAGATCGTCCCTTCCGGAAGATCCAGCATTTGTGCGATTTCTGAAATTCCCAATCCCTGATAATAATGGAGCAGCACGACCTCGCGGAACACATCCGGCAGCTTCTGAACGGCGCGCATCAGCTCCGCCTTTTCTTCCCGCTGCTCGATGGTTTCATCCTGTGCGGGGATGATTTCCAGCGTCGGCGCGCCGAGCACGACGCGCCTCAGCCATGCACCGCGCCAAAGATCGCGGCAGCTGTTGACCGTCACCCGCAGCAGCCAGGCCTTTTCCTTGCCCGGCTCGATGGTATGTCCGCGCGTATAAAGCTTGACGAACACATCCTGACAGACGTCCTCGGCCTTATGCCGGTCCGCCAGATAGAAATACGCCATGCGCAGCACGTCGTCCGCGTATTTCGCGTACAGCTCCTCAAACTGCGCGCCTTGATTCTGCGCGCGCATGTTTTCACTCAACTGTTTCACTCCTGCCTCTATCATCAAGACGAATCACATCGTCCTTTTCATCCTGCTTTCTTCCGGTTTTCTTCCTTTTTCCGAAAGAAATCTGACAAAAAACATTATATACGAACCCCGCGCAAAGCGCAAGGCATGCCGCCATGGAGGAAAAACTTACAGGCGGACAGCTTTCCCGCCCGCCTGTATGATTCCGGTATTCAGCAGTATCCGTTTCATCAGAAACTGCGCCCGCCGCCGCCGCCGCGGGAGCCGCCCCCGCCGAAGCCGCCGCGTCCGCCGCCGAAGCTGCGCCCGCCGCCAAAGCTTCCGCCGCTGGGCTGCTTTGCCGAAGATGAACCTATACCGTTGACATGCGAAAATCTGACCACTAGTAACGGACTG
>JAFSCW010000047.1 GCA_017436605.1 Clostridia bacterium | reverse complement strand
TGTCCGCAGAGAATAGATAGGTATCTCCGCTGCTCAGATAGGCCATCCTCCGATGTCCTAAATCATAGAGGTAGTCGGCAGCTTCGCGTCCGGCGAGCAGATTGTCGTTATCGATACAGATCGTGGGCGTTTCGCTCTGGCTTGGCTTGCCGATGAGCACGTACAGAAGACCATGTTCGACCAGATATTCCACAACGGGATCGTTCTTCTTGGAATACAGTAGAATGAAGCCATCCGCCTGGCCGCTTGCGCGCACATTTTCCAGCGCGCTGAGCACCTCGTGATCATCCCTACCGGTGATGATCATGCTGGCCGCGCCGTGCATGTTGCAGTATTTGCTGATGCCGCGGATCGCTTCCAGATAGAAGGAATTGTCATAGGTTTCCCGCTGTGAAGCCGGCAGAATAATGCCAACCATACGGATAGTGCGGGATTCCTGCGCGGCTGTGGTCGTTGGATTGAGCTCATAGCCCAGCTGTACCATCGCTTTGCGCACGCGCTCGCGCGTTTCTTTGCTGATAGATGGATTGTCGTTGCATACGCGGGATACGGTGGAGGGCGAAACGCCCGCAAGCGCTGCCACATCTTTGATCGTTACTGCCATGTCTTTCACTCCTTATACTGGCTTATATTGTAATGCGAAATCCGTCTTTCGTCAAGTAAATTGCGCAACGTTTGCGTGAAAATTGCGCAACAAACAATAGAGATTTGAATAAATTGCTGTAATTGAGCGGCGGATTGTTGAACACTGTGATGAAATTTGAAAAGTGCAGAAAAAGTATTTGCAATTTTTCTGCAAATAGTATATATTAGTTGCGGAAATAATAATGCAACTAAATCAGAATAGTTGCAGAACAAAGCAACAGATGAAGAGGTGTACGCATGAACAACGAAAAGAAGATCATCGCGCCGCTCAGCGGTAAGGTGATCGCGCTGGATCAGGTGCCGGATGATGTGTTCTCCCAGAAGGTTCTGGGCGACGGCATTGCCATCATTCCGACGGACGGAAAAATCCTCAGCCCGGTGGACGGAGAAATCTCCACCGTGACCGACACCCTCCATGCCTATGGCTTGAGCACAGAGGATGGTTTGGAGCTGCTGGTGCATGTGGGCATTGACTCCGTGAATCTCAAGGGTGCAGGCTTTACGTCCCATGTCAAGGCGGGAGACAAGGTGAAGGCTGGCGACCTGATTGCCGAGGTTGATCTGGATGTGCTCAAGGCCAACAACATTCCCACGATCACGCCGGTGCTGGTGTGTGACGGCGCGGATGAGCTGGTGATGACCGCCGCCGAGGGCGATGTCGTCGCGGGCAAGAATGTCGTACTCACCCTGAGCGAGGCGAAGCAGGAAGATACTGCTCCGGCCGCCGTGCAGGAGCCAGTCGAGGAGAAGAAGGAAAAGAAGAGCTTCATCAACTTCGACTTCCTGCAGAAGCTGGGCAAGGTGCTCATGACCGTCATCGCCGTCATGCCTGCCGCGGGCATGATGCTCTCCATCGGCAAGCTGATCCAGATGATGGGCGGCGATATTGCCATCCTGATGACCATCGGCTCCACGATGGAAAACATCGGCTGGGCCATCATCACCAACCTGCACATCCTCTTCGCCGCGGCAATCGGCGGCAGCTGGGCCAAGGAGCGCGCGGGCGGCGCGTTTGCGGCCGTGATCGCGTTCATCCTTATCAACCGCATCACCGGCGCGGTGTTCGGCGTGACGACCGATATGCTCGCCGACAGCAGCGCGGTCGTATACTCCTTCTTCGGTCAGGAGATGCTGGTTGGCAACTACTTCACCAACATCCTGGGCAGCCCGGCGCTCAACATGGGCGTGTTCATCGGCATCATCGCGGGCTTTGTCGGCGGCGTTGTCTACAACAAGTTCTATAACTTCCGCAAGCTGCCGGACGCCCTCGCCTTCTTCAACGGCAAGCGCTTCGTGCCGATGGCGGTCATTGCGTACTCCGTCGTCATCTCCCTGATCATGGCCGTCGTCTGGCCGGTTGTGCAGAGCGGCATCAACAACTTCGGCGTGTGGATCGCCAATTCCGCGGATACCGCGCCGGTGCTGGCTCCCTTCATCTATGGCACGCTCGAGCGTCTGCTGCTGCCCTTTGGCCTGCATCACATGCTCACCATCCCGATGAACTACACCTCCTTCGGCGGCACCTACATGATCCAGACCGGCATCAATGCGGGTGCTGAGGTCTTCGGTCAGGACCCGCTGTGGCTCGCCTGGGTCACCGACCTGATCAACTTCAAGGACGCCGGCAACATGGCTGCCTATGACAATCTGATGGCTACTGTCATCCCGGCCCGCTTCAAGGTCGGCCAGATGATCGGCGCGACCGGCCTTCTGCTGGGCGTGGCGCTGGCGATGTATCGCCGCGTGGATACTGACAAGCGTGCTAAGTATCGCTCCATGTTCGTTTCCACCGCACTGGCCGTGTTCCTCACCGGCGTTACTGAGCCGATTGAGTTCATGTTCATGTTCTGCGCGCTGCCGCTGTACATCGTCTACGCCATTCTGCAGGGCTGCGCGTTCGCGATGGCGGGCGTCATCAATCTGCGCCTGCATTCCTTTGGCAATCTGGAGTTCCTCACCCGTGTGCCGATGAGCCTGAAGGCCGGCCTCGGCATGGATATCGTCAACTTCCTTGTCTGCTGCGCTGCGTTCCTGGTGATCGGCTACGTGGTGGGCTACATCATGATCGGCAAGATGAAGATGGCCACCCCGGGCCGTCTGGGCAACTACAGCGACGAGGGCAGCACGGACGAAGCTGCCCCGGCTGAGGCAAAGGCAAACGGCAAGGACAGCCAGGCTGAGCGCATCATCGCGCTGCTGGGCGGCCGCGAGAACATCACGCTGGTGGACGCCTGCATGACCCGTCTTCGCGTAACCGTCAAGGATACCGCCAAGGTGGCGGATCTGGCTGCATGGAAGGCCGAGGGCGCGCTGAGCCTGCTTATCAAGGACGGCGGCATTCAGGCTGTCTACGGCCCGAAGGCGGACGTGCTCAAGTCCGACATCAACGACATCCTCTAAGCGGGCCGTGCCCGCACCCACTTCCGGCGGGCTGTGCCCGCACCCATTTCCGACGAATCTGCAGCATGAATTGCTTCTGATGCAGCCGAGGCCGGAAGGATACATCTCCCTAAGTGACCAGCCTCGCTCTGCTGCGCAGCATGCGCCGTCCTCCCCTTCACGGCGTATGCCGGGCAGCAGAGCAGGCTGTGCCCCTAACAGCCCATGAGGTGAATGAAGATGAAACTCCTGACACTCAACACGCACAGCCTTCAGGAAGAAAATTACGCCGAGAAGCTGGAATGGTTTATCGATCGCATTCTGACTGAGCAGCCGGACGTCATCGCCCTGCAGGAGGTTAACCAGACCATCAGCTCGCCCAAAGCGCCGCCGCACATGCACAGAGGGCTGATGCAGCTCTCCCATGGCGTGCCGCTGCGCGAGGATAATCACGCTGCGGTGATCGCCAAGCGGCTGCATCTTGCCGGCATCCCCGTTTCGTGGGCATGGCAGCCGATCAAGATCGGCTACGGCAAGTACGATGAGGGCCTGGCGATTCTCTGCCTGAATCACAAAATCCGGCATGCAGAGGCATTCCGAATCAGCAGCGTGGACGAGTACACCAACTGGAAAACGCGCAAGGTGCTGGGCGTGCAGCTGGAGGACATGGACGACTGGTTTTACACCGTGCACATGGGCTGGTGGAACGACAGCGAGGAGCCTTTCCGCCATCAGTGGAAGACGCTCCATCGCATGCTTTGTGAAAAGCAGAAGAAAGCGCCTGTCTGGCTGATGGGCGATTTCAACGGCCCGGCAGAGGTGCGCCACGAAAGCTATGACCTGGTTGAAAAAAGCGGATGGCAGGATACGTATCTGCTCGCCCACGAAAAAGACGGCGGCATGACCGTGCGCGGCGTTATCGACGGCTGGCGCGACAAGATTGCCGAGCCGGAGAAGCTCGCGGGCATGCGCATCGATCAGATCTGGTGCAGCGGCAGCGTGCCGGTCCTGTCTTCAAAGGTTGTTTTCAATGGGGAAAACGGCCCTGTCGTCTCCGATCACTTTGGCATCGAGATCCAAACCCCGTAAACGCAAATCGAAAGGAGCGTATCCGCCATGAGCAGATCCGCCGGTGTTCTTCTTTCCATCACCAGCCTGCCGTCGAAATACGGCATCGGCTGCTTTGACAAGGCCGCCTACGACTTTGTCGATTATCTGCGGGATGCAGGCCAGACCTTCTGGCAGATCCTGCCCCTGTGCCCAACCAGCTACGGCGATTCTCCGTATCAGTCCTTCTCCACCTTCGCCGGCAACCCGTACTTCATCAGCCTGGACAAGCTGATTGAGGAGGGCGTGCTCACGCAAGAGGAGTGCGACAGCTGCGATTTCGGCAGCGACGCGCAGGATATCGATTACGAAAAGCTCTACAATGTCCGCTATCCGCTGCTGCGAAAGGCGTACGAGCGTGCGGAGATCAGCCGCGACACAGAATATCAGCGCTTCGTTTCTGAAAACGGCTGGTGGCTTGCCGATTATGCGCTGTTCATGGCGCTGAAAAACTTCTTCGGCGGCAAGTGCTGGTATGAATGGCCGGAGGATATCCGCCTGCGCTGGGGTTACGCGCTGGATTATTACCGCCGCGAATTGTACTTTGACATCGAGTTCCAGCAGTACCTGCAGTTCAAGTTCAGTCAGCAGTATCGCGCGCTGAAGGCATATGCCAACAGCAACGGCGTGAAGATCATCGGCGATATCCCGATCTATGTCGCCATGGACAGTGCAGACACCTGGGCGCATCCGGAGCTGTTCCAGCTGGACGAGAATAACATGCCCACCGCCGTGGCCGGCTGCCCGCCGGATGGCTTCTCGGCGGACGGCCAGCTCTGGGGCAATCCGCTTTACCGCTGGGACTATCACAAGCAGACCGGCTACAGCTGGTGGATGAGCCGCCTGTGGTATTGCTATCAGCTCTATGATGTGACACGCATCGACCACTTCCGCGGCTTTGACGAGTACTTCTCCATACCCGCAGGAAGCGAGAATGCCAAGACGGGCCATTGGGAAAAGGGTCCGGGCATCGATCTGTTCCGCTGCGCGCAGTGGAACCTCGGCTGGCATGAAGTCATTGCCGAAGATCTGGGCTATGTGACGGACACCGTGCGTCAGCTTGTGCGCGAGAGCGGCTTCCCGGGCATGAAGGTGCTCGAGTTTGCGTTCGATTCCCGCGATTCCGGTTCCGCGAACGATTATCTGCCGCACAACTATGTGGAAAACAGCGTCGCTTATACCGGCACGCATGACAATGAGACCGTTGCAGGCTGGCTGGATTCCATCACCGAGGAAGAGTTTGAGATGGCGCGCCGCTATGTCTTCGATCATCGCACGCCCAAGAACGAATTCTACAAACCCTTTATCGCAGAAGCCATGCGCTCCGTCGCCAAATACTGCATCGTGCCGATGCAGGACTGGCTCGGCCTGGACAACAGCTGCCGTATGAATAAGCCGTCCACCATCGGCGCCAACTGGCGCTGGCGCGTGACGAAGCAGCAGCTGACGCAGGAACTGTTGACGGACATGCTGGACATGACCAAGTGCTATGGCCGCATGAACTGGGAAGCTTATCATTTGCTGAAAAAGCAGGAGGAGAATAAAAATGAAGCAGTTTAACTACACCATCACCGACGCTCTGGGTATCCACGCTCGTCCGGCCGGCATGCTGGCCAAGGCCGCCAAGACCTACGCCGACACCGAAATCACCGTGACCTGCAATGGCAAGACTGCCAAGGCCACCCAGCTGATGAAGATCATGAGCCTGGGCGTGAAGCAGGGCAGCGTCGTGACCGTTGCGGCCGAAGGCCCGAGCGAGGAAGCGGCGATCGCCGCGATGGACGATTTCTTCACGTCCAATCTGTAATGCGGTTATCCGCTGGCTTTAAGGCGCGGTTTCCGATATTCCCACCTCTTTTCTTGATCCTCGGCACAGAGCAGGAATCCCCCTTCTCTGCTCTGTGCTGAGGGATCCATAATCGTATGCGTTTGTTCAAGCGTAATCTGGTTAAACGCATGCGATTGAAACACAACAGATCATTCGGGGAGGAAAAAACATGGTTTTACTTCAGGGCAAGGGCGTGTCCAAGGGCGTCGTCAAGGGAGCGCTCTATTTTTTCAAGCGACAGGACAACACCGTCGTAAAACGCATCGTGGAAGATGTTGAAGGCGAGAAGGCGCGCTTTGCCGCCGCGCAGGAAGCTGCAATCGAGCAGCTGACAGCGCTTGCCGACCGCTGCAGGGAAGAGGCGGGCGACGAGTCTGCCATTCTTTTTGAAACGCATGCGATGTTTGTTGAGGATGAGGACATGGTTGAGGCGATCATCTCCTTAATCGAAGAGGAAGGCTGCTGCGCAGAATACGCCGTGGAGCAGGCGGGCGAGCAGTTTGCCGAAATGTTTGCGGCGATGGACGACGCCTATATGAGCGCGCGCGCAGCGGATGTGCGCGATGTGGCGCGCAGGCTGGTGAATAACCTGCTGGGCATTGTTGAAGGCGGCATTGATTCAGCTGAGCCGGTGATCCTCGCGGCGGATGACCTCGCGCCGTCTGAAACGATCCAGCTGGACAAGAGCAAGATTCTTGCCTTTGCCACGCAGGGCGGTTCCGGCAACAGCCATACGGCAATTCTGGCCCGCACGATGGGCATCCCGGCGATCTGCGGCCTGGGCGATGCGCTCAAGGATGAATTGGACGGCCGCCTTGCGTATGTAGATGGAGAAACCGGCAGCCTGTATATCGAGCCGGACGAGCTGACCATGCTGGCCCTCAAGGAAAAGCTGGATAAGCAGGAAGAGGTGAAGGCGCTTCTTAGCAGCATGAAGGGTCAGGAGGATGTGACGCTGGACGGCCAGAAGGTGAACGTCTACTGCAACATCGGCTCTG
>JAFSCW010000046.1 GCA_017436605.1 Clostridia bacterium | reverse complement strand
TTTCCGGTTCGGATTTCGTGGAAATGTTCGTTGGCGTAGGCGCAAGCCGTGTGCGCGATACGTTTGATCAGGCGAAGAAGCATGCGCCGTGCATCGTCTTTATCGACGAGATCGACGCCGTCGGCCGCCGCAGGGGCGCCGGCATGGGCGGCGGACACGACGAACGCGAGCAGACGCTCAACCAGCTTCTGGTGGAGATGGACGGCTTTGCCGTGAACGAGGGCGTCATCGTGCTGGCGGCGACCAACCGCAAGGATATCCTCGATCCGGCGCTGCTGCGTGCAGGCCGTTTCGACAGGCAGATCACCGTCGGCTATCCGGATGTCCGCGGCCGTGAAGCGATCCTCAAGGTGCATGCCAAGGATAAGCCGCTGGCCGAGGATGTGGATCTTTCCCATATCGCCAAGCGCACGCCGTATTTTGCCGGCGCCGATCTTGAAAACGTCATGAACGAGGCGGCGATTCTCTGCGCCCGCGAGGGCAGCGAGAAAATCACCGCGCGCCATATGAACGACGCCATCGAGCGCGTGCAGATGGGCCCGGAGAAGAAGAGCCATATCGTCTCGCCGGAGGACAAAAAGCTCGTGGCCGTCCATGAAGCGGGCCATGCGATCGTGGGCGAGCTGCTCGAGGGCTGCGACAACGTGCATCTGGTCACGATCATGCCGCGCGGCTCTTCCGGCGGCCATACGCTGCTGCTGCCGGAGAAGGAGAGCGACTTCACCACCCGCACGCAGCTGCTGGATTTTGTGGCGATGGCGCTGGGCGGCTATGCGGCCGAGAGCGTCGTCATGGGCGAAATGTCCACCGGCGCGAGCAGCGATCTGCAGCGCGCGACCGATATCTGCCGCCGCATGGTCATGCAGTATGGCATGAGCGACGACATGGGCCCGATCTTCCTGGGCGGCGATCACAGCGAGGTTTTCCTCGCCCGCGATTACGGCCAGACGAGCCGCATGTTCAGCGAGGACGTCGCCGCGCGCATCGACAGCGAGGTGCAGCAGAAGATGAACAGCGCGTTTGAGCGCGCGAAGCAGATCCTGCAGGACAACCGCGACAAGCTTGACGGCCTGACGGAGCTGCTTATGGAGCGCGAGACGATCGACCGCAAGGAGTTTGACGCATTCATGAAGGGCGAAAAAGAACAGGAAAAACCGGCTGATCAGGAAAACGCCTGACGAAGCGACATAACAAAAAGCGCCGCGTCAGCATCCGTCTGGCGCGGCGTATGCTGTTACATCAAACAAAAGGAGAATCCTTCCGTGAATTTTTCCCATAAGCTCGACGCATTTGAGGCGAGCATCTTTACTGAACTGCTCGAGGCGAAGCTTGCGCTGCGTGCGAAGGGCATGGACACCATTGATCTTTCCATCGGTACGCCGGATCTTCCGCCGCCGGAGCATGTCATGCGTGCGATTTCCGAGGCGGCGATGAAGCCGGAGAACTATATCTACGCCGTCAAGGACAGACCGCAGCTGCTTGAAACCGTCAGGAGCTGGTACAAGCGGCGCTTTGATGTGGAGCTGGATGCGCAGACGCAGATCGTTTCGCTCCTCGGCTCGCAGGATGGCCTCGCGCATCTGACGATGGCCCTGTGCGATCCGGGCGACGTCGTGCTCGTGCCCGATCCGTGCTATCCGATTTTCGCCGATGGTCCGCGCCTTAACGGCTGCGATGTTCATTACATGGCCCAGCCGGCGGAAAACGGCTATGTCATCGACTTTGACAGAATTGACCCGGAGCTGGCCGGACGCGCAAAGCTCATGGTCGTTTCCTATCCCAATAACCCCGTCGCCTCCGTCGCGGACGAGCACTTCTATGAGAAGCTCGTCGCCTTTGCGAAAAAGTATGATATCGCTGTTCTGCACGACAATGCCTACAGCGATCTGACGTTTGACGACTATACCTGCGGCAGCTTCCTGCGTATTCCGGGGGCGATGGACGTGGGAATCGAATTCAACTCCCTGTCCAAAACGTATTCCATGGCCGGCGCGCGCATCGGCTTTGCGCTGGGCAACCGGGAAATGATCAAGCGGCTCAAGAGCCTCAAGTCCAACATCGACTTCGGCTGCTTTATTCCCGTGCAGCTGGGCGCGGAGGCTGCGCTGAATGGCCCGCAGGATTATATTCAGTTTATGCGCTCGAGCTATCAGCGCCGGCGCGACGTGCTCATCGACGGCCTTGCCGAGGCGGGATGGGTTATCACGAAGCCGAAGGCGACGATGTTCGTCTGGGCAAAGATTCCGCAGGGCTACGAAAGCGCCCGTGCCTTTGCCTATGAGCTCATGGAAAAGACCGGCGTGATTTGCGTGCCGGGCACGGCGTTCGGCCCGTGCGGCGAGGGGCATGTCCGCATGGCGCTTGTCCAGCCGGAACAGACGCTGGCTGAGGCTGTGCGCCGCATTGCCGCCTCTGGCATGATCGGAAGAAAGTAAACGGCGAACCGGAGCCGGATTCAAACCCAAACCGGCGTCGGGAACCATGAGGAAAGCGGGTAAAAGATGATCAAAGCGGATCTGCATCTGCATTCTACGGCGTCCGACGGCGTGTACGCGCCGGGCGAGGTTGCCGCGCGCGCGGCGCGCCTGGGCTTTACGCATATTGCCCTGAGCGACCATGACAGCGTGAAGGGAATTCCCGAGGCCCGGGCAGCGGCAAAGCGCCTTGGAATCCGCCTGATCCCCGCTGTGGAGCTGAGCTGCGGCGCGGGAAGCGAGATTCATGTGCTGGGCTATGGATTCAGGCCGGAGGACAGCACGCTTTCCGATTTCTTTGCGGAGCGGAGCGCGCAGCGCATCCGCCGCGCGGAGGAAATGGTCGAGCGGCTGTGCGGAATCGGAAAATCGATTTCGATGGAGCGCGTGCGTGCGCTTGCCGGCGGCGTGATCGCCAGGCCGCATATTGCCCGCGCGCTGGTCGAAGCCGGGCATGCTTCGTCCGTGCCGGACGCCTTTGCGCGCTTTCTTTCCCCGGGCAAGCCGGGCTATGTGCCCAAGGCGCATATTTCCGTCGCGGAGGCTGCTGCGATCATCGGACAGGCTGGCGGCCTTGCCGTGCTCGCGCATCCGATGGAGATGAAAAAGGGCGAGATGGCGATCGAGGCGCTCGTGCATGAATGGCGCGGGCAGGGCCTTGCCGGACTTGAGGTCTATCATCCCAGCGCGCAGAACAACCATGCTGCGTTTCTGCTTGCGCTGGCGCGGCGCGAGGGCATGCTCGTTACGGGCGGAAGCGACTTTCACGGAGAAACCGTGCGCCGCACGGAAATCGGCGATGGACTCGACCGCTGGCGGACGATGGAGGACGACATGCAGGCGCTGCTTGCACAGATAGAGGGAAGCAACAGATAAACGCTACGACAGCGAGGTGCTGATATGCCGTCGATGACGCGGGCGGGCTATACGCCGCCCAGGCCGGAGCCGCAGAAGATCCCGGCCAAGCCGCACAAAAAGGGCGGAAAGAAAAGGAAAAAGGGCAAAAGAGGAATGGGCGCAGCGGGCGTCGTGTCGCTGCTGATCTTTGCGCTGGCGGCGCTCATCGGCGCCGCAACGCTGTATATCTATTCGGTTACCCAACCCTACGCTCATGCCTATATCCCCGGCACGATGCTCTCGGGCTATCCGCTTGCGGGCGCGACGCGCGAGGACAGCGAGGCGCTGCTTGCGAAGATCGTCGGCGAGACGATCGAGCCGTGGAAGTTTACGATCGAATGTATGGGACAGCGCTACAGCGTCACGGCGGAGGATGTGCGCCTGACGGTCAATGCGGAAAAGACGCTTGGGCCGCTCTGGGCGGCGGGACATACGGGCAGCATGCTCGATCGCTTTATCGAGATGGAAAAACGGAAGCGCGAACCGCTGATCGCCGCGCCCGTGCTGGAATACGACCTGACCGCTGTGGACGGCATGCTGGAAAACATTCTGCTGGACGCGGAGTATCCGCCTGTGGATGCGACGCTTTCATATCATCCCGGCAGCGCGGAGCCGTTCCGCTTTACGCAGGAGGAGACCGGACGCAGCGTCGATCTTGGCGGCATGCGCGAGAGAATCGAGCGCGCGCTGCTCAGCCTGGAGGCGGAAACCGTGGTCCTTGAACCCCGGACGATCGAGCCGCAGGTCTATCAGGCGCAGCTGGAGGAGGCGCTCTCGCTGCGCGCGCGCGTGGTGAGCGCGGTGACGGGCGACGAGGCGGCGCAGGCGAATGTCCGTCTTGCGGCGGCCGGGCTTGCGGGCGTGCGCCTTGAGGCGGGGGAGACGCTGTCGTTCAATGATGCCGTCGGCAGACGAACGGCGGAGGCGGGCTATCTCGCTGCGCCGGAGCCTGCCTATGGAGTGGGCGCGGTCGGCGTGGGCGGCGGCGTATGCCAGGTCTCCACGGCGCTGTATCGGGCCGCTTTGCTGGGCGGGGTGTCCGTGACGGCGCGCAGCAGCGCGGCGCGCCCTGTCGATTACTGCGAAATGGGCCAGGAGGCGGCGGTTTCCGATCAGGGACTGGATCTTGTCATTCAGAACGACACGACGTATCCGCTGTTCATCAGCGCCAGAACCTATGAAGAGGATGACGCGCTTTATCTGGAAATGACGATTATCGGCGATCCGATCGGCGGGCGCGCTGTGCTGGAATCCGTCTATGAGGAGACGGGCCGCATCGAAGAGCCGGTCTATATCCGCGACCGCGAGGGGGTTTACGCCCGGTATGACGACGAGCGCATCCCCGTGGGCGAGGCGCTTGCGGGCTATGCGGCAACCGTCAGCAGGATCGTATACGGCGAAGACGGAAGCGAGCTTTCGCGCAGCGTCGTCTCGCAGGATATTTATGAAGCCATTCCGCCGACGATTTATGTCGGCGTCGAGGAGCGGGAATAACCACATGAACCGAGAAAAAAGGAACGAGAACCGAGAGGAAAGAGAGGAAATCAATCATGGAAAAGATCTGCTTTAAGACCAGCAAGGGCCCGGCTGCGATCGGCCCGTACTGCACGGCCGCGATTTACGGCGATACGGTGTATATGTCCGGCATGATCGGCGTCGATCCGTCCATCCAGAAGCCGGTGGAGGGCGGCGTGCTCGCGCAGGCCCGGCAGGTGTTTGAGAACATCAAGACCGTACTCGGCGAACTTGGACTTACGATGGACGACGTCCTCAAGACCACGGTATTTCTGACCAATCTGGGCGATTTTGCCGAGGTAAACAAGATTTATGCGGAGTATTTCGGCCCGAATTATCCGGCGCGCTCCTGCGTGGAGGTTTCCAAGCTGCCGATGGGCCTTTTCATCGAGGTCGAGTGCATCGTGGCCAACAGGAAATAACCGACCGTTTGAGGCGTCCCTGCAGCCCGGGCGATGATGAATGCGATGCAGTCATCACCGCTTGCGGAGGCAGCGGGGAGAATCAGCAAAGCTGCGCCGACCCGGGCGTGATGAAATCGAAAACGGGAACGAGAAAGGGAAGGAAATATCATGCGGGACGAACGTTTTACGCCACAGGATATCCGCTATCTCAAGCTGCTTGGCAAACAGTACAGAACCATTCAGGCCGCCTCTGCGGAGGTTGCGCATCTTCGGGCTGTGCTGCGCCTGCCCAAGGGAACGGAACATTTTCTCTCGGATCTGCATGGCGAGCATGCGGCTTTTCTGCATATCCTGCATAATGCCAGCGGCGTCATCAAACGCAAGATCAACGATCTGTACGGCAACATTCTCTCGACCCACGAGCGCGATATGCTCTCCACCCTCATCTATTATCCGGATGAAAAGCTGGCCCTGCTCAAAAAGCAGCATGTCGTTTCGCCCGAATGGTACAGGCTGACGATCTATCGGCTGATTGAGGTCTGCCGCGTCTGCTCGGTCAAGTATACGCGCAAGCGCGTGCGCGAGGCGATGCCCCGCGGGATGGGCGCGCTGATCGAGGAGCTCATGCTTTCCGACGGCACGCCGGACAAAGAGGGCTATTACCGCGAGGTGATGCAGTCCATTCTGGAGACCGGTCAGGCGGATGCGATGATTATCGCGCTCAGCCATGTCATTCAGTCGCTGGCCATCGACAGGCTGCACATCATCGGCGATATCTTCGACCGCGGCCCGCGCGCCGATCTGATCATGGACGCGCTGGAAAACTACCATCAGGTCGATGTGCAGTGGGGCAACCACGACATCGCATGGATGGGCGCTGCGGCGCTTTCCGAGGCCTGCATCGCGCAGGTCATCGTAACCTCGGTCAAATACGGCAACCTCGAAACGCTCGAGGTCGGCTACGGCATCTCCCTGCGTCCGCTGTCCACGCTGGCGATGACCTGCTACGGCGACGATCCCTGCGCGGAGTTCCATCCCAAGGACAATGGCGAGGCGATTCAGGAAGACGAGATGGATCTGGCGCGCATGCACAAGGCTGCCGCCATCCTGCAGTTCAAGCTCGAGGGGCAGCTTCTGCAGCGCCATCCGGAATACAACATGGACGGCCGCAGGCTGCTCCACAGGATTGATTTTGAAAAGGGCACCGTGATGGTCGAAGGCGAGGAATATCCGCTGCGCAGCTGTCATTTCCCGACGATCGACCCCGCCGATCCCTATGCCCTCACGCCGCTGGAGCGCGAGGTCATGGACAGGCTCGTGCTCGAATTCGCTCATTCCGAAAAGCTGCAGCGCCATGTGCAGTTCCTCTACAGCACCGGCGGCATGTACCTGTGCTGCAACGGCAACCTGCTCTATCATGGCTGCATCCCGATGGAGGAGGACGGCAGCTTTGCGCCGATTCCGGTTTCCGGCGGGGACATGCTGCGCGGACGCGCCGGCATCGACGCGGCGGATCTGCTCGCGCGCCAGGGCTATTTTGCCCATCTGGGCAGCAGGCCGCGCTCCGACGGACAGGACTTCCTGTGGTATCTGGGCTGCGGACCGTATTCCCCGCTGTTCGGCAAGAGCAAGATGGCGACGTTTGAGCGCTATTTTATCAGGGACAAGAGGGCGCATGTCGAGATCAAGAACGCCTATTACCGCTATCAGGACGACGAGCCGACCGCGCTGCGGATCCTCGAGGAGTTCGGCCTGAACAGCGCTGGCTTCATCATCAACGGCCATGTGCCGGTCAAGCTCGGTCAGGGCGAGAGCCCGATCAAGGCGGGCGGCCGCCTGCTGGTCATTGACGGCGGCCTTTCCCGCGCGTATCAGCCTGTGACCGGCATTGCGGGCTACACGCTGATTTTCTCTTCGCATGAGCTGAGCCTGGTCGCGCATCAGCCGTTTGAATCCACGGCCAGCGCGATTTCGGCCGAGCAGGATATCCACAGTGTGCACGAGATCGTCAAGATCATGGAGCACCGCCTGCTGATTGCCGATACGGACGACGGCGAGAAGCTGCGCGGGCGGATCGACGATCTGATGATGCTCATCGCCGCATACCGCAGCGGCGTGCTCAAGGAATCCCGCGCGGAAGACTGATTCGGGAGGCTGCGATGAACGGAGCGCTATTTTCCTCCTGCATGCAGGGGTGCTGCTGTGCGGACGTGATGGCGGCGAAGCGGCCTGTGCTGATCGTTTTTGATCTGGACGGGACGCTGACCGACAGCTTTGAACTGGGCCGTGCGCTCTTTAAGCGCATCTTTGCGCTGATGGGCTTCGGGGAGATCAGCGACGCGTTGGCGGATTCCTTCAACGGGCCGAGCGCGGACGAGGTGTGCCGGATCATGGGCATCACGGACCGCAGGGCGGAATACGACCGCCTGATCGACGAGGTGGAGACGGAGCTGGTCAGGACGATCGGCAAGGTATATCCCGGCACGCTGGAGATGCTGCTCGCCCTCGCGCCGCATGCGCATCTGGCGATCCTCACCAACGGCGCGCCTGCGTACTGCGCCGCCTGCATTGAGCATTACGGCTTCGAACCGTATATCGGCCTGCGCAGCGGATATGTGCCGGGGATCACGAAGGCGGAGCGCATCGGCATGTGGGAACGCGAACTGGGTGCGCGCCGGGTGATTGTCGTAGGCGACCGGGCGTCGGACATTTCCAACGCGCGCGCTGCCGGCGCGTATGCGATCGGCGTGACCTACGGCATGGGCTCCCGCGAGGAGCTTCTTGAGGCGGACATTCTTTGCGATACGCTGCAGCAGGTGACTGCCGCCTGCATGCGCGTGATCGCGGAAGTATAATGACATCCAAGCGGATGCTTAAAAATTCTGGAGGATTTTATGGAAAAGAAGAATACGGCGGTTGTGACCGTTGTGGGCAGGGACACCATCGGCATCATCGCGCGCGTGAGCGCGGCGCTGTCCCATCATGAGGCCAACATTCTCGATATCTCTCAGACGGTTCTGACCGATATGTTCAACATGATCATGATCGTGGATATTTCGCTGTCCCGCTTTGTGGACCTGGCGGCGGAGCTGGAAGCGCTCGGCAGCGAGCTGGGACTTCAGATCCGCATCCAGCGCAGCGAAATTTTCGACGCGATGCACAAGATTTAAGCGGAGGGCCGTATGATCAATACCTCTGAAATTCTTCAAACCGTACGGATGATCACCGAAGAGAAGCTCGATATCCGCACGATTACGATGGGTATTTCGCTCTATGAGTGCTGCCATCCGGATAAGGACGCGCTGTATCGGCGCGTCTATGACCGCATCGCGAAGCAGGCGGAGCATCTGGTGAAGACCGGCGAAGACCTGGAGCGCGAGTTCGGTATCCCGATCGTCAACAAGCGCATCTCCGTCACCCCGGCAAGCCTTGTCGCCGCCTCCTGCGGCGATCCGATCGTCGTCGCCCGCGCGATGGACGCCGCGGCGAAGGAGACCGGCGTCAATTACATCGGCGGCTATACGGCGCTGGTGCAAAAGGGCATGACCGCTTCCGACCGCGCGCTGATCGCCTCCCTGCCGGAGGCGCTCTCCACGACCGAGCGCGTCTGCTCCTCGGTCAATGTGGCTTCCACGCGGGCGGGCATCGACATGGACGCCGTGCGCCTTTGCGGCGAGGCGATCAAGGATATCGCCGAGGCGACGAAGGACACCGATGCGTCCGGCTGCATGAAGCTGGTCGTTTTTGCCAACGCTGTGGAGGATAACCCCTTTATGGCGGGCGCGTTCCATGGCCCGGGCGAGGGCGACTGCTGCATCAACGTGGGCATTTCCGGCCCCGGCGTCGTCAAGCATGCCCTGGAAAAGGAAGCGCAGGATCAGCCGTTTGACGTCGTCGCGGAGACGATCAAGAAGACGGCGTTCAAGATCACGCGCGTCGGCCAGCTAATCGCCCGCGAGGCGAGCGCGCGCCTTGGCGTGCCGTTCGGCATTGTGGATCTCTCTCTCGCGCCGACCCCGGCGATGGGCGACTCCGTCGCGCATATTCTCGAGGAAATGGGCCTTGAGGTCTGCGGCTGCCATGGCACCACGGCTGCGCTGGCGCTGCTCAACGACGCGGTCAAGAAGGGCGGCGTCATGGCGTCCAGCCATGTCGGCGGCCTGTCCGGCGCGTTCATTCCGGTGTCCGAGGATATCGGCATGATCAATGCCGCTGCCCGCGGCGCGCTGAGCCTTGAAAAGCTTGAGGCCATGACCTGTGTCTGTTCCGTCGGTCTGGATATGATCGCCGTGCCGGGCCATACCTCGGCGAGCACGATCGCCGCGATCATCGCGGACGAAGCCGCCATCGGCATGGTCAACCACAAGACGACGGCGGTGCGCATCATTCCCGCGCCGGGCAAGGATGTGGGCGACGAGGTGGAGTTCGGCGGCCTGTTCGGCCGCGCGCCGATCATGCGCGTGAGCCCGTATTCGGCGGAGAAGTTTATCGCCCGCGGCGGCAGGATTCCTGCGCCGCTGCAGAGCCTCAAGAACTGATTGTTTCAGCGCCGCTGGCGCAAGTGGATTCAAAGGAGCGAAGAATCGTGGAACAGGAACTGACCAGAAGCACGGTAGAGACCCGCTATACCTGGGATCTGACCCGCATTTATGAAAGCGACGAGGCATGGGAGAAGGCGTTTGACGAGGTAAAGGCGCTGGGCGATGAGATCGCGGCGCTTTCCGGCACGCTGTCCGGC
The DNA here is from genome assembly GCA_017436605.1 of Clostridia bacterium. Taxonomy (GTDB): domain Bacteria; phylum Bacillota; class Clostridia; order Christensenellales; family Aristaeellaceae; genus Ventricola. The sequence goes on along the minus strand of JAFSCW010000046.1, from coordinate 1,434 downwards.
GGCAAGGAGGCCGTGCTCGCCTGCCTGCGTCTGGAAGACCGCATCGGCTGCATGATCAGCTGCATCTACACCTATGCGATGATGAAGCAGAACGAGGACACCACCGTCGGCAAGTATCAGGCGATGCTCGGCCGCGCGGGCACGCTCTACAGCGAGGTTTCCGCCAGGAGCGCGTTCATCACGCCCGAGCTTCTGTCCCTTGAGGACGGCGTGCTGGAAAGCTACATCGCTGATCCGGATTTCAGCGATTACGACGCTGCGCTGAAAAGAACGCTGCGCATGAAGCCGCATACCCTTTCCGCGCGCGAGGAGCAGCTGCTGGCGATGGCCGGCGACGTCATGGGCGCGAGCGAAAGCGCCTATGATATGCTGACCGATGCGGATATGGATCTGGGCATGACCCGCGGCGAGGACGGCAAAAAGACCAAGCTGACGGATGTGCGCCTCCATTCCTTCCTCGTCAGCCCGGACCGCGCCGTGCGCAAGGCTGCGTATACCAATGTCATGAACGGCTACGGCAAGCTGGGCAACACGATCGCGGCGATGTACGCCGGCCAGGTCAAGGGCGATATCTTTGCCAGCAGGGCGCGCGGCTTTAAGAATTGCCGGCAGTCTTATCTCTATCGCGACGACGTCGACGAGAGCGTTTACGACAGCCTGATCGACGCCGTGCACGGCGGAATCGGCACCCTGGCCGAGTACCTGCGCATCAAGAAGGAGCAGGTCGGCCTTGGAAACATGCACATGTACGACATGTACCTGGGTGTGGATACCGGGTTTGATATCAAAATGGATATCGACGAGGCGTTTGAAACCTTCCTTGCGGCTGTTGCGCCGCTGGGCGAGGATTATGTCGCCGACGCTGCGCGCGCCATGCCCGAGCGCTGGATCGACGTCTACGAGACGAAGAACAAGCGCGGCGGCGCGTATTCCACCAGCGTCTACCATACCGAGCCGTATGTGCTGCTCAACCACAAGAAGACCTACGATGGCCTCTCCACGCTCTGCCATGAGATGGGCCATGCGATGCACAGCTTCTATTCCAACAAGACGCAGCCCAGCGCAAAGGCGGATTATACGATCTTTGTCGCCGAGGTCGCCTCGACCTGCAACGAGATCCTGCTCTCCGAATACCTGATGAAGAAATACGCCGGCAACCGCGCGGCGCAGATCATGCTCGTGGGCCATCTGCTCGAGCATTTCCGCACGACGGTCTTCCGCCAGACGATGTTTGCTGAGTTTGAGCACAAGGCGCATGCGATGGCGGAGGCGGGCGAGAGCCTGACCAAGGATAACCTCTGCGCGATGTACTACGACCTCAACAAGCTCTACTACGGCAAGGCCTGCAAGGTGGACAAAGAGGTGCAGTACGAGTGGATGCGCATCCCGCATTTCTACAGCTCCTTCTATGTCTACAAGTACGCGACGGGCTTC
>JAFSCW010000045.1 GCA_017436605.1 Clostridia bacterium | reverse complement strand
ATCTTCGCCGCAAAGCGCAGATCCGCCCGGAGCGGATTGGGCATGCGCTTCATCCGCCACAGCGCAAGGACCACCGTGATCAGATCGCCGACGACGACCAGCGCCAGCGACACCATGATCGTGCGCTCCATCGTGTAAAACGCGAGAATGGTAATCAGCGTATTGGTGATGCGCGCGGTGAAGAAGATCTTGTTTTTGAACTTCACGTCCTCCACCATGATCATGAAGCTCAGTTGATTGGCCAGCACCTGAATCGGCGCGATCAGGCAGACCGCCGTCAGCGCAAAGGACTCAAGCGCCGCAGCGGCAAACACGCCGATGGCCGTATAAGCGACAAACTGCAGCATGAAGATGCGCAGGAACTTATCCAGCACATCCGGCTCCTGCTGGCGCTTATAGTACGGATAGGGCTGATAAAGACCAAAGTTCGCCGTGACCGCGACGATGGAAATCATCGAGGAGATCTGACCGAGCTCGCCCTTGAGCTCCGGGCCGAGGAATCGGTTGGAAAAGCTCGATGCAACAAGGCCGATGAGCACAGCCATGACTTTGGTAAAGATCGTATAGACGTAATCGTTGTCCGTCACGCGCCGGACGATGCTTTTGATCCGCATAGCGCATCCCTTTCATCAAGACAGATAATCTCATTTCATATTATAGCGCGCACAGCGGCTGTTTGTAAATGCCAAGCTTTGCGCATCACGCGCGCTTCACGCGGCGCATAGCATGCAGTGGAGCCTCCCCTGCACGGCTCCTTCACAGAACCCGCCGGGAATTCATTCCCGTTTCCATAGAAAGACGGAGGTGCTCTTTCATGTCATGGCGTCATCCTCACTGCTTTGATTCCGACTGTATCTGCGAGCATCATCATGCCTACTGTCCCTTCCCGCAGTGGAAGCATCCCCTGCTTTGCAACCCTGCGCACTGGTGCTGCGCGGAAAACGACAACGGCCCTACGCTCGTCATCCATCTGATTCTGCTGGAGCCCCGCGGCAACCAGAGCTGCACGCCGCGCAGCTTCACCATCCGCGTAACAGGACCGAGCTATCCCGGCGGCGAAACCTTCACCCTGCGCGCAGGCAGCTGCACCGAAATCGACGAGCCGCTGGTCATCACCGGCCTCATCCCCGGACAGTACACCGTCGAGCTGGTTTCCTCCAGCGGCTGCGGCTGCTCCGAATACGACGTCACCTATACGGGCCCCATCGCCTGCAATGAGGTTTCCATCACCGCCTCGCCCGTTCCTACGGTGATCACCATCGTGAGCCGCAAGCGTCTGAATCCCTGCCGCCGGCGCAGGCGCCGCGGATGGGGCTGCGGCAATTCCTGCTGCTGAATGCCATAAGCAAGGGAGATACGCGCAGGCGTATCTCCCCCTTTTATATACTGCCTATACCGCCGCTTCTCCCTGCGCCGTCCTCGAGATGCGCAGGATCTCTGTCGCCTCGCCCGTCGACGCATCGATGTAAACATAATAGGTTTCGCCCGAGAACGTCCCACGGAATTCCCAGCAGAGCCGTTCGCCCGCGTCCGTCGGAATCACGCACAGGCGTCCTTCGTCCGCCTGCAGACGGCTGGTGAGCATCTCCCGCGCCTGTTCCTGCGTCATCGCCGGGACCAGACCGTTTCGCCGCTCGTGGTTCATCAGATACTGCGAGCACTCCGCGCCAACGACCCTGCCTGTCGCCATGCTCATCTGCAGCTTTACCTGATCCGGATAGAGCAAAACGCCCTCCTGCACGGCGGCAAAATTGGCCACCACCATACCGTCGTACTGCTGAACAAAGCAGCGTTCCATCCGGCCAAAGCCCATCTCCTCCAGCCAGGCCTGCGCATATGCAAGACAGGCTTCCTGCGAAACCCGCTCTTCAAATTCCGCACTCTCCGGCATCATCCAGAGAAGATGCCCGCCCTGCCCCGTGACCTGCACGCTCACGCGTCCATCCGGCGTATCCGCCGAAAAGCCGAACGCCTCGAATATGCCGCCGCTGTCCGCCGCCTCGCGGATTTTCTCCTCATCAGCGCCCGCATAGCGCGCCGCCGCCATGCGCGCCTGCTCGCGCGTAATCCGTCCGCCCGTCAGGGCTCTGGGCGTTTGCTCCGTCCTTCCGTCGGAAAACGGTCCGTCATAGATCAGAGAAGGATACGGGATCGCGCTTTCGTTCTCCTCATCAGGGAGCGCCGCGCCGCCGCTTTCCTGCGCGGCAGAAACCAGATGCGCATTGAGCCCCTGACAGGCGGCAAGAAGCCCTTCCAGCTGCTTTTCATCGCGTGTGCTCAGCATGCCGCCGCCGGAAACCTGCGATGCAAGCGTCATGATGTAATCGCCCATCTGCCCGGCAAACTTCATCGCATCGCCCGTCCCGCTGTCCTCCGCCGGCAGGCGCGCCAGACCGCCTTCCAGATGCTGCGCCAGCAGGGCCGTCTCGCCGAGCAATTCCGCGCTCTGCCTCGCGCCGGAGGCCAGCAGCAGCTTCTGCAGATTGACCTCGATATCCGCCATCGCACCGACGACCTCGGCCATGTTCCGCTGCTGCTCCATCTCAACGTGCAGCCTCAGCGCCCGCGCTTCCGCCGCCTGCGCGGCGTTCGCGCTCAGCGAGAGCACAAACAGCAGCGCAAACGTCACCGTCAGCGTCCTTCCTCCGTCCCAATCGACGCATGCCGACGCTTTTCTTCGCGATCCCTTCCGGCCTTTGTCCGATACATTCCGATCATGTCTTGTCTTTTCCGGCTCCATGCCCGCCTCCATCATACCGCAAAGCTGTGATCGCCGATGCTCAGCCGCACCTCGCGCGTCCAGATCCATTTCGACGTCGCCGTCGCAGGATTATAGTAATACAGGCAGCCGCCCGTCGGGTCCCAGCCGTTGAGCGCATCGCGCGCCGCGCGTCTGCTCTGTTCATTGGGCGTCAGGTTAATCTGACCGTCCCTGACCGCATCGAATGCGCCGTCCTGATAGATCACCCCGGCGATGGTGTTGGGGAACCTGCTCGAGCGCACCCGGTTGAGCACCACCGCACCGACGGCTACCATGCCGACATACGGCTCCCCTCGCGCCTCGCCGTGGATAAGCCGCGCCAGCAGCTCCACCTCGCTTTCATAAGCCGCGGCCGAGGCCGGAGCCGACGCAGCTGACGATGCGCCTTCTGAAATGCCCATCGCCGCCAGCGTATCCTTCCCCGCGACGCCGTCCGCCTTCAGGCCGTTCTTTTTCTGGAAGCGGACAACCGCGTCATAGGTCTCCTGTCCGAAGACGCCGTCCGCCTCCCCCTCGAGATAGCCCCACTGGCGCAGCTTCTGCTGCACGCGGACGACCTCTTCCCCGCGCATGCCCCAGTACACCGCCGCCTGCGCATCCGCCGCAAAGCCAAAGAGCATAAGCAGGCAAAGCGCCCAGGCGAGGCGCCTTCTCCATCGCCTCAAGCCGGTTCCCCCTCTCCGAAAAGAACATCCAGCAGCGCCTCCATGGAATCCTGCGCGCCTTCCGGAAGCGTCGCCTCCGGCACAAGCCGCGGAAAGATCACGCTGAACAGCACGGGCTTATTGGGAACCTCCCCGCCGGGCGCGGGCAGCAGCAGCATACACAGCACAAACGCAAAAAGGCGGCCCATCCTCCACACTCCTTTGCTCCATCCAAAGAATCATGGTTTCAGGGTCGCCCGGTCTATGCTGTTTTATACGCGCTTTTTCAGATCTGCTCGATCACCACGCCGCATTCCGCCGTGCGCATCATCCGGCATGCGGGGTATGTCTTTTGCAGCTCCTGCGCCGCCTTGCGGCAGACGCCCGCGTGCAGATACACGCCAAACACCGCAGAGCCGCTGCCCGTCATCCTCGCGCCGACCGCACCGGAGGCTTCGATGTCCCGGATCGCCTTGTCGATATCCGGCCTCAGGCGGCGGGATACCGGCTCGAGCACGTTGCCAAGGCTCCTGCCGAGCAGACGCACATCGCCGTTTTGCAGCGCGCGCTGCGCCGCCTCGGTCTTCGGCCTGTCCTCCTCGCGGATACCATCCTCGTGCAGCGAGGTGAAGACCTCCTTCGTGGACAGCCCGCGGCAGGGCTGGAACGCCACCAGATACAGCGGGCGCTTGAGCGGAACCGGCGTCAGCCGCTCGCCCACGCCCTGCGCCCGCTGGAGACCTCCGCGGATGCAGAAGGGCACGTCCGCGCCGATCGTCAGGCCGATTTTCTCCAGCTCGTCATCCGAAAGGCCCAGTCCCCACAGGACGTTCAGCCCCTTGAGCGCAGCCGCCGCGTCGCTGCTTCCGCCGCCCATACCGGCTGCCACGGGGATGTATTTGCGCAGCGTCATCGCCGCGCCCTTTTCGCAGCCCGTATGCTCGCGCAGCGCCTGCGCAGCGCGCAGGACAAGGTTGCTCTCATCCGCCGGAACAAAACCGCCCGCACCCCTGACGCTCAGCGTAAGTGCATCCGCATCCTCGATGGTCATCTGGTCGCAGAGCGTCACCGACTGCATGAGCATATCCAGATCGTGATAGCCGTTGGGCAGCACGCCGACGACATCGAGCGTCCAGTTGATTTTGGCGCGCGCCTGTATCTTCAGTTTCATCGCAATTCTCCTCTGCGCTTATCGCGCCATCAGCGCTTCGATTTCTTCCGTCGTCCGCGGGACGCCGCAGGAAAGCACCTCGCAGCCATCCTCGGTGATCAGCAGATCGTCCTCGATGCGGATGCCGATTTCCTCCTCGTCGATATACAGCCCCGGCTCGTTGGTGATCACCATGCCCGGCGCCAGCGGCGTCTCGTCGTGCGCGGTCGCGTCGTGCGTATCCAGCCCCAGATGATGCGACACGCCGTGCATATAATACGTGCCGATCTCCTCTGCGGACTGAATCTTGCCGATCTCCATCAGCCCTTCCGCCAGCGTCTGTTTGCAGATCTCGTTGAGCTGTTTGAGCGTCAGACCCGGTCTCGCCTCTCTGGCAACGCGCTGATTCGCCGCAAGGACGATGTCGTAGATTTCCTTCTGCCGGGCAGAATACCTGCCGGAGACGGGATAGGTGCGCGTGATATCCGCGCAGTAGCCCTTCGCCTTCGCGCCCAGATCCAGCAGCAGCAGCTTGCCCTCCTCCATGCGGCAATGGTTGGTGCCGTAATGGAGCATGCAGCCATTCAGGCCGCTGCCGGCGATGGTATCAAACGCCGTGCCTTCCGCGCCGTGATAGCGGATGGCATATTCAAACTCCGCCTGCGCCTGATATTCCATCTGGCCCGGAGCAAGCGTCGAAAGGATTCTGCGAAGTCCCCTGTCCGTCAGGTCGATCGCCTCGCGGATGCAGTCCACTTCGTATTCGTCCTTGACCATGCGCATCCCCGCCAGCAGCGGATGGATGTTTTTGAGCTGAACCATCGGATAGGCCGCCGCAAAGCGCTTCGCCTTTGCCATGTTGTAGCTGTCCGTGTCGGTCATGGCGTTTCTGTAACCATCAAAATACGCCGCGCTGACTGCCTCACGTGCGGCCATTCTTCCGATCGCGCTGTCAAGGCTGTCGATGTAGCGCACATCCTCGACGCCGCTGATGGCCTTCGCCTCGTCCTTCGTCAGCCTTTTTCCCGTCCAGCGTTCCATCGCCGGCACGGCCTCCTCGATGAACAGGATGGTCTTATCCTCGCCGGCAGAGCGCGAGAGAATCAGCGCCATATTCTCCCTGCGAAGACCCGTCAGATAAAAGAAGTGATGATTGGCCTCAAACGGGCAGCAGTCGTCCATGCTCTGCGGGATACCCTCGCCGCTGTAAAGAATCGCCACGCTTCCCTTCTCGATATGCTCAAGCACCGCTTTGCGGCGCGCGATGTATTTGTCCATGCACGGATACCCCTCTCTGATCAGATTCTGTTTTCAGATTCGATGCTACCATTTTACCACAGAACGCGAAAATCCACAATGTGCGCTTCTATCCCTTCATTTTATCCCGCCACTCTCCACACATGACCGCACTTTCTATAAATTCATTCTTTTTATATCCACTTGTTCTCCACTTATCAACATTTTATCCCGCTTGACAGTCTCTCTTTCCTCCATTATCATAAATCCGTATCCCATTGCATCATTTATTGTATCATTCATTGCATCACGCATCGCGCTATGATGCAATTTCCGAAAGGAGTCTCCGCCTTGCGCATCTTTCTTCGCAAAAGCGCGATCGCCTTGCTGGGCAGCGCCATCCTGGCGTTCGGCCTGTACAATGTCCATGCCTTCTCCGGCGTCACGGAGGGCGGCATCCTCGGCGTCTCGCTTTTCCTGCATCACTGGTTCGGTATATCGCCCGCACTCACCAACCTGATCCTCAATTCCGCCTGCTATCTCTTCGGCCTGAAGACGCTGGGCAAAACCTTCATCCTCTATTCCTTTGTCGCCGGCGGCGGCTTTTCCCTGTTCTATGCCATTTTTGAGCAGTTCCCGCCGCTTTGGCCCGGGCTTTCGTCGATGCCGCTGCTCGCCGCCGTTGTCGGCGCGCTGTTTGTCGGCGTGGGCATCGGGCTCAGCGTCCGCGCCGGCGGCGCTCCGGGCGGAGACGATGCGCTGGCCATGACCCTTGGTCAGCTCTTTCATCAGCCGATCGAGCGCATCTATCTGATCAGCGATCTCACGGCGCTGGCGCTCTGCTCGACTTATCTGCCCCTGCCCAACATCGCCTGCTCGCTGCTTACGGTCGTCCTCTCCGGGCAGATTATCGGCCTCATTCAGCGTATCCCAGCGAAGCGGAAAAACACATAATAAAAAGGAGAATCGCTCCACCTTGCCTCAGTTTTAATCGGCAAGTCGGAATGATTTCTCCCCTTTTATTTATTTTTTTCTGATAATTCGTTTTTTCACTCCACCATGTATTCCTCAGCAGCGATCTCGGCCAGTCTGCGGGTGATGCGCATGATGCCGTCCTCGCGCGTCGTCTTGCAGCCGTTGGTCATCACGCAGATCACCAGCCCGCTTTCCGGCTCGACGTACAGGTTGCATACGATGCCCTCGTCCGTGCCCTGATGGCCATAAACGCGCTTGCCCTCGAAGAGCGTATCCTGGCGGATACAGAAGAATGTATACGGCGAGTCCGGCGTGATGCCGTCGGTTTCCTCGCTGTGCTCCTGCCGCATCGCCAGAACGGCTTCTTCGCTGAGCACGCGTACGCCGTCGACCGTGCCGTCCCCGCACAGCGCAATGCCCAGCCGCGCCAGATCGCGCGGGCGGATCTGCAGGCTGCCGATCGTCACGCGGTAATGCTCGTCCGGCAGGGCCTCCGGCTCATACTCCTGGCGCAGCATATACGACGGCGCGGCATAGAGCGAGCCATCCTTTTTGTAGGTCGCCGCGATGTAGTCCGGTTCCTCCAGCTGCGTGACGTGATACGCCGCGTCGATGCCCAGCGGCGCAAAGAGGAATTCGCGCATAAAGCTCGACACATCCTGCCCCGTTACGGATTCGATCACAGAACCGACGATACCCGCGCCAAAGTTGGAGTACGTATACGCGCTGCCCGGCCTGACCGCCCGCTTGAAGTTTGATCCCGCCTTTTTCTGGACGTCGATCATGTCCGACAGGATGCTGGACTTGCGGGAAAAGGAGCTGTTTTCCACCATGCCCGCCGTATGCGAGGACAGCATCCTCAGCGTAATCGGCGTCTTCATATATCGGGGATTGCGCACCTGATAGCCCAGATAAGCGCTGATGTCTTCATCCGGGTCGAGCATACCCTCGTCGATCATCTTCATCATGCCGATGCCCGTCACCAGCTTGGTCACCGACGCGCCGCGGAAATACGTCTTCTCCGTCACCGGCACCTTCGTCGTCTTCTGCTGAACGCCGTAATAGCGCTCATAGACGATTTCCCCCTGCTTGGCGACGACAAACGCACCGCCGACCGCACGCGTATCCGAGAAGACCTTGTCCACGCGCGCATCCATATCCGGTTCTTCCGCCGCAGCAGCAAACGCACAGGCGGCCAGCAGCAGCGCAAGGAGCGCCGCCATCCATCTTTTCAGCATACCATCCCTCCGGAAGATTCAATCAAGGACATACGAGATCATTTCCATATCATAACACCCGCGCCTGTCAAAAGCAAGCCCTGACAAGCGCGGGTGAATGATACTCTGGGATTAGCCTCTTCCGTTCCCCTTGATATACTGCGGATAGGCCTTGCGGATCGCATCCTCATCGACCTTGGCGCGCGTAAGATGCGCGTACATCGCCGCTTTGGCGCGCTCCGCGTCCTTCGCTGCGATCGCCTCGCAGATCTCCATGTGATCCGGGATGATCTTGTTGTCCTTGACGACGTCCAGCGCAAGGCTGCGGACGCGGTCAAAGTGAATGGTCATGCCGCCGAGCATGGCATATGCGTTCTCCTTATGCGCGATGCGGAAGAGCATCTCATGAAATGCGTCGTCCAGTTCCATCATGTCCAGCGTATCGGCCATGTCCGGCTCCTGGCTGAGCTGCTGGAGGCGGACATTCTGGCGCAGCTGCGCGATATCCACGCTCGTCGCGCTCTCGCAGACCTGATCGAGAATCGCCACTTCGAGCACCTGACGCACAAAGCGCGCCTCCTCCACCAGCGCATAGTCGATCCGGGCGATGCGGCTGCCGCGCTGCGGCAGGACGTCCACAACATGATACTTGGCCAGATCCATCAGCGCTTCGCGCACCGGCGTGCGGCTGAGTCCCAGCTGAGAAGCCAGCTCATTCTCGCTGACCATCGCTCCGGGCTTAAGCTCCATGGAAATGATGTTCGATTTCAGCACGCGCAGCGCATAATCGCGCGCCGTCTCCGCGCCTCGTCTTTCGTCAATCCTCATCCAGCGCCACCTACCATTCATTCTTGATTTGCTGCCGCGCAGCGTCTGCATCCTTTGGCGGCCAAAGGATATATCTTATTGTACAAGGTAGTATACCAGCACATCAATCAGCACAATGCACAAATTCTCGACATAAATTTTTGTTTTTCGTGTTTTTTCTGCTGTGGATTTGGAAATCGTTCATGCCAAATCGCCTTGAATTCCATCAAAATTGGCGAGAAAAAGAATTGCAATTCATCTGCTCAGGCGATATACTATATGCATTGATCTTTTACGCAAGGAGACGCTCACATGATTCACCTTTTTCCCAAACTCAAAAAGAAAATGCTGCTCATCGCCGTATGCTATATCGCGCTGGTCGCCGTATACATCGTGCTCAACCCCGGCGCCAATCATCTTGTCACCCTGCTGATTTCCGGCGCGGGTCTGGCGATCATCATGTTCGGCCAGCTGCTCAACGCCTACAACGCGCACAGCGCGCTGCTTTCCAAGCTTTACAGCGATCTGAATGTCGATGGCTTCCTCAAACTGTACGAGCCGATGCTCAACATCCCGCTCAAGAATGACAACGTCGCGCTGACTGTCCGCCTCCATGCTTCCAATGCTTACTGCGCACAGGGCCGCTTTGACGACGCGATTGCGCTGCTCAAGTCCTGCAAGCTGCCTAACACCGGCAAGCCGGAAAACGACCTGCTTTCCAAGTTTGCCATCGTCAGCAACCTGTGCTACTGCGCCGAGCAGAAGGAAGACATCGAAACGGCCAGGGCTTACATGGACGAGCTCCTCGACCTGAAGAAGAAGCTCGAAGCGATGCAGACCTCCAAGCCCGAAAAGAAGCGCATGGTCTTCAATACCGAGCTCAACGAGCAGTGCATGCTCTTCCTGACCACAGGCAAGTGTGATATCGACGCGCTGCAGATTCTGGTCAAGAACAATTCCCAGCTGCTCCACAAGGTTACGATCTCGCTGTGGATTGCCCGCGCCTATCTGGCGGAAAACAACCGCCGCGAAGCGGAAAAGCTGCTGGAGCGTATCGTGAACGTCGCTCCGACGCTCTATCCCGGCCGCATGGCTGCCAGCATCCTTTCCGGCCTGCCGGGCAAAACCGAAGAAGCCTGATTTCCAAGCCGCCCATCCGGGCGGCTTATTTCTCCTTCTTCCCCGCATACATACAGTTCATTGCTGCGCGCACACCTTTTGAAAAAAATCTTACTTTTTTTGAAAAAAAGGCTTGCATTATGTCGATTGGCGTGATATACTATTTTCCGTTGAGAGGAACGGCTCCTCAAAACAAGGATCTGCACCATTAGCTCAGTTGGTAGAGCACCTGACTCTTAATCAGGGTGTCCCGGGTTCGAGCCCCTGATGGTGCACCATAACTCATGTTCACCTTGTGTGGACGCAACCGTTCGGAACTGCTACTTCCGAGCGGTTTTTTTGTGTCTCTGCTACAGACACAAATGTCCTTCGCT
>JAFSCW010000044.1 GCA_017436605.1 Clostridia bacterium | reverse complement strand
GCAGAACCAAATAAAAAACCACCCGTAAAGGAAGGGATGCGATACCAAGGCGGCCTCGAACCGTTTTCCGTCCGCTGAATTGCGCCCACAGGGCGCCGCTTCCGGAAAACCTCCATCGATGTGCGTTCACCATGACGGAATCAATGCTTGAGCCCGGCAGAGCAGAACCAAATAAAAAACCACCCGTAAAGGAAGGGATGCGATACCAAGGCGGCCTCGAACCGTTTTCCGTCCGCTGAATTGCGCCCACAGGGCGCCGCGACCGGAAAACCTCCATCGATGTGCGTTGACCATGACGGAATCAATGCTTGAATCCGGGAGAGCACCACCAAATAAAAAACCACCCGTTAAGGGTGGTTTTTTATTTGGTGGTGCTTACTGGACTCGAACCAGTGACCCCATCGATGTGAACGATGTGCTCTATCATAGCGGTTTGAATACATAACGCATTTGATATGAAAAAGAGAACCACAGAAATCGCTCCGTGGTTCTCTTGTGCGCCGCATGATGAGTCTTCCTGACGTTATCTGCTGTATACCTTCTTGCGCAGAAGCAGCATGCCCAGCACACTCAGGATACTCATGGCTAGCCAAAGCATGGGCGTGGAAGTATCGCCGGTTTTGGGAAGATTATCTGTTGAAGGCGCAATCCATCCATCAATCGCCTGCCACTGTGCATACAGCGTGATGGATCTGGAAGCCGTGAAGTTCGTGTCTTCACGGTAAGCTGTGCCGCTGCCGTCTGCTGCTGTGTTCCAGCCGACAAAAGTATGTCCCGGGCGGGTGAAGGTGTTGGCCGTCAGCCTCTGCGCCACGCCGGAGGTGAAAAGCTGGGGCAGCATGGAGCCCGTGCCGCCGTTGGCGTCATAGATGACGACATGGGACCGGGTGCCGCCGACTGTGATCACATAGCCGCACTCGGTGCAGACCGAGTCTTCAAAGGTATGCACAGGGGTTTCGCCAAGCAGATCGAAGATGGTGGTCGGCTGTTTGGATTCGGTGAAATAGCCCATGCACTTTGTACACTGGTAGTATGCGCTTGTTCCAGGCTTGAGCGTATCCTTGGTATGCGTTCCCGGCTGAGCAGGGATCAGCGTGCCGTAATGATGCGGCTGCCATACGGCGTACAGCGTGATGTCCGAAGGCAAATCAACCGAAGCTCCGGCTGCGTACATAGGATCAGGTTCGGTTGCATTCGGATCAGTTGACCAGCCAATGAACTCATAGCAGGGATTTTCGTGTGTAGGTACTGCTGAAGTGATGGTTAAAGTCTTTCGTGAAGTTACCATGCCTGAGGCAGACAGTTGGAAGGTCGTCAGCTCCTGTGCTGCGGGGGCATTGCTGCCGCCGTTGGCATCATAGGTGATTTTGGGGGTGCAGGCATAGACCGCGTAGAGCACTTTTGGTGCTTCTGCTGTTGTGGCCTCATAATACTCGACATTCATATAGCTTGTCAGGACGAAGGTAGAGGGATGAGGTGCCCATCCCTGCAAAGTCATTTCGTATCCTTTATAGGATATGCGGCTGGGCACAGCAGGCGGCAACAATGCTACAGCGGGGTTTTGCACACGCGGGCTCAAATTGGCGACCTGCTTGGTTGCCAATTCATCAAGGTAGTGATATTGGCCGTAGAGGGTAGCTTCAAACGGTTTTGCATAAAGATAAATGCTTGGAACGTCTTGAACCAGTTTTTCGCAGCCTTCGTTTAAATCCTGTGGATATCCATATCCATCTTGAACATAGGAATCACTGAAGTTGCGAAGGACATAGGGATGGTCTTTACTGCATACGCCGATTTCGGCAATTGCAGGACCGTAATCAGGATCTCTGGTGACGTATGTATAGATATATTTGCCGCCAGCGCCATTGTTGAGATCACAGATATCAGTGTCCTTCGCGAAGTTTTCCTCGTGGCTTCCGCCATGGAGATAAAAGCAGGTTCCTTTAAAATCCATCGTTTCCGGCGGGGAATCGCTGGAAGAGGCAGCCAAAAAGCGAATGCCAGTGATAAATTCATCATCATCACCCTTGACACCGTCATAGTATGCCATATATATATAGTGGCCGCCGGCACCGTCGTTCAGATCCTTATCGACGAGGACACCCTGCGTTAATTGATCCTGAGCAGCTTTCTTGCCAATTGCGTCTGCGATGCCGAGCGCATAAAAGGCACCAGCGCATGCCGAGGCCGACAGGCTGCAAAGCAGCATCAGCGTTACGAAAAAAGCCCACCATTTTTTTGTCATAAGCATCCCTCCTGTAGATTGCGCTGCGGTACCTTTGGCGGGGCAGTTGGTTTATTATAGCATGAAGCATTTTATGTGTAAAGAAGTGTATCAAAAAAATCTGCATCCGAAAGATGGAGGATGCAGCTTGTGGAAAAAGACCATTCAGGAATGCAAAACGCATTTGCTCCCCTCCGAGGAGGGGAGGAAAGACGTTCGCATCTCTAATGAATCGTCGTTTACTCAAGGTATCGCTGGTGTGAACCCGGGAGAACGAGCAAAAAGAAAAACGCTCGATCCATGATGGATCAAGCGTTTTCTATGGTGGTGCTTACTGGACTCGAACCAGTGACCCCATCGATGTGAACGATGTGCTCTACCAACTGAGCCAAAGCACCGGGAACAAAAAGTATTATAGCACCATAGGGAAGGGTTGTCAAGCATGAAATGAGAAAAAATGTTTGAAGAGGACCGTAGATTTGGATTGACTTTAGTGCGCTAACGTGTTAGTATAATGCTGTAATGAGGTGAATGACATGAGCTTGAAACGGGATAAACAGACGGACGAATTGTTCAGATCCATTCTGGCGCTCGGCAGTGTCGAGGAATGTTACCGGTATTTTGAGGATCTGTGCACGGTCAAGGAGATCCGCGATCTCGGCCAGCGGCTGGAGGTGGCAAGGCTTCTGCATGAGGGCAGTTCCTATCAGCGCGCGGGCGAAGCGACGGGCGCGAGTTCGGCGACGATCGGGCGCGTGAAAAAGTGCCTGGATTACGGCGCGGGCGGCTACCGCATGATTATTGCGAGAATGCAGGAAAGCGGGGAAGACGATGAGCAGGCTTAAGGCGGACGAGAGGATTTCCATCCGGCTGCGGGAGCTGTATCAGCGCTATGGCTATCTGCCCTATAGGGTCAGCCGGTTCGAGGAATACGACCTGTATATGCGCAACAAGAGCTTCCTGACCAGCGAGCATGTGCTTGCCTTCAGCGATATGGACGGCAAGCTCATGGCGCTCAAGCCGGATATCACGCTCTCTGTCGTCAAGAACACGAAGGCGGGCGGCGGGCCGGTCAAGGTCAGCTACGCGGAGACCGTATACCGCGTTCCCCGCGGGGAGCTCGGCTTCAAGGAAATCATGCAGGCCGGCCTTGAGATGATCGGCGAGGTCGACGTCTATGCGATGGGCGAGGTGCTGATGCTCGCGGCGAGGAGTCTTGCGGAAATCTCGCCGCGCTATGCGCTGGATATCGCGGATCTGCGCCTGCCCGCCGGAATCCTCGCGCAGGAGGCGCTGACGGATGCGCAGAAGGCGCAGCTCATGGCGCTCATCAGCGACAAGAACCTCCATGGCCTGCGCGCGCTGTGCGCGGAGCTGGCGATAGCGGACAAGACGGCCGCGCAGCTGGAAACGCTGGTCACGGAGTTTGGGCCGCTGGGGGAAACGCTTCCTGTTTTTGAGGCGATGAACCTGCCGCAGGCCTGCAGGGATGCGCTTTGCGATCTTCGCGCGCTGCTGGGGATGATGGAGCTGTATGGCGTAGGCGGAATCAATCTCGATTTCTCCGTCGTCAACGATATGAATTACTATAACGGCCTGATCTTCGCCGGTTTTATCGACGGCATTCCCTCCGGTGTGCTCTCGGGCGGCAGGTATGATTACCTGCTCAGCCGCATGGGAAAGAAGGGACAGGCGATCGGCTTTGCGGTCTATCTCGATCAGATAGATCGTCTGCTCGGCGAAAAGGCCGAATGCGATGTGGATGTACTGATCACCTACGGTGCGGATACGCCGACGGACGCCGTGATTACCGCGGCGCGCAAGCAGACGGCGGCAGGCCGGAGCGTCCGCGTCCAGCGCGCGGGCAAAGCTGATATCCGGTATCGGGAGAGAATCGACCTGGGCGGGGAGGAAAACAGGGTATGATCAACGTGGCGCTGCCCAAGGGAAGGCTGGGCGATAAGGCATACGCCGTGCTGGAGAGGGCCGGCTATCCCTGCCCGGCGATGAAGGAGGACAACCGCAAGCTGACATTTGAAAACCCGGAGATCGGCGTTAGGTATTTCCTCGTCAGGCCCAGCGACGTGGCGGTCTATGTCGAGCGCGGCGCGGCGGATATCGGCATCGCGGGCAAGGACATTCTGCTGGAATACCGGCCGGACGTCTATGAGCTGCTCGATCTTCGCATGGGGAAATGCCGGATGTGCGTCGCCGGGCCGAAGGATTTCCGGGACGACCGGTCGAGCACCCTGCGCGTGGCCACGAAGTTCCCGAACATCGCCAGGACGTATTACAGCGCCTGCAGCCGGGAGATCGAGCTGATTCACCTGAACGGCTCCATTGAGCTGGCGCCGCTGGTGGGCCTGTCCGATGTGATCGTAGATATCGTGGAAACCGGCAAGACGCTGATTGAAAATGGGCTGGCGCCGCTGGAGGAGATCGTACCGATCTCCGCGCGGCTGATTGCCAACAAGTCGAGCTATAAATTCAAGGCCGACGCGCTGCGGACGCTGCGCGCGAACGTGGAAGGTGTGCTGAATTCATGAAGATCATCCGATATGACGAACTGACCGAGGGCGCGCTGCTGATGCGCTGCATGGAGACCTCCGGCGTGAGCGAAACCGTTAGCGGGATTCTTACCGACGTGGCGCAGCGCGGCGATGAAGCGCTCTATGCATACTGCGAGCGGTTCGACGGCGCGAAGCTGGAAAGCCTGCGCGTCTCTCAGCAGGAAATCGACGAGGCGATGGCTGCGGTTTCGCCGCGGCTGCTCGCGGCGATGCAGACCGCAGCCCGGAATATTGAGCGCTTCCACAGCGCGCAGAAGCGCGAAGGATTCTGCCTGAGGAATCCGGACGGCACGTACATGGGGCAGAAGGTGACGCCGATTGAAAAGGTCGGGCTGTATATTCCCGGCGGCACGGCAAGCTATCCCTCGACCGTGTTCATGAACGCGATTCCTGCGAAGATCGCCGGCTGCAGCGAGATCGTCATGGTCTCCCCGCCGGACAGGGAAGGAAAGATCGCCGCGCCGATTCTCGCGGCGGCGAGGATGGCGGGCGTGACGCAGGTGTTCAAAATCGGCGGCGCGCAGGCCGTCGCGGCGCTGGCCTATGGCACGGCGTCCGTGCCGAAGGTCGACAAGATCGTCGGCCCGGGCAACGCCTACGTCGCCGAGGCGAAGCGGCAGGTTTTCGGCCGGGTGAATATCGACATGATCGCAGGCCCCAGCGAGATCCTCGTCATCGCGGACGGCGCGAGCAATCCCGCGTATGTCGCGGCGGATCTGCTCAGCCAGGCGGAGCACGACGCGCTGGCCTGCGCCGTGCTGGTGACGGATTCCATGGAGCTGGCGGAGGCGGTTTCCTGCGAGGTCGAGCGCCAGCTCAGGCAGCTTCCGCGCGAGGCGATCGCCAGAAAGGCGATCGAAAACAGTTCCCGGATCATCGTCACCGACAACCTGATGGCGGCGGTGGAGGCGGCCAACGCGCTCGCGCCGGAGCATCTGGAATTGTGCGTGGACGATCCTCAGGCGTATCTGCCGTTTGTGCGCAACGCGGGCTCGGTCTTCATGGGCAGGTACTGCCCGGAATCGCTGGGCGATTATATCGCAGGCCCGAACCACACCCTGCCGACCTCCGGCACGGCGCGGTTCTCAAGCCCGCTGAGCGTGGACGATTTTATCAAGAAGACGCAGTACACCTATTACACGAAGGAAGCGCTGGCGCAGGTCGCGGAGGATATCGCGGTCTTTGCCAGGGCCGAGGGGCTCGAGGCGCATGCCCGAGCTGCGCTGATCCGCATAGCGTGACGGGATGCCGGGCTGCCGCCCGGACCTGCTTGAGGGATTTCATCCCTCAAACTCCCCGCATTGCTGCGCATACACGCAGCAGAGAAATAAAGAATGGCTTAAAACCGGCGCGAAGCGAAGTGGGGTTTGGGGACGGCGTCCCCAGGAAAGGACGTAGGTATGTTTCTGCTCGATAAGCACCGTGGCCTTCCGGCCTATGTACCCGGCGATCACGAAGAGGGCGGCGGATTCATCCGGCTGAACACGAACGAATCGCCGTATCCGCCCTCGCCGGGCGTGGCGGCTGCGGTCGAAAGGGAAATCGGGAAGCTGAACTACTACAACGATCCCGACTGCACGGCGCTGCGCGAGGCGCTTGCCCGGCGCTACGGCGTGGCTCCTTCGCAGGTGATCGCGGCGAACGGCTCGGATGAGATTCTGTATTTTGCGTTTATGGCCTTTTCGGACGGCGAGCATCCCATCGCCCTGCCGGATATCACCTACGGCTATTACGATCTGTTTGCCGCGTCGCTGGGGATTCCGCTGGAGAAGATCCCGCTGAAGGCGGATTTCACGCTCGATTATCGCGATTACTGCGGCGTCGGGAAGACGATCGTGTTCCCCAACCCGAACGCGCCGACGGGCTATGCGATTCCGCTTGAACAGATCGCGGAAATCGCGCGGACGAACCCGGACAACGTCGTGATCATCGACGAGGCGTATGTCGATTTCGGTGCGGAGAGCGCGCTTTCGCTGATCGGTCAGCACGAAAACCTGCTGATCGTGCGGACGTTCTCGAAGTCCCGCTCGATGGCGGGCGCGAGAATCGGCTTCGCGATGGGCAGTGAGGCGCTGATATCCGATCTGGAGACGATCCGAAACAGCGTGAACCTGTACAGCGTATCGCGCATGGCGCAGGCGGCGGGCGTGGCGGCGATCCGGGAGGACGATTACTACATGGCTAACTGCCGCAGGATCATCGAGGCGCGGGAATTCACGACGCGGATGCTGCGCGATCAGGGCTTTGAGGTTCTTGATTCGCTCGGCAATTTCGTCTTCGCAAAGCCCAGCGCCATGAGCGCCGCGGCGCTGAAATTCCAGCTGCGCGAGCGGGGCATTCTCGTCAGGCACTGGGATAAGGACAGAATCAGGGATTACCTGCGCATCACGATCGGCACCATGCAGGAGATGCAGGCGCTGGATGCGGCGATTGAAATGATATTCGGGAGGGCATGAGCATGCGCAGCGCGGAAATAAAACGCCGGACGGCGGAAACCGACATCGAGCTGACGCTTGAGCTGGACGGCACGGGCAAGGGCACGATTCAGACGGGCGTGGGCTTTCTGGATCACATGCTGACGCTCTTTGCGCGCCATGGCCGGTTCGATCTGAACGTCGTCTGCCGGGGCGATTATGCGGTGGACGATCATCACAGTGTCGAGGATATCGGCATCGTTCTGGGCGCGGCGCTTGCCAAAGCGCTGGGCGATAAGCGCGGCATCCGCCGCTACGGCAGCATGCTTCTGCCGATGGACGAGGCGCTGGTGCTGTGCGCGCTGGATCTGTCCGGGCGCAGCTGCCTGCGGTATCAGGCGCAGATTCCCAGCCAGAAGATCGGCACGTTCGATACCGAGCTGGTCGAGGAATTCTTCCTCGCGCTCACGCGCGCTGCCGGCATGACGCTGCACCTGCGCCAGATGGACGGAACGAACAGCCACCACATCGTCGAGGCGATGTTCAAGGCCTTCGGGCGCGCGCTTGGCGAGGCCGTATCCGAGGATGCGCGCCTTGGCGGCGAGATTCCCTCGACCAAAGGGGTGCTGGTATGATTGCGATCATCGACTATGGCGTGGGCAATCTCTTTTCGCTCAGGAGCTCGCTTTCCATGATCGGCGCGCAGGCCGTCGTTTCCGGCGATGCGGATGTGATCCGCGCGGCGGACAGGATCCTTCTGCCGGGCGTGGGCGCGTTCGGCGATGCGCGGGGGAAGCTCGCGGAAAACGGACTGGACGCGCTGATCTGCGAGCTGGCGGCGGGTGGAAGGCCGCTGCTGGGCATCTGCCTGGGCATGCAGATGCTCTTTGACAAAAGCTATGAATACGGCGAGCACGAGGGCCTTGGCCTCATCCCGGGCGAGGTGACGGCGATGGCGGAAAGGATACCCAAAGGGCTCAAGATTCCGCACATCGGCTGGAACGCGCTGGACATGAAAAAGGCGCATCCGCTGATGAAATACACGAAGGACGGCGACTGCGTCTACTTCGTGCACAGCTACAGCGCGGTGGGCTGCGAAAAGAACACGCTGGCGACGGCGGAATACGGCGTGGACGTGACGGCCGCCGTCGCGCGGGGGAATGTGATGGGCTGTCAGTTCCATCCCGAAAAGAGCGGCCGCGTCGGGCTTGATATCCTCAGGGCGTTCTGCGAGGTATGATGCGATGAAAATCTTTCCTGCTATCGACCTTTATGGCGGCAAGGCCGTCCGTCTGCTGCGCGGCGATTATGCGCAGATGACGGTATATAGCGAAAACCCCCTGCTGGTCGCAAAGGATTTTATCGCCTGCGGCGCGGAGAACATCCACATCGTGGATCTCGAAGGGGCCAAAACCGGCGGGACGCCGAATCTCGAGCTGATCGCGGAAATCGCGGCCTGCGGCCTGTTTGCGCAGGTCGGCGGCGGTATCCGCAGCGAGGAGGTCGCCGGCCGGTATCTGGACGCCGGCGTGGGCCGGGTGATTCTCGGCACAGCGGCTGTAACCGATCCCGGGCTGCTGGAGCGGCTGGTTGCCCGGTTCGGCGAGCGGATCGCCGTGAGCGTCGATCTTCGCGACGGCTTTGCGGCGATTAAGGGCTGGACGGAAAAAAGCGCGCTCAGCTGCG
>JAFSCW010000043.1 GCA_017436605.1 Clostridia bacterium | reverse complement strand
GGCGTGGCTCCAGTCGCTTTCGACATGCGCATGTCCCGGCGATACGGGCGTCTGATGGCCGGGAATATAAAGCGTCTGGTTATCCTGCGACCAGCTTGAAACGATGCCGAAGGTTTTCTGAACGCGCCGCGTCAGTTCCACCTAGGCGCGGGATTCAAGCGGCGTGGTGATGCGGATGACGCTGTCCCCGGGCAGCTGCGGCAGCGCGAGCAGAAGGCCCGTGATGAACTGGCTGCTGACGTCGCCGCGCAGGGCGTATTCCCCGGGCGTGAGGCTGCCTTCGACGATCAGGTCCTGCTCGGTCTGCTCCCAGCGTACGCCGAGCGGACGGAAGAGGGATTCGTACAGATCCAGCGGACGCTGCATCAGCCGCCCATGCCCGACAAAGCGTACGGGGCCGCGCCCGTCCAGCGCAAGGGGAATGAAGAACCGCAGCGTGGAGCCGGATTCGCCGCAGTCGAGCGTGCGCAGCGGCTGCCGTTCCGGTGTGAGGCCGCCCTTGATCTTCGCCTTCACAAAACCGGGAAGCGCGTGCGGCTTGATGGAAACACCTGCGCTCAGGCCGAGCGCCTTCGCGCATTGGAGCGTCGCCTCGATATCGAGCGAGAGCTGCAGCGGCGAAAGCTCCGTCTCCCCGGCGCAGAGCGCAGCGAGCATGACCGCGCGATGCGAGGCGGACTTGCTGGGCATGACGGGGAGCATGCCCGAAAGCGATGCTGGCGAAACGATCTTGTTCATGGCGGTTCTCCTTGCGTGTGGGTTACAGGAAGGCTTTGAGCTGCGCCGGCGTGAGCGGCACGCCTTTGCATGCGCCGATTTCCGTGAGGATGACGGCGCGCACGGTTCTGCCCTCGGCCTTTTTGTCCAGCGCCATCGCGCCTGCGAGCGCATCCGGCGAAAGCCCCGCGGGGACGTCGGTCATCAGGCCATAGGCCCTGAGCACGGCGCGAATGCGGGAGGAGGTTCCTTCGGGCGTCATGCCGAGCGCCTCGCCCCAGCGGGCGGCAGCGACCATGCCGATGGTGACGGCCTCGCCGTGGAGCAGCGTGCCGTAGCCCATGGCGTTTTCCAGCGCATGCGCCAGCGTATGGCCGAAATTCAGCTGCATGCGGACGCCGTGGTCGTGCGGATCGACGCGCACGTATTCGGCCTTAAGCGCGCAGCAGCGGGCGATGATCTCATCGAGCACGGGCGTCAGTGCTGCGCGGGAGCCGAGCGTCTCGATCCGCTCAAACAGCGCCCTGTCGCAGATGCAGCCGTACTTGATCACCTCGCCCAACCCCGCGCCGACCTGCCGCTCGTCGAGCGTTTGCAGGGTATCGCAGTCGATGAGCACGAGCTCGGGCTGATAGAACGCGCCCAGCAGGTTCTTGCCGCGGGGATGATTGACGGCGACCTTGCCGCCGACGGAGGAATCGACCTGCGCCAGCAGCGTTGTCGGCACCTGAACAAAATGCACGCCGCGCAGATAGGTGCAGGCCGCATAGCCCGCGATATCGCCCACGACGCCGCCGCCCAGCGCGATGACCAGATCCGCGCGCGTGAGGCGGAAATCGAGGAAAGCGTCGTACAGGCGGGCGAGCTCCTCCGGGCATTTGGTGGCCTCGCCCGCGGGCAGCACGATTACGGAGGATTCGACGCCCGCCCTGTGAAGCTGCTCCATGAGCGCGTAGGAATACAGCGGCGCAGTGTTGCTGTCCGCGACAATCGCCGCCCTGCGCCCGCGATAGGGCGCAAACAGGGGCGCGCAGGCCTTCAAAAGGCCATGGCCGATATGGATGTCGTAGCGGCTTTCCGGCGCAGACGCGCAGACCGTAACGATGGGCATGGAGCATACCTCCCGTGCTGCTTATTTGAACAGGGCTTTTTTGCTGTTGCTGATGCCGCGCAGCTCGTCGAATTTCTTCTTGCGGTCGCTGGATTCGGTCAGCCGCGTCAGCAGCGCCTCGCGGTCGTCCGCGCGCAGCAGCGCGCTGTATTCCGACAGCTTTCCGATCAGCTCGTCTGTGAGCGCGGCGAGCGTTTCCTTGTTGGCCCAGAACAGCTCCGTCCACAGATCCGGCTCGAGCGCTGCGACACGGGTTGCGCCGCGGAAGGAGCCGCCCTCGAAGCCGTAGCTGTCAAAGAGGAGATGCTGATCGCACAGGGCGAGCGCCATGACGTGCATGAGCTGGCTGGTGTAGGCGATGCGTTCGTCGTGCGCCTCGGGATTGGACAGCACGATATCGGCGCAGCCCATATGCAGGACGAGCTTTTCGATCAGGTCGATGCTCTCCTGAGGAACGGTTTTATCGGGGGTCAGGATGTAATGGCTGCCGCGGAAGAGATCGGGCGATGCGTTCTGGAAGCCGCCGCGCTCGCGGCCGGCCATCGGATGGCCGCCGAGATAGACAAAGCGGCGATCGGGCAGGGCGGCGATGGCGTCGCGCAGAGGACGCTTGACGCCGCATACGTCGGTCAGCAGCGAGCCGGGGCGAAGCCTTTGGGCATAATCGCTTATGAAGGAAGCGGCCGCGCCCGGATGCAGACAAAGCACCGTGACGTCCATGCTCTCCAGCGGGGCGCTTTCGGCGTTTGGCCATGCAGCCTGAACCGCGCCGCAGCCCAGCGCTTCAAATCTCGTCCATTCGTCCCGCTCGACAGCATAGAGCTCCGCGTCCGGATAACCGCGGAGTGCCATCGCCATGCTGCCGCCGATCAGGCCGAGGCCGACAAACAGAACCCTCACAGCGTACGCTCCACGATCGGCGCGATCGCATGGAGCTTGCCCATGACCTGCGCGAATTGATCCGGCGTGAGGCTCTGCGCGCCGTCGCAAAGGGCGCGCGGGGGATTGTTGTGCACCTCGATGATCAGGCCGTCCGCGCCGGCAGCGACAGCGGCGATGGACATGCGTTCGACCATCCAGTTGAGTCCGGTGGCATGGCTGGGATCGACGATCACCGGCAGATGGGACAGGCGCTTGACGGCCTGCACCGCGGAGAGGTCGAGCGTATTGCGGGTGTAGGTTTCGAACGTGCGGATGCCGCGTTCGCAGAGGATGACGTTGGGGTTGCCGGCGGCCATGATGTATTCCGCGCTCATCAGCCATTCGTTGATCGTGGAGGAGAGGCCGCGCTTGAGGAGGATGGGCTTGCGGGTCTTGCCCAGCTCGGTCAGCAGATCGAAGTTCTGCATGTTGCGCGCGCCGACCTGAATGATATCCACGCGCCTGTCGAATTCTTCGACGAGCTGCGGGCTCATGATCTCGGTGCAGATCGGCATGCCCGTGAGTTCTTTGGCCTGCTCGAGCAGGCTCAGGCCCTCGAGCTTGAGGCCCTGGAAGGCGTAAGGAGAGGTACGCGGCTTGTAGGCGCCGCCGCGCAGGATATTCGCGCCGGCCGCGCGGACCTTCAGCGCGGTATCGGTGATCTGGTCGTAATTCTCTACTGAGCAGGGTCCAGCGAAGATCGCAAGCTTGCGTCCGCCGACGGGAACGCCGCCGCAGTCGATGACCGAATCGTTCGGATGGAACTTGCGGTTCGCCTTTTTAAACGGTTCGGAAACGGGCATGATGCGCTCAACACCCGGCTGAATCAGAAAGTCATGCGGATCGAGGTGGGCGACGTCGCCGATGACGCCGAGGACGACGCAGTCCACGCCTGCGTTTCTCTGGATGTCCATGCCCTGTGCTTTGAGAGACGAAGCAAGCGACTCGATCTGTTCCTCGGTTGCCCTGGGTTTCATGATGATGATCATGGCGGTATCCTTCTTTCTGAAAAGTTGTTTCCAAATATAAAGGCCCCTGCCGTGTGGCAGGGGCCTCAGATATCCGGTTGATGGCGGCGGAATGGAATCCGCCCGCTTACCCGATATGCTTCTCTGCGCGCACGAAAGCAAGACTATAGCCCGTAAAGCAATAGCCAAAAAATCGTGCAAAAGAGAAGCTGAACATTCGGTAAGTCCTCCAACATAATGGGTGCAGGTATGCACCGAAATGGAATGAAACAAGTATAGCACCGGAAAAAAGCAGACGCAAGCATTTGTGAAAAAGTTGCGAAAGTTGACGATTTGTTATGTTGAAGATGAAATGAATTCACGGGCGGGCGTCAGATGACGAACCGCACGGCGACAGCCTTGCCCAGGATGCGGACGCTGCGCGTTTCGCCCTCGCCGCCGACCTCGATGGGCGAATAGCTGGGGTTGGAGGGGAGCAGCTGGGTGAACAGCACGGTTCCGTCCGGCGCGCGGAGGCGGCGGATGCGCTTGAGCGTCAGCTCGTTATCCAGCGCGACGGCGGCGATTTCGCCATCGCGGACGGTCTGCTGCTTCCTGATGAAGACCGTATCGCCGGAATAAATGCGGTCGCCGGTCATGGAATCGCCCTGCGCGATGAGCGCAAAATCGCAGCGGACGTGCTCTTCAATGGTGGCGTATTCGCCCTCGTCGCCGGGCTTGTAGATCGGTTCGCCGCAGGCGACGCCGCCGAGAATCGGGACGCGGCGCACGCCGTCGATGATCTGCACGTCCGGCGCGGATGCATCCGCATTGCCCGTGAGCAGGGCAAGGGGAACGCCGAGGCGCTCGGCATATTCGGCGACGACCGAGATCTTGGGCACGCGCTGCTTGGTTTCGTATCGGCTGATGACCTGCTTGGTCGTATGCAGGATTGCGGCGAGCTCGTCCTGGGAAAGGCCGCGGCTGATGCGCAGCTGCCGGAGGATATCGCCGAATTCACGCTTATTCATGTCTGTCGCCTCCTGTCTGTGAACGATGAGGTTGAACGCATCTGTTTCTACATAAGCCATTATACCATGTCCGTCACCGTTTGCAAGACCAAAAGAAGTTTTTTGAGAAATTTGTCACCAAATGGTTGACGAACGGACGTTCGCGTGCTAGAATAAACATCGTCACCGGACGGATGACAAAAGCAACGCGAGCGTTGCCTGAATGGAAATTTCAAAAGTGGAGCGCATGAGACAGAATATCCATTATATTGTTGATGATGTGGATGATCAAATATTGATTGATGGCATTATTTGCGATGTGATGGATAAAAAGTGGAAAGGGGATGGGTGTGCAGTGGAAGTAAGACAGGAGATGTCCGCGCAGCGGATGGCGGATCTGGAAAGGCGCGTGCTGGCGCTGGAGGAACGGACGCGCGAGGCGCTGTGGAATACGTCGATGCAGGAAAAGGAACGCAGCGAAGCGCTGACTGCGCGCTATGGCGAGGCGGTGGATAAGACCGTCGCAGCGAAGATCCTCGGCGTGACGCGCGCGACGGTGTATACAATGCTCTCGGATGGGCGGATTGAAAGCGCATGCGCCGGGCGGCGCGTGAGCGTGCGGAGCATTGCGTCGTATCTTTCCCGCAGGACGGGCGGGGAGCGCAGGCGGCGCGCATACAGCAAGACGGAAGTCAACTGAAGGATACAGAGCAAAGCGGCAAAGAAAAAAGCGGCGATGTGCGCCGCCCGATGGACCGGGCCTGACGCCCGGATGATGAAGCCGATTGCTGTGTCGATTGTTTATAGGTCGATTGTGTATAGGATGAAAGAGAGGGTATGAGATATGCTGGAGACGATCATTACGCTTGTGTTTATCGTGCCGATCATCGCGGCCTGTGTGGTTTTCGCGCTGTGCGCGGAATGGATGTCGATGCAGGAAAATCAGTCCGGGGAGAAGCACGGGCTGGCCTGAAGCTCGTATTCCTCAAACAGCCGCGTCATGGCGTCCTCGTAGACGGGAATGCTGCCTGCCTTTCTGGCGATCTTGAGCGGCTTGTGCGCGTTTTCGAAGCCGCAGCAGATGTTCTTGGCGACCTCGCGCATGCGGCCGAGGACGACGTTTTTCGGGTATTCCGCCATGTAGGACGCGAGCAGGTCGTCGTGGAAGGCGCGAAGGGACGCCTTGTCAAGCGGCGCGCCGCCTGCGTAGGTCTGCGCGAGGGCGGGATTGGCCAGCAGCCCCCGGCCGAGCATCAACGCTCCGGTTTCGGGGCTTTTTTCTTCGATGGCCCGGCATGCCTCGGCGGTGAAGAGGTTGCCGTTGTAGACGAGCGGCGGCTTTGTCCGCTTCGCGGCGGCGAGATAGACGTCCTCGTGCGGCTCGCCCTTATAGAATTCCTCGCGCGTGCGCGGATGGACGATCAGCTCGCACATGGGGTAGCGGTTGAAGATCTCCAGCAGCAGGTCGTATTCCTCCGGGGAGAAAAAGCCGATGCGCGTCTTGATCGAGATGCGCATGGGGCTGCGGGAGAAGATCGCATCGAGGAAGCATTCCAATTCCGGCAGATGCTGGAGCATGCCCGCGCCCTTGCCCTTGGCCGTGACCGTGCCGGAGGGGCAGCCGGTGTTGAGGTTCACCTCGTCATAGCCCATGTCATAGAGCAGCTGCGCCGCCCAGAGGAAATGGTCGGCGTTTTTGGTCAGCACCTGCGGAATGACGCGCAGCCCCGCGTTATATTCGGGCGATACGTTGTGCCGCTCCCTCGGGGTGAGGACGAGATTCTGCGTCGGGCTGATGAAGGGGATGAAGTATTTGTCGATGCCGGTGAAGTGCGCCTTGTGCACGCGGCGGTAGATCGAATCGGTCACGCCTTCCATCGGCGCAAAATACACGGGCAGGGCCATGGGATGATCGCTCCTCGCTTTTGTCAGTCGCCTGCTATTGTAGCATGAAACCGCGCGGATGACAAATAGATCATTTCCGGCGGAAAAGGAAGCGCTTGCCAAAACGCAGAAATCATCGTATACTGTCCGTATATTTCGCGCATTATGCGCAGGAAAGGACGAAAGACATGGATATTCAGAAGATCATTGCCGACGCCGTGAAGCTGCTCACCGAGAACGAGGACATGCTGAAGGCGTTTAACGAGAACCCGGCCAAGACGCTGGAGAAGATGCTGGGCATCGACCTGCCGGACGACAAGGTGAATGCCATCGTCGCGGGCATCAAGGCGAAGCTGGGCCTCGACGACGTGATGGACATGGCCCAGAAGCTCGCGGGCCTTTTCGGCAAGAAGTAATCAGAAGCTTAAAAGCGCCGCTTTCCAGAGCATGGAGAGCGGCGTTTTTGTATGGTCTGCAAAGGAGACGAAGATGAGCATATGCAGGGGCGGGGCTCTGCTCTGCTCGCAGCCCGCGCGAAAGAAGAAAGTAGAGGGAGGAGTAGAACCCCTCCCCTACAGGGAATCGGAGATAAATGGATGTAGGGGCGGGGCTCTGCTCCGCCCGCTGGCAGCTTGAAAGAAGCGAGAAGAAAAGGGAGGGGCAGAGCCCCTCCCCTACAGGGATGCGGAGATAAGCTGTGTGCTCATCGGATGACGCAGGTATAGCCCATTTCATCCGCAAAGGCCTGCGCGGCGCTGCCTTCGTCCGTGAGGATGATCAGCGCGGCGGGGCAGCCCTCAAACGCGTCGGGCGCGATGGTCTCGACGCTCGCCGGGATGAGCGCGACCTGCAAGTTCACGCAGGAAGCGAACGCGCGCGCGCCGATCGCCGTGCAGCCGTCCGGCAGCTCGATGGCCTGCGACGGGATGAAGGCGAAGGCCTCCTCGTCGATAACCCTGAGGTTTGCCGGGAGCTTCATGGCAGTCAGCTCAAGCATCGGGATTTCCTCCTGTGCGGTGAAGATCTCGCCACAGCCGGAGCAGGCGCTGCCCTCGGTCAGGCCGTGGGTCAGGTGCGTCGGCGGGACGGCCGGGAGTGCCGCCAGAGTGTGCTCATCGTGCTCCCAGGTATAGTCGTGCTCCTGCGCCCAGGTGCGGGCGTAGGCGGTCGCGGAGGAGCGGATGACACAGTCGTAGCGGTGCTTATCCGGATAGTCCCAAGTTGCAAACGCGTCCTCTGCGATGTAATCCACGCTGTCCGGGAAGGTAATGCTGGAATTATCCGGACAATACCCAAAGGCACGCGATTCGACTTTGTTCACCCAATCGGGGAGTACGATGTCCTGTGTATCTGTTACCTGTATCAGCAAATAATACACGTCGCCGCTTTCATTAGTCTGAGCAATGAACTTATACTCGGTATAACCGTCGAGCGTGAACTCGCAGCCGGCCTCGCTCAGGCTGAATGCGGTCAGGCAATCATGGATCGGTACGATCAAAGGCCTGAACAGGAAAGCGGATTCGCCGACAAATTCCACGTTAGCCGGGAGTCTTGCCCAGTCGAGATCACACTGATCAAACGCATGCGCGCCGATGCTGGTAACAGAATCCGGGAGCGTCACGGTACGCAGATTATCACAGTCATAGAAGGCATAATCGTCGATGATGCGGACGCTTTCCGGGAAGCTGACGCTTGTCAGACTCCAGTGATGACTGCCGAATGCGTTGCTGCCAATCTCCGTAATGCCATCGGGGATGATTGCCTCGACGATATCAGAATCGGCCTTGGCAAGGATGATGGCGGCTTCGCCGTTTTCATCCGCTTCCGTGCGGAAGTACATCTTCTCAATGCCCTCAATGCTGTAGCTGAAATCCGGATTCTCCGCGCAGACGGCAAAAGCAGTGGGGCATTCAAACGACGGAACGAATACGCGCTTTACATTTTCAAACGCGCTTTCGCCCACGGAGGCGATGTTTGCCGGGAGTTCAAGCTCGAGCGACCTGCAAGAGCGGAATGCGCTCGGGCCGATGCTTGTTACGCTTTCCGGGAGGATCACTTCGGTCAGCGCAGCGCAGGAACCGAAGGCATTTTGACCGATCTCGGATACGCCGTCCTCAAGCACAACCCTGGTCAGCGCTTCGCAGGAGGAGAATGCGCTCAGGCCGATGCTTGCGACCGTGGAAGGAATCGTCACAGCGGTCATCTGATCGCAGCTTTGGAATACGTAGTCACGAATACTGGTCACGCCTGAGGGAATTTCTGCCGTTTCAAGCATAGCGTCTGCAGATATAAGCTCGATGGACTTCTTGCCCGATTCGCTCATCGTCGCGAGGAAGGTCATCTGGCGGTTATCTTCCAGCGTGTATGCGAGGCCCTCCGCGCCGAGGAGATACGCCGTCTGACAATCGAGAGACGGAAGCACACGCTCTTTTGCATACAACGGATCGCTGCCGATTTCTTCAAGCGTTCCGGGGAGGAAGATGGCCTCGATCTGGCTGCAGTAAGCAAAGGCATAGCTGCCGACACGCTTCACGCTGTCGGGGATCACGACAGTCGTCAGCGAGGAGCACAAAGAGAATGCGCTGTCGCCAATGCTGGTCACGCTCTCCGGGATGATGATCTCGGTCAGCGAAGGACAGTTGGCGAATGTGCTGTTCTCAATGACGGTTACGCCGTCGGGGATATTGACCGATTTGAGAGAAGTACAATTCGCAAACGCAGAAGCGCCAATAGAGGTTACGCTGTCAGGGAGAGCAATCACGGTCAGAGAAGAGCATCCGTCGAATGTATTGTCATGGATCGCAGTGACGCCGCTTGGAATATGGATGGCCTCGAGGGAAGAACATCCCTTGAATGCGTCGCTGCCGATGCTCTTTACGCTGTCCGGAACGCTGACGGTCTTCAGCGCAGTGCATCCATAGAACATAGAATCCGGGATACTGGTTACGCCGTCTCCGAGAACCACCGATTCAAGGGATTCACAGGAAGAGAACAGAGCGTTGAGCTCGGTCACGCTTCCGGGAATGGTGAGTTCCTTCAGTGCATGGCAATATCGGAATGCGTTTTCTCCGATGCTGTATACGCTGTCCGGGATGATCATGCTCTCCAGCGCATGGCAATTGTCGAAGGCCCTTGCTCCGATCACCTCGACGCCGACCGGGATTTCAAGCGATTTGAGCTGCTTGGCGCCATAGAAGGCATACTCTTCGATGATCCTGAGCGAGGAAGGCAGCGTAAGCGAAACCATGCTGCAGTTCTGGAATGCGTAGCTTCTGATCTTCGTCACGCCCTCCGGCACGACGACCTCTGTCGCCAGATCGGCGCAATCCCAGACGACAATATCATACGTGCCGTCCGCCTTCTCGACTTCCAGAATGGTCAGGATGGGGGAATAGCTGTGGCCGGAAGCGATGAGCGTCTGCTCGGTGGTCGTCTCGTTCTGGCAGTAGAGCGTCGGGCCGCCGCTTGCGTTCACGTCCGTGCCGATCGCGGTGATTCCATCCGGCAGGACGACATGGCCCATGGCGGAGCAATAGGCAAACGCCTTGTCGCCGATGGCCGTGAGGCTCCTGGGCAGGGTGACGCCGCTGAGCTTCGTGCAGCCGGCGAAGGCTTCCGTGCCGATGGACGCGAGGCCCTCGGGCAGGGAGATGGAGGCGAGCTGCTCGGCCATGTAGAACGCCCTGTCGCCGATGGCCGTCACGCCCTGCGGGATTTCGATGGCGGCGAGCGCGGTGCAGTAGCCAAAGAGCCCGTCCGGGATCTCCGTGAGGCTGGCGGAAAGCTTTGCGCTGGTCAGCCTCGAGCAGCCGTAGAACGCTTCATTGGCGATGTAGGTCACGGTGTCGGGGAGAGTCACGGACGTGAGCCTTACGCAGCCGGCGAACGCGCGGCTTTCGATGGTCTCAAGGCCGGTATTCAGCGTGAGCGAGGTCAACGCCGAGCAGCCCTCAAACGTGCTCGTGCCGATCTCCGTTACAGCAGCGGGGATCGCGATCGCCTTCAGGCCCGTGCAGCCGGCGAAGGCGCGGGGGCCGATGACCGTCACGCCCTGCGGGATCGTGACGCTCGTCAGCTGCGTCTGGTTTTCAAATGCGCCCGCGAGGATCTGCGTGACGGGCACGCCGCCGAAGTCGTCGGGGATGGTCAGCTCGGTCGCGCCGCCGCAGTAGCCGGTGATCCACACCGCCGTGGGCGTGCCGGTCATGCTGGTGACGCGGTAGCGCAGGATGTAGCCGTCCTCCGTGGTGAAGGATACGCCGCGATAGGACAGGGCGATCGCCGTCGCGCTGCCGACGCCCGCGTGGATGCGGGCCGTGACCTTGTAGAAGGTCTGCGCGCCGATGGAGGTGAGGTGATCCGGCAGGTACACGTCCGTGAGGCCGGTGCAGCCGTAGAAGGTCTGCGTGCCGACGAAGCCGACGTTGTCCGGCACGGTCACGGAGGTGATCGCGGTGTTGTTCTTGAAGGCGGTATCGCCGAGGCCGTCCGCATCGGACGGGATCACGACGACGGGGTTTTGCGCGTTGTAGCCGATGACGGTATCGCCGTCCCAACTGAAGTTCGAGGGAATGATCTCCTGCGCGATCAGGACTTCGCCGCAGGTCTCGCAGTGGCTGCCCTCGGTGAGGCCGGTTTCGCGGTCGGTCTGCGCGACGGCAGGATCGACGACCGGGCTGTGGCCGAGCGCGGGGATTTCTTCCTGCGCGACGAGGACTTCATTGCAGACGGAGCAGTGGCTGCCCTCGGTGAGGCCGGTCTTGGTGCAGGTCGGGGCGACGGCCTCGTCCGCGACCCCGCTGTGGCCCAGCGCAGGGACGGTCTCGGCCGGGGTGAGGACCTCGCCGCAGACGGAGCAGCTGATTTCCTCGGTGAGGCCGGTCTTGGTGCAGGTCGGCGCGACGGCCTCCGCGCTGATCGTCTCGGTATGGCCGAGCGCAGGGATCTCCTCGGACGCGGTCAGCAGCTCGCGGCAGACGGAGCAGCGGTGCTCGGCGGTATGGCCGGCAGCGGTGCAGGTCGGGTCGAGCGCCGGGACGCTGATCGCATCGGTATGGCCCGTCGCGGGGATTTCCTCGGCGATCTGCAGCTCCTCGCCGCAGGTCTCGCAGAAGATGTTGTCCGAAAGGCCGGCTTCCGTGCAGGTCGGCTCAAAGCCCGGGGTCACGACCTCGGTATGGCCGAGCGCTTCCAGAATCTCCTGCGCGGTGAAGACCTCGCCGCAGGCTTCGCAGTGGCTGCCCTCGGTCAGGCCGCTCTCGGTGCAGGTCGGCGGAACGGCCGCGTCGGTCATCTCGACATGGCCCGGCGCGACGATGACGGTCTGCTCGATGAGGATTGCCTCGCACTCCGGACACCAGGAGCCCTCGGTCAGGCCGTTGAGCGTGCAGGTGACCTCGACCGCCGGGAGGAGGGACGGGGTGTGCTCGGCATGCTCCCAGGTATAGCCGTTTTCCTCGGCCCATGTGCGGGCATAGGCGCTTACGGAGGAGCGGATGATGACGGTCTGATCAAAGGCCAGATTGCCGATTGCGGTGACCGTATCCGGCACGAGGACGCTGGTCAGCTTCACGCCCAGCAGCGCGCAGGTTTCGATCGCCGTCGCGTTGGTCAGGTCGATCTCCGTCAGACCCACAGCAAGGAATGCGCTGTCGCCGATCGTATAAGGCATGGACAGGTCGTGCTCAAAGCTCGTCAGCTTTTCGCAGAAATCGAATGCGCGCGTAGGAATATTTCCGAGCTTCGGCGCGGAGAAGCGCTCGAGCGCGCCGCAATTGGCAAAAGCGCTTTCGCCCATCTCCGTCAGCTCAGGCGCGGAGACTTCCGCAAGGCCCGCGCAGCTGCCGAACGCGCCGACGCCGATGCTCGTCACATTCGGGATGGAGATGCTCGCCAGAGTATCGCAGGAGCCGAAGGCATTCTCGCCGATGCTCTGCGCGCTGGGCAGAGAAATCTCCGTGAGGCTGTCAAGGCCGTAGAATGCGCTTTGGCCGATGGTCTTGGCCATGGGCAGATCGACCTGACGGAGCGCGGGCAGATCGTCGAAGGCGGAGGCGGGGATGTCCTCGATCACCGGCAGGCTGATGCGCTCAATCGCATCATGCGCGCTGAATATCGCAAAGGTCACCGCAGGCCCCGTTACGCCTGCGACGCCCGCGGGGAACATGCCCGCGGCGGCTTCGATGCGCGTGATGCTTTCCGGCAGGACGACGTCCGTCTTTTCGCCGAGGTACTTCGTCAGCGTGTTTCCGTTATAAACAAAGAACTTATCCACGTCCGCCGGGAGGGTATCGGCAAAGCCGTTTGCCATCGCGGCGGGCAGGATCACCGTTTCAAGCAGCTGGCAGCGATCAAACACGCCCTCCGCGATGGAGGAGACGCCCTCCGGGAGGGTGATCGTCGCCTTGTCCTCGCCGTTGTAGGCGGTCAGCACGCCGTCGGTGATGATGAATTCATCGACGAGAATTGCGCTGAGGGCAAGATCGCTGACGGGCATGACCGTCGTGAGGGTGGTTTCCTTCGTCTCGAGGATGTTAAGCGCAGCGTCCTCCCACTGGACGAAGACCTTGCCCTCCGGGATCACGGCGGAGATGGTCAGCTCCGTGCCCGGGGCGACGCTGGCATAGGTTTTTCCGTCTGCGGTCTGGGCATTGGTGAGGGTGAGCGTATAGGTCTTCTGGCCGAGGACGCCCTGGTTGTTGTCGCCAAGATACAGCGCATAGGCAGTGTTGTCCGGATGGAAGAAGGACAGATCGTTCGCGGTCAGCGTGCCGTCCGTGCGCGTGAGGAAGGGCGTATTCGAGCCGGAAGCGGGCACATTCGGGCTGACGTAGACGTTGCCGCTGAAATCGCCCTCGAGGGCAGAGATATAGGCGCCGCTGCACAGGTCGCTCTTTGCGCCGCTTTGCAGCGTGTTGCCGCTGATCACTGCGCTGCCGCTCAGGGTGACCGGGCCGTTGACGCCGCCGACTGCCGTAGCCGCCGTGTTGCCGGTGATGCTGCCGCCGCTGATGAGGATGACGTCTGCGGTCAGGGAGTAGTTGTTGTAGATCGCGCCGCCCTTGTCCGCCGTGTTGCCGGAGATCGTGCCGCCGGTCATTTCGACGGTTCCGCCGCCGGGCAGGTAGACGCCGCCGCCGAGGTCGTTGGCCGTGTTGCCGGAGATCTCGCCACCGTGCATATACATGACCGAGCTGCCGCTGGATACGCGCACGCCGCCGCCGCGGTTGGCGCTGTTACCGGTGATCCTGCCGCCGTGCATCGTGAACGTGCTGTCGTAATCGCACATCACGCCGCCGCCGTGGATCCAGTTCTGGCCGCCGTCGCCGTTGCCGGAGATCTCGCCGCCGTACATCGTCATCGCCGCACCGTCATACAGGCGCACGCCCGCGCCGTCGCTGGTGCAGATGTTATCGGCAATCTTGCCGCTGTACATGTACATCGTGCCGCCGGTGACGGTCACGCCGCGGCCGCCCTCGCCGCCGCTGGTGGTGACACTGCCCCAGCGGGAGGAGGACGAGCAGTCGCACAGGCTCAGCGTTCCGCCGTCATTGACGGTGATGACCGCGCCGTAAGTTGCGCGGATCAGGTCGTTTCCGGCGAGACACAGATGCAGATGCTGGCCGGCATTGACCGTGATCACGGAATTGGAATAGTCGGTGCCGGTGACGTCGCAGGCCAGCGCGACATAGTTGTCTCCGCTGGAAAGGCGGAGTGCGCTGCTGCCGTCCCAGCGGGTCCAGCTGACGCTGTCGCCGCCCGCGCCCGGCGCATGCTCATGCGCGCCCAGATCGACCAGCTTGCCATAGAACGTGCCGCCGGTGATCTTGCCGTAATTGACGACCTTGCCGTAGTAATAGCCGTTTGAGATCGTGCCGTAGTTGGTGATTTCGCCGTTGAAGGTCTCGCTGACGCTGATGCCGCCGGTTTCGGCAACGGTCATCGGCAGGGAATAGGAGCTGATGCTCGGGCCCCAGATGTTGGTGTCCTCGATGAGGCTGTACACAACGCACTCGCCGCTGCTGCCCAGCTTGACAGCCGGATCGATTCTGCAGCCCTTGTTGAGGGTGAGCCTGCCGTTAATCGTGCCGCCGAGGATGCTCGCCGTGCGCGAGACGATGACGTCCTGATACTCGCCGCTGACGATCGTCGAGGTATAGTAGTGTGTGCCGTCGTCGCAGACGCGCCAGCTCAGCTCGACCGGGACGCTCAGGCTGTCGGAGGCGATAGAGCCCATGGTCACGACGACCTTGTCGACGTTTTTCGTCATCTCCGCCGTGATCTGTACGGGCGCGGAGGTGCTGCTGCCGTAAGCCTCGACGGTCATGACGCCGCCGGAAATCGTCCACTGGTGATACAGCGTGTTGGACAGGCCCAGCGTCATGTCGTCGGCGTATTCGCCCTCGGGCGTGTACCAGCCGCTGCCCAGCGCATCGCCGACGCGATCGCCGTAGTTGGCGTATCGGGTGCCGGTTTCCCAGCCCCAGCCGTCGTCCCAGTCCCAGCCGGAATTATAGACGATGGGCACCTGGATCGTGCCCTCGTTGAGCACGACGCTCGCTGTATTGCGCGCGCCGAAATACTGGAACGTTCCGTAGTTTTCGATCGCGCCGTAGAGCGTGGCTTTGTAGGTATAGCGGTCGCCGTCCTCGTCTGTCTCGGTTCGGCTCGTGAACAGACCGCTTTGCTGATTGGTCACGTCGTAGATCCATCCGCCGTTCACGGTGCCGTAGTTGATCAGCTTTGTGCCGCTGAAATCGCCGGAGGAAACCGTGCCGTAATTGATGAACGTCTGCGCGCCGATCGGCGTATTGCCGGGGTGGAACGTTGTGCCGTCCATCACCGTGAAGGTCCGGATGGTGTTCGTCCCGCACGCGGTCTTGATCTCGGAGAAGACCGCCGAATCCGCCGTGCCCGAGAGGACGACGTCCACAAGGCCTGTGCCTGCGGAGGTGATGCTGTAGGCCTCCGGCGCGGTATAGGCGATGCCCGCGGCGGAGAGGGTCGCGGCCGTCGTTGTGCCGGCGCGGCAATAGAGCGCCGTGGTGCTGGTGAAAGCTTTGCTGCTGACAGATGTGATATTGTCCGGCAGGCAGAGCTGCGTGAGGTTGCCGCAGCGAGAAAAGGCATAATCACCGATCACTGTTACGCTGCCAGGAATGGAAACGCTGGTGAGGCTTTCACAGAAATAGAAGGCCTGCCTACCGATCTCCGTCACGCTGTCTGGGATGGCAACGCTGGTGAGGCTTGTGCAGATATTAAAAGCACTATCACCAATTGTCGTCACGCCGTTGGGGATGGAAATGCTGGTGAGACTTTCGCAGCTGTCGAAAGCATAATCACCAATCGCTGTCACGCTGTCGGGAATGGAAACACAGGTGAGGCTGGTACACTTATAGAAAACCTCATCTTGGATCAGTGTCACGCCATCGGGAATGGAAATGCTGGTGAGGCTGCTGCAGCTGTGGAAGGCGCCATTCTGGATCGCCGTCACGCTGTCGGGAATGGAAATGCTGGTAAGACTGCTGCAGCCGCAGAAAGCAAAATAACCGATCGTCGTCACGCCGTCCGGAATGGCAACGCTGGTGAGGCTGGTGCAGTCTTTGAAGGCAGAATAACCGATCGTCGTTACGCTGTCGGGTATGGAAATGGTGGTGAGGCTGGTGCAGCTGTCGAAGGCGCCATTCCGGATCGCCGTCACGCTGTCGGGAATAGAAATACTGGAGAGACTTTTGCACCCGTAGAAGGCAAAAGTATTAATCGCCGTCACGCCGTTGGGGATGGAAATGCTGGTGAGGCTTTCGCAGTTCTCAAAGGCATAAGAGCCGATCGCCGTTACGCCGTCCGGAATGGCAACGCTGGTGAGGCTGCTGCAGCCACTGAAGGCATAATCACCGATCGCAGTTACCTTCAGTCCGCAGAGCTCCGAGGGGATTTCCAGCTCGGTTTCCGTACCGGTGTAGTCGGTGATGGTGCAGGTACCGTCGCCGTTGTGGGTGTAGGTATAGGGCGAGGTTTCCTCCGCCGCTGCTGCGCCCGCGAGCAGGTACAGGATCGCCGTCAGCGCGAGGAGGAGCTTGATCGTGCGTTTCATGGCTTATGATCTCCTTTGATCGTCGTGATGTTC
Organism: Clostridia bacterium; assembly: GCA_017436605.1. Lineage (GTDB taxonomy): Bacteria > Bacillota > Clostridia > Christensenellales > Aristaeellaceae > Ventricola. The sequence continues at coordinate 4,986 of JAFSCW010000043.1, read as the reverse complement.
AGCAGGAGGGGGATGCATCAGTAGTCCAGCGCGCTTTCAGGAATCCAGACCCTGCGCCAGTCGCCGTCGGATTTTTCGTAATCGCACATCGCGTAATCGCCCTCGAAGTCGATGATCGTCACGCGCTTGCCCGCGCCGAGGCTGAAGCCGTACTTGGCGTATTTCGCGCCCGGGCCGTAGGTTGGGGTGACGCTCATGGAAAGCCTTGCCGGGATGTCGTAATTGGCCTCCTGCGGGACGTCGCTTTCCCGCACGCCGTCGATGCGCTTGAATCCCGTGTATACGCGCATCAGCCGTCCGCCGATGCGGGCCTCGACCTGCACCCACGGCACGGAGCTGTAGCCCATGGAGATGATCGTGACGCTGTCGCCTGCGGCGAAGAACGTGCCCGGCTCCTCGTATTTGGTGCCCGGGCCTGTGCGCGTGGCCATGCGTGCGTTGAGCCTGCCGGTGATCGGCGCGGGCTCGGTAAGCGTCGCGCCCGATACGGCGTCCACATACGCCAGCGCGCAGGCGGGAATCAGCAGCGCGGCGAGCAGGAATACAGCGAAGAATTTCTTCATGAAGACACACTCCTTTTATGTTGCGTATAGCGTACAATTCGAATGTTTACAGTCGATTGGGTATAATTACCTTAATTATACCATTCTTATATCATAGCGGCAAGAAGCACACATGTGTGATATGAAAAAGGCGTCCCCTCATCCCGATAAGGACGAGAGGACGCCGAGAAAGGGACGTATGGGGGGAAAGACTCACTGCTCGATGATCGTCACATCGCTGCCGGCGAAGGCGTCTTCTGCGATTTCGATAGCAGAACCGGAGGGAACGATCAGGTATTCGAGGTTCGGACAATCGGCAAAAGCGCGCGGCGAGATGGCCGTGCATTCCTCGGGCAGCACGACGACCTGCGCCGCGATGCCTGCGAAGGATTCAGTTGCCACTTCGGTGATGGACTGCGGCAGCGTCAGGGTATCCATGCCGCTGAGATCGCGCGGCTCGAATTCGCAGATGAAGGCTGCCGCCGTCGACTTAGTAACGGTTCCCCAGACGCCGTTGGCCCAGAAGGCGACGGCGTAAGTGCTGGCCCTGCTGGAGGGCTGACCCATGAGCCTGTACCAGTTGGTGTAATCAAGCGGTTCGCCGGTGACCCATTCGATGGCCGAGCCAGTGCCCTGTGCGCCGATCCATGCCTGCTTCTTGGAGAGGAAATTCGGCACATACAGGGACGCGCTGGAGAACAGTTCGTTGACGAAAGCGTTTTCCTCCGCGCTGGTGATCGTTGCCAGATGACCGCCCATCGAGCTGCACAGGCTTTGCGCTTCGTTCCAATTGAGGATCGGGGCGCTGGAGCCTGCGTTTGTGTATTCGTAGATGACATAGGTATGTCCATCGAACTCACCGGAGGCACGAACGGCGGCGCTCAGCGCAGATTCCTCTCCTGCGCCTGCATCGGCAATCACAAGATGCGAGCTGCTGTTGCCGAATCCGTCCTTGACGCGGATGCTGACATGATAGATACCGGTTTCGCCGTTGTGGTCCGCGAAGCTGACATGGTATGTCCAGCGGCCGTTTTCCAGCTGAACCGCGTCATACTTGCCGCTGGTTTCCCAGTCGGCTTCCAGATCGTCCTGGCTGTTTCCGCTGTTGTCTGCGCAGGCGGCGGTCCACGCCGGGAACTGCACGCCGGTGATGCCGGTGGCGTCCTCGTCGATCAGACAGGAAACGTCAAAGCCATATTTGGTCAGGTTGCTGACGCGTACATCGGAAATAACGGGCGCGAGCGCGTCGATATACACAAAGACAGTCTGCGTGGTCAGGTTTCCGGATGTGTCGTAGGCATTGATGCGGGTGGTATAGTAACCTGCTTCGCCGCTGAGACTTGTACAGCTGACGGTAAAGGCGTAACTGCTGCCGGATTCGGAGGCGGCGTAGTTCATGGTCTTCGTGCCGGCGGAATAGCTGCATACGCCCTTGACCTCATCCACCGCGCAGTCGTCTGTAACGGTGCAGGTGACCCTGAATTTTCCGTTGTACTGCGGCGTGAGCACGACGTCGGAAATGACCGGCGGCGTCGCGTCCACATAGTGGTTGATCGTCGTGGTTGTCTGGTTTCCGTTCATGTCCGTGGCGATGAGCTGGATTGCATAGGTGCAGTCGGCTTCGCTGCCGTGTCCGTCGCCGGTGTTGACAGCGCAGGACCACGTCGTGCCGTCCTGTACGCTGGGATGATAGACAAGGTCATCCTGCCCACCGTTTACGGACCATACGGCGAACTGCACGTTCTTGATTTCGTTGTTGTCGGTTGCTGTACAGGAGACCGTAAAGCCGTTTGCGGAAGGACTGGTGACCGCCGCATCCGAGATGACCGGCTTGGTGCTGTCCGGAAAGGTAACGGTATAGACCGAGCTGGAATACTTCGTGCCGTTGAATACATAATACAGCTGCACGGAATATGTATGTCCGGCTTCGCCGGAAAGCTTCCAGCTGTTGATGGAGAAATACTGCGCGTTAGCAACGTTCAGATTGGCGTCATCCGTGTTGGAATAGTCCATCTCGGTTTCGCCCGTGTTCAGATCGATAAGCTTGCAGCCGAACTCGGAGAAGACGCCGCGGGTGGAAGCATCGCCGCGGAAGCTGAATGTAAAGGAATCCTCGGTGACGGCTTCGAGCGTGAATGTGAAGTTCATCGATTCACCCGAGGTGGTGAAGGACTTTTTGCCCGACCAGATCGTCACGCCGTTGAAGATCGTATAGAACTGATAGGAGTATGTCGTGCCGGCGGTGAGCTTCTTGCCCAGCTCGTCGGTGACGTCGTACCAGATGTTGTAGCTGTTTTTGCCGGAGGCCTCGCGGTAATAGCTGTGGGTTTCATCCTTGGAGGCAATGACCGTTCCGCTGCTGTTGTATACGCGGATACCGCTGCCGGTGAATGTGCCCGAGCCGGATGTGACGGTCACGGTTGCGTTGAGCATGGCGTTGGTGGTCGCCGGGGTTGCGGTTACGGTGGTGAAGCTCGCGGTGCTGGCTGCATCTCCCTGGCAGACAAGCTTGGCGGCTGTTAGGTTGGCGTTGCCCGTACCGGAAACCGAAATCGCATTCCACTGGGCCGTTGTACCGGTATAGTAGACCGTCGTCAGCGCAGTGCACTTTGAAAAGGCGTTCGCGCCGATGGAGGTGACCGAGGTCGGAATGGTGATGGTTTTGAGCGAGGCTGCGTTGGTCAGGCTGTCGATCGACGTGGCGTTATCGGGGACGATAAAGGAGGTAGCGCCTGCGGCGTCATAGCTGCAGCCGCCGGAGCTGGACAGGTCGTCGGTGGACAGGCCCATTTCGGGATCCTCGATGACGCGATAGCTGTTCAGTTCTTTCCTGACGACAGTAATCTGTCTGGTCGTGCTGATGTAGTCTTCCCAGATCCAGCCCTCTGTACCGTTATACAGAACGTGGTACCATGTGTTGTTGTGCTTGTTGACGGTTTCTCCGATGACCGTCATTTTGTCGCCGCTGGAAGCCTGACCGATGATATCGGCCTTGCCGTAGAAATCATTATGGATCGGCGCGACATAGTTGCGGTTTACGTTTTCAACTGTAGCGGTCCATGGCTGATACACCGTACCGCGCTTTTCATAAATCCAGCCTTTCTGACCACCGCCGAATTCCACGCAATACCACTTGTTGTCATGGCTGTTGATCTGGGAACCGAGAATCCTGAATGCGTCGTGCTTGGCAGCGGTATGTGCGACGTCGAGAATGTCGTAATAGCCGTGCCGGATATATCCTTCATCGACAGTCACATTGAAATAGTTTCCGGCGCTGGAGGTATCCATGGCGGTATAGGAAGGCATATGCCAGCCTACGCTCATGCTGCGCTTGATGCTTCCAACCGTATCGCCGGGCGAACTGACAGAATACGCCGTTTTCGAAATACGGGCAATGCTCGTCGTGCTGGATTTGTCGTCGTGGTCGCAGTTGCCCTCCGCCGTCCAGAGCGTGCCGTCGCTGTAGCGCGCAAGAACAACGTAGTAATGGATATTCATGTCTCCGCCTGAGTCGATCCGGATGACGTCGCCGGCGGTGATTTCATCAGGATCGGTAAAGGAGACGCCGGCTCTTGCGGGACGATAATCCTTGGTTGTGGTCGGAAGATTCCATACCTCATGGACGAAGTCTGCGGTGTATGCGTAGCATTCCCAGCAGTTCGCGGTGATACCGGACTTGGGCGGCTGTCCGTCGCCGTACGCTGCGCCGTTTTTCCATCTGGAATCGTTGATGAACGCATTGACCCGATCGTAGTATTCAACAGGCTCTACGGCCTGCGCCTGAGGGATAAGGCAGGCAAAGGTTATCAGCAGGCACAAGGTAAGCAGAAGCGTCATGCGGCTTTTCATAGTGATCCTCCATCGAAAATGATCATTCAGAAATATGTAACACGATTTGCGTTCTTTTTCATACTATAGTGAACGAATGCTGTTTTGTCAATAAAGCAAAACGAAATAGAGCCTAACGCCTTCTTCTGTAAGAGGAAATCGGCAAAAGCCTCGCGGATGGTCTGCGTTCGTTTGAAGTTGATTTTGGTTTTTTTCGCCATGATGAAGCACTCATGAATCTATTTGGATTTAGAAGATTCAAGCGTCTCTTATCTCGGCGCAAAAACCAAGAAAAAGAAAAAGCACTTGCTTTCACAAGTGCTTGGTGGAGCATAGGGGAGTCGAACCCCTGACCTTTTGAATGCCATTCAAACGCGCTACCAACTGCGCTAATGCCCCGAATCAACGAGAGAAATTATAGCATAGGGAGAAGTTGGTGTCAAGAAGAAATTTTCAAGAATCTGTCCTCGGACCGTTTTCCGTCCGCTGAATTGCGCCCACCGGGCGCCGCTTCCGGAAAACCTCCATCGATGTGCGTTCGCCATGACGGAATCAATGCTTGAGCCCGGCAGAGCAGAACCAAATAAAAAACCACCCGTAAAGGAAGGGATGCGAT
>JAFSCW010000042.1 GCA_017436605.1 Clostridia bacterium | reverse complement strand
GAGCGATCGCCTGCGCGACCTGATCGTTTCCATGGGCTATACGCTCAAGGACACCAAGCAGGGCCAGCAGATCACCAAGAATATCTGATTGATAGAAGTAGATTCGCAGGGCGGATGGCATGATGCCATCCGCCTTTTTGTGTGCATGAAAAGCAGCGCTGTCCGGCGCGGGGAAGGTCGAAATGCGGCGACCATTCCTCTTTTTCTGCGCGCTCAAACGACAAGGGAATAGGGTTATACAGCGCTATAATGGCAACCGTAAAGGGGGTTGGCCGCGGCGCTTTTTTTGTTGGATATGTGTATGAATACGATCACCGTCATCCTCGCCTCACGCTTTGCCGGATGGAAGACGGGGCCTGTGCGCGCGGCAGCGGCGGGCGCCTTTGGCGCAGCCGCCGCCCTGTCTTTGCGGTGCTTGTCGGTTTCGCCGGAGGGGGCGGCGCTTTTCTGGGCGCCGGCAGCCTCGGTGATGATGATCCTCGCCTGCGGAGAATCCGCGCGGCGCAGGCCGCTGAGGAGCGCGATGCTCCTGCTGAGCGCGTTCGGGCTTCTGGGCGGCGTCGTTCAGGCGCTGCAGGGGGCGCTGGGATCGCTTTCGGCGGCCTACGCGGCGGGCGCGCTGTGTACGCTGGCGATTTCTGCAAGCGCTGTCCGCGCGGGGAGAGCCGCGGGCGATGTGCAGCGGGCCAGCGTTGTTGTTCGTATCCGGGGAATCGAGGCGGAATTTGACGCGATGATCGACAGCGGCAATACGCTCAGGGATTATCTGACGCACAGGCCGGTCATCGTCCTGCCCGAGGCGGCCAGGGAGCGGCTGAAGCTGTCCGGCGTCCCGCTGCGGCCGATCTTTGCGGATACGGCAGGGGGCAGGGTGATGATGGATTGCTTTGTGCCGGAGGAGACGCTGCTGAAAAGTACGGGGGGATACGGCGCGGTATGCGCAGCGGCGGCATTTTCGCCGGGGCTTTGCGCAGGCGCGCGGGCGCTGGTGCCTGCGGCGCTTTTGCATGAGGCGAAGACCGGCCGGGAGAGCTGATTCGGTTTTGGGAAGATGAAGGGGGATTGGACGAGTTGGAAAGAGCGGAAAGGAGCCTGTATGCAGCGGCGCCGGTTATGCGCCCTGCGCTGCGGCTGATCAGACCGGAGGGAAGCGTCGCCTATATCGGCGGCAGCGACAGCCTTCCGCCGCCGCTGACGCGGGAGGAGGAAAGCGCGCTGTTTGCGCAGCTTGCCTGCGAGCCGGAGGCTGTGCGAAGGGTGCTGATCGAGCATAATCTGCGTCTGGTTGTGTATATCGCGCGGAAATTCGAAAACACGGGCGTGGGCATCGAGGATCTGATTTCGATTGGAACGATCGGCCTGATCAAGGCGGTCAATACGTTTGACCCGGGGAAGAAGATCAAGCTGGCGACGTATGCGTCCCGCTGTATTGAGAATGAGATCCTGATGTTTCTGCGCAGGACGAGCCGGCAGAAAATGGAGGTGTCGCTGGACGAGCCGCTCAATACCGACTGGGATGGAAACGAGCTGCTGCTTTCCGATATCCTGGGCACAGAAGGCGATATGGTCTACAGATCCATCGAGGAGACGGTCGAGCGGCAGATGCTGGCGTCGGCGCTTTCGCGGCTGTCGATGCGGGAAAAGGAGATCATGCGGCTGCGCTTTGGCCTGGGCGGCGGACCGGAGAAGACGCAGAAGGAGGTTGCCGACATCATGGGTATCAGCCAGAGCTATATTTCCCGGCTGGAAAAGCGGATTCTTTCGAGGCTGCACAAGGACATGGTGCAGCTGGGGTGAAGGAAATATGGCCTTGTGCGCGCCTGATGGATATGCTATTATACAGATAAGATCCGACTGAAGGGTCGGATCAATTCATTTTGAGGAGAACGCTGTTTGAACAAGAACAACACCTTGGAGATTGTGGGCTGACCGGGAGGTTTGCCGAAAAACACAATCCCGACAAACCTCCCAGCATTGCAGTCAACAATCATCAGGAGGAAATAAACAATGAATAAAAATGACTACACCATCCGCTTGGAAAGAAAAGACGAACACCGTGAAGTGGAAAACCTCGTCAGAGAAGCATTCTGGAACGTCTATCGTCCCGGATGCCTGGAACACTACGTCCTCCATCAGCTGAGAAACGATCCTGCCTTTGCTGCGGAACTGGATTTCGTGATGGAGAAGGATGGCAGGCTGATCGGACAGAACGTGTTTATGCATGCAGCGATCCATGCTGACGACGGAAGAGAAATTCCCATCATGACGATGGGCCCGATCTGCATCTGCAATGAGCTCAAGCGAAAGGGCTACGGCAAAAAGCTGCTGGACTATTCGATTGAAAAAGCCCGGGCGTTTGGCTGCGGCGCGCTGTGCTTCGAGGGAAACATTGACTTCTATGGCAAGAGCGGCTTTGCATATGCCAGCGAATTCGGAATCCGTTATCATGGATTGCCGGAGGGGGCGGATGCATCCTTCTTTCTATGCAGGGAGCTGATTCCGGGGTATCTTGACGGCGTAACGGGCGAATACGCGCCGCCAAAGGGATACTTTGTGGATGAAAGCGAGGCCGAGGAATTTGACAGGGCATTTCCCAAGAAGGAAAAGCTCAGGCTTCCAGGCCAGATTTTTGGCTGAACAACCGACTGATGCGGGCGCTGTGCTTTCGGGCACAGCGTCCTGTGTTTTCCGGCGCTTGACAGAAAACCATGCTTGCGCTACAATAAATTGGTTATACGATTTGTACTTTCCGGGCTTCTGAGGAGGAAACGCCATGCTGGATTACCTTGCTACGCTGTTTGCCGAGCCGCTGGCGTTTTTTGACCAGGCGATTTACCGCGTGATTGCTGTGCTCATCGGCCTTTGCTTCCATGAATGGGGGCATGCGTATGCGGCGTACCGCTGCGGCGACGACACGGCCAAGCGCATGGGCCGGCTTTCGCTCAATCCGCTCCGCCATCTGGATCCTTTCGGCACGCTGCTGATGTTCTTTGCGGGCTTTGGCTATGCCAAGCCGGTGCCGGTCAATCCCTGGAACTACAGGGGAGACAGAAGAAAGGCGGATCTGATCGTATCCCTTGCAGGCATTACGATCAACATCGGCCTGTTTATCCTCTTTACGCTGCTGACAGCGGGGCTGAGCCTGTTTTTGTGGATACCGGAGGTCGTCTCCGAGGTCGGCCTTTCCACGGTGATCAGCTATCGCTACAATGCAATCTGGACAATCATCTCCGGCTACGGCATGGAGAGCTTCGGCGCGCTGATTGAAAACCCTGTTGTTCTGCCGCTGGTGCGCCTTTGCGCGTATACGGCGCTGATCAACCTGAACCTTGCCGTGTTCAACCTCATTCCGCTGCCGCCGCTGGACGGCTATCATGTTTTCAACGATCTGGTCCTGCGGGGACGGTTCCAGCTTTCGGAGAGAGCGTTCCGCATCGGCATGATCATCGTGCTGATTCTCTCTGCCAAGGGTATTCTGGGCAATATCATTTCCGCCGTGGTCTATCCCGCGCAGGATCTGCTGCTGATCCCGATCCGGATGATCTGGGGGTAAAAGATGGCATATGTCGTATCGCTCAAGCAGTTTGAGGGGCCGCTCGACCTCCTGCTGCATCTGATCACCCGGGCGAAGGTGGATATCAAGGATATCTTCGTTTCCGAAATCACCGAGCAGTATCTCGCCTCGCTGGATGGCCTCGACGAGCTGGATATGGATGTGGCCAGCGAGTTTCTCACGATGGCGGCGACGCTGCTGGAGATCAAATCCCGCGCGCTGCTGCCGCGCCCGCCCAAGCCCGAGGAGGAGGGCGAGGAATCTCCGGAGCAGGCGCTGATCCGCAGGCTCGAGGAATACAAGCTCTATAAGGAAAGCGCGGGCAGGATGAAGGAATTCGAGCAGGCGGCGATGCAGGTGTTCTCCAAGCTGCCGGAGGAATATCCGCTGCCGCCCCAGCCGGTGGAGCTGACGGGTCTTTCTCTGGAAGGGCTTGTGCGCGCGGTAGAGCGCATCATTGCGCGGCAGGCGCAGACCGAGGAACCGGGCCGCGTGTTCCGCGCGATCACGAGGGATAAATTCACCATCGAGCAGTGCGTATTTAACCTGACGAACCGCTTGAAGAAGGGCCCTGTGCTCTTTACGGATATGCTTTCGCACGACGTCACGCGCGACGAGATCGTCTCGTATTTCATGGCGATGCTCGAATTGCTGAAGATCGGCAGGCTCCATGCCGAGCAGGAGCAGGCCTTTGACGACATTCTGATTCTGCCCGGAAGGAGGGACGGCGACGATGGAGAAAACGACGGAGAAGACGCAGGTCATTCTGCCGGCACAGCAGGAGCAGGAGAAGCCGAAGCTTGAGCCGAAGGAACGCGTCGGCGTGGTCGAGGCGATTCTCTTTGTCACCGGAGACGCCGTGGAGAAAAAGGCGATCTGCCGTGCGATGGACCTGACGGAGGACGAACTGGAGGAAACGCTGGACGCGCTGGAAAGCGGCTATGATTTTGACCGGCGCGGGCTCAGGCTGCTGCGCTTTGGCGCGCATGTTCAGCTGGCGACGAGGCCGGATTACGCGCCCTATGTCGAAAAGCTGCTCCAGCCGGTGCAGAAGCAGTCGCTTTCTCAGGCGATCATGGAAACGCTGGCGGTCATCGCATACCGGCAGCCGGTTACGAAGGCGGAGATCGAGCAGATCCGCGGCGTGAAATGCGATTACTCCGTGCAGTCCCTCACAGCGAAGGGGCTCATCAAGGAGGTCGGCCGCAAGGAAACGCTTGGTCGGCCGATTCTCTATGGAACGACGGATGCGTTTTTGCGCCACTTCTGCATTTCTTCGCTGGGCGATCTGCCGGAGATTGATTTTGAAAAGCTTGCGGCGAAGCTCGATTCGGGAAGGCGCGAGGAGCCTGACGGAGAAGAAAATCTGACCGCGCATGAAGAAAGACTGGACAGCGGCGCATCCGGTGTTCTATAATAAGGAATCCCGAACAAAAGGATACAAGGCAACAGGGGGAAAGAGTTTATGAAGAAGTTCTTTGAGGAATTCAAGGTGTTCGCCATGCGCGGCAATGTTGTGGACATGGCCATCGGTGTCATCATCGGCGGCGCGTTCGGCAAGATCACGACCTCTATGGTCAACGACATCTTTATGCCGCTGCTGGGCATCCTGACCGGCGGCGTCAATTTCGGCGGCATGTTCTACGCGCTGGACGGCAACCAGTATGCCTCCATCGAGGCGGCGACCGAGGCCGGCGTCGGCACGCTGAATTACGGCGCGTTCATCCAGTACATCATTGATTTTGTGCTGGTGGCGTTCTGCATGTTCCTGGTCATCAAGCTGATGAACGGTCTCAAGAAGAAGGAAGAGGCCACGGTTCCGGCTCCGGAGAAGGCGCCGCGTCTGTGCCCGTACTGCCGTATGGAGATCGCGGACGACGCGACCCGCTGCGGCCACTGCACCAGCCAGCTGGACAAGTAATTCTTCGTCATATTCTGGATTAAAGGACGGCTCCTTCTCTCCGTTTCGCAGAGAGGAACCGCTTGATTGACGCGCGAAGCGGCCCTTGGGCCGCTTTTTTTCTTTGCCGGAAACGCCATGGGAATATGCGCGAAGGCGGATGCATACCTTCGCCCGGAGGGGATGAACATGAGGCTTCTTGCCTTTGGCGGGGACAGACGGATGGAAGGCGCGCTGGCCGCAGCCCGGCGCGCAGGATGGGAGACGGCGCATATCCGCGAGGAGGCGCAGCAGGCAATAGGGGAATTCGATGCGGCGATGCTGCCCTGGCCCAGAAGCTTTGAGGGCGGCAGGCTGATCGGCGGCGGTCTGGACAGGGCGCGCGTGCTGGAAATGGCAGATTCTGCCGCGCTTGTGCTGCATGGAAGGGACGTCGCTGCCCGGGAAATGAGAAACCCGGCGTGCTCTTTTTTGCCGGATGAGGATGAAACCTTCCTGCGCGTCAACGCAAGGCTGACGGCCGAGGGGGCGATTGCCCGCGCTATGCAGACGATGGACAGGGCGCTGCTGGGCAGCACGGTCCTGGTAACGGGGTTTGGGCGGATCGCGCAGGAGCTGGTCATGCGGCTGACGGCGATGGGGGCGTTTGTGATCGTCTGCGCGCGCAGCGAGGCGCAGATGCGGCTTGCACATGCGATGGGTGCGCATCCCGTGCCGCTTGCGCAGATTGTTCCCGCCTGCGCGCAGGCGGATGTGATTTTCAATACGGTTCCGGCGCAGATCATCGGGGCGGATGCGCTGCAGGCGCTCGGGCAGGATACGCCGCTGATCGAGCTGGCCAGCGCACCTTATGGATGCAATGAAGAGCTGGCTTCGCGGCTGGGCGTCCGCGTCCGGATCGAAGGCGGCCTGCCGGGACGGTATGCGCCGATGGAGGCGGGAGACGCGCTTTTTGGCGCGCTGGAAAGGGCTTTTTCGGCGCGGAAAAAAGACGGCCGGGAGGGTGGCAAACAGGGCGATGAAGGAGACGACGAATCATGAATGAGACGCGCATCGGGTTTGCTTTGACAGGTTCGTTTTGTACATTCGGCGCGGTGTTTCCCAGAATGCAGCAGCTGCTTGATCATGGCTATCGGGTCATTCCGATCATGTCTCAGCATGCTTATGAGACGGATACGCGCTTCGGGCTGGCGAAGGAATGGGTGCGCAGGGCGGAGGAGATGACCGGCGAAAAGGTGATTCACACCATCGCGCAGGCAGAGCCGATCGGGCCGAAGAAGCTGCTGGATCTTCTGATCATCGCACCCTGCACGGGCAATACGCTGGGCAAGCTGGCCTGCGGCATCAGCGATACCGCGGCGACGCTCGCCTATAAAAGCCACCGGCGAAACGGGCGGCCTGTGCTGCTGGCCGTATCCACCAACGACGCCCTCGCGGGCGCGGCTGCGAATATCGGCGCGCTGATGGGCAGAAAGGGCGTGTATTTTGTCCCCTATGAGCAGGATGATTACCGGCAGAAGCCGACCAGCTGCGTGGCGGATTTTGAAAAGATTCTTCCGGCAGCTGAGGCGGCGCTCGAGGGGCGGCAGCTGCAGCCTGTGATTTTTTAAAAACCGGGAAGAAATGAGCGGCATGATTCGTTGAATAAGCGAATCATGTTTTTGTTTACAGGCATATCGCGGATGGAGTACAATGATGGATATACAAAGAGGTGATGAAGGATGAAACGATTCTTTGCGGCGATGATGCTTGCGCTGCTTGCGCCTGCATGCGCGTCAGCCGCCTATATGAATATGACAGAAATGACGGAGCCAAAAAGCGGCAGCCGGATGGTGATCTTTTCTGTGAAGTCGGACACGATCGACGTCGAGCCTGGCAAGGAAACCGTGCCGGATGAGGCGCAGCTGTCGATCTGGGCCAAGATCGAGGAGCGGTTCAGGCAGGGCGAGGTGATCAAGGCGACGGGCAGGGGCATGCTGACGCAGACGGGCAGCCTCTGGCAGGACGAAAAGACCGCCTCCATGGGCCTGATCTGGCAGGGCGAACAGGCGGACGGCATGGAGGGCTGCATGGGCGCAGGCCTGACCGTCGATCTGGAAACCGGCGAGGAAATCCTGCTGGAGCAGCTCTTTGAGGATTACGATGGCGCGCTTGGCGAAATGGAGCGTATTCTTGAGGACGACGTGCTCGACACCATGAGCGATTACATGGAATATGCAGACCTTCTGCCCATGCCCACGGACAGCTATTCCTTCAGCGAAAAGGGCCTGACGGTATACTGGCCTGAGGACAGATACCGCTATTTTGACGGAACCAGCGGAAGCGTGACGTTCTACTGGCATGAAATCGCGGATTACATCGGGGAAGGCAGCCCGGCGTATGCGCTGGCGCATCCGGATGTATCGTACAATCCATCGGGAATCGAGTCGCTCTGTATGAGCGGCGCGGTTTCGCCGCTGTTGGCGGTCGAGTTGGGCGAGCTGCTCGGCGGCCTCGCGCAGGCATATCCGCTGGCCGATCCGGATTATACGACGGACGCGCTGGTTTATCCGCTGGAGCGCGAGCGCGGCTTTGCGGTGGAGATTCCCAAGTACGCCGAAACGGACGAGGACGATACGCCTGTTTCCGCCGTCCGTGCGTCGCGCATCAGCCTCGCAGGCCTTCTGACGACGGGGAAATCGACGGACGCAGACGTGATCGCGCTGCTGGGCGAGCCGGCAATGGAAAAGGTTTATGACGAGGACGCTGCGTTTGACGCGATGCTCGATCCGGGCAGAAGCCTGTATTATGAGCTTTCGGGCCGCGTGCTTCAGCTGCATGCGGATGAGCAGGGCGTGCTGGCCTGCGTGATCCTCCGGGACGCGATGCCGGAAAGTCTTTACTGAATTTCCTGAATGTGATATAATAATCTGCCTGAATTTTCTTCAGGCAGATTCTTTGTGTTTTTTCAGCGACACATCGCACGGAGGGGTGCGGTGCGGAGTTTTGAGGAGGCTTTCATATGGCCAAAAAGGCTGCGCCGAAGGGCGCGAAGAAAAAAAGAAAGGTCAGCAGCGCGCGCGGCAGTGCATCCCGCAGGAAACAGACGGGCGCAGATCCGCGCGGCGTAGCGGGTATTGTCATTTTGTGCATCGGCCTGCTGACGCTGATCAGTCAGTTTATTCCGTCCGCCGGCGGTCTGCTCAGCGCGAGCACGATTCTGGCGCGCGGCCTGGGCGGCACGCTGTGCCTGCTCCTTCCGGTGGTGATCTGCTGGGCGGGCGTGACGCTGGTGTTCTTCTCCAGCGGCAGGCTCAGCGCGAAGACGATGATCTGCGGCGCGCTGATGTTCCTGTTCGTGGAAACGATGCTCCAGCTCTTTCAGATCGGATCGATTCAGGCGGCGATCTTTGCCGATGGTCACCCGGCCAATTACGGAACCTTTCTGCTGCGCTCGTTCAAGACGTCGTCCATGGACTGCAAGGGCGGCGGCCTGATCGGCGCGCTGCTGGCATGGCCGCTGTATAAGGCGCTGGATATCTGGGGCGCGGTGATCGTGCTGATTTTTGCCAGCACGATCGTGCTGATGGTCTTTACCGGCGTTTCCTTCGGCGGCGTGGGCATGCTGCTGTCCGAGATGCTTGACGATCTGCGCGTGAGCATCGGCGAGCGCAGGGAGGAAAAGGAAGCCCTGCGGCAGAGCCGCGAGGATGAGGAACTGGCCCGCGAGGCTGAACTCGCCGAGCAGCGCCAGCAAAAGCGCATCGAGCGAGAACGCCGGGAAGCGGAGCGAAGGGCGCAGCAGGAAGCAGAGCGCGCCGCGCAGATGCAGCATGAGGTGCATCAGGACGAGCAGATGCCGGAGCAGGAGACTGCGCCGCAGCCGGCGAGAAAGCGCAAGGGCAAGCCGAAGCTCGAGGTCGTGCGGACGGAGGAACAGGATGAGATGCATGCCGCGCCTGTCCAGCGCGCCAGCGCGCCCCGACGCGACATGGATATCCGGGACGAGAGACCGCTGTATATCGAGCGGGACGATGAATTTGCCCGCGCGGATTACAATGACCATTACAGCGACAGGCAGGACGCGTACAGCGGCATGAACCGCAGCGCGCCGCGCCGCCGTGCCCCTGCGTTCACCATGCAGGAGGCGGAGGAGGCGTTCCTCTACGGCATGAATTACCAACCGGAGGCGCAGGAGCCCGCGGACGAAACCGGCAGCGAACCGCCGTATCTGCCCGAGCAGCCGGCTTATGCGCAGGCGGCATGGGAACACAGCGGCGAGACGGCGCTGCCTGACTGCGGCGCGGAAGGCGAACAGCCCTGCGGGCAGGAACTGCCGCAGGACTTCCCGCAGGAGATGGACGAGGCGGAGGATGAGATCCCGTTCTGGAAGGCAAATCCGGATACGATCATCGAGACCTATGCCCCGCAGGAGAGCGATCCTTCTGCAGAAAATGAAGCGGTTATCCCGCAGCAGGAGGAAGCTTACGGCGGATACGATGCCGCAGGCGTGCGCAATCCGGAAAGCGCAGAGGAAGAGGAGACGGCGGACGAAGGGTATACGCCCTATGTGTCCAGGCGCATGGCGAGACGGCAGCAGACCGCAGCGCCTGTAGCGGAAGCGCCGCAGGAGGACGGAGAAAGCACGCCGCTTTCCCGTTCGATTCTGGCGGCGCAGCGCGCGGCGGAGGGCAGCAGACCCCAGGTGCAGAATGTTCTGGCGGCGCAGGAGGCGGCAGTCAAGGATCAGACGATCGTGCAGCTGCGCGGAAACAGGCTCGACGGCACGCCGCTGGTCGTTCCGAAGAAGGACGTCCACGAGAGCCCGAAGAACCTCCAGCCGGAATACATCTATCCGCCGATCGACCTGCTGAATCGCTCGAATGCGACGCAGGATCCGAACATGAACGCCAAGATTCAGGCGGGCTCGGCGAAGCTGCTTTCCACGCTGGAAAGCTTCGGCGTGCAGGCCAAGCTCACGCATGTTACCCACGGCCCGGCGATCACCCGATACGAGCTGCAGCCGGCGCCGGGCGTGAAGGTCTCGCGCATTGTGAACCTGGTAGACGATATTGCGCTGAACATGGCTTCCGACGGCGTGCGCATTGAAGCGCCGATCCCCGGCAAGCCGGCCGTCGGCATCGAAATTCCCAACGACCGGATTGAAATGGTCTCGCTGCGCGATGTGCTGGAGAGCCCGGAAATGACGCGCGAAAAATCGCCGACGGCGGTTGCGCTGGGCAAGGGCATTTCGGGCGCGCCGGTCGTGGCGGATATGGCGAAGATGCCCCATGTGCTGATCGCCGGCGCGACGGGTTCAGGTAAGTCGGTGTGTATCAACACGATCATCAATTCCATCATCTACCGTGCCTCGCCCCGCGAGGTCAGGCTGATTCTGATCGACCCGAAGGTCGTCGAGCTGTCGGTCTATAACGGGATTCCGCATCTGCTGGTGCCGGTCGTGACCGATCCGAAGAAGGCTTCTGCGGCGCTGTCCTGGGCCGTTGTGGAGATGGAGCATCGCTACAAGCGCTTTGAGACGATGGGCGTGCGCAACATCAAGGGCTATAACGACGCGATCGGCCCGGACGAGGAGCCGATGAGCAAGATCATCGTCATCATCGACGAGCTGGCCGACCTGATGATGGTCGCCCCGGGCGAGGTCGAGGAATCGATCTGCCGCCTGGCGCAGCTGGCGCGCGCGGCGGGCATCCATCTGGTGATCGCGACGCAGCGTCCGTCGGTCAACGTCATCACCGGCGTGATCAAGGCGAACATCCCCAGCCGCATCGCCTTCGCCGTTTCCAGTCAGATCGACAGCCGAACGATTCTCGACGCGGGCGGCGCGGAAAAGCTGCTGGGCAAGGGCGATATGCTCTATGCGCCCCAGGGGGCGGGCAAGCCCACGCGCGTGCAGGGCTGCTTTGTCTCCGACGACGAGGTGCAGCGCATCGTCGATTTCGTGCGCGGCAAGCATACGGCGGAATACAACGAGGACGTCATGGAGCAGATGAACTCCGCTGCCGAGGAGGAAAAGGCGGCGGCGGGCGAAGCGCCCGGCGGCGCGGAGCCTGTGGACGAAATGCTTCAGAAGGCGATTGAACTGGCCGTCGAGGCCGGACAGGTGTCCATCAGCATGCTTCAGCGGAGGCTGCGCGTGGGCTATGCGCGCGCGGGACGCCTTGTGGATGAGATGACCCTGCGCGGCATCGCCGGCGAGGCGGAGGGCCCGACCAAGCCGCGCACCGTGCTCATTTCCCGCGAGGAATGGCGCAGGATGCAGGAGAATCAGGAATAAGCGAGAATATATAAAAGTTAAACGATTTCTGCGGCGGCAGGGATGGCTTGCGTTGCGGCGGAAGAGACCTGAAAGGAAGAGACACGATGAAGTTTATTAAGACGCCCGTTAAGGGCATGCTCGATATGCTCCCCTCCGATATGCGCCTGCGCGAGCATGTGTTTTCCATGATCAAAAAGAGCTACGGCGCCTATGGTTTCATGCAGATTGAAACGCCGATCGTCGAGCACATCGAGAACCTGACCAGCAAGCAGGGCGGCGACAACGAGAAGCTGATCTTCAAGGTCATGAAGCGCGGCGCGGACCTGCAGCGCGCCATCGACAAGGGCGCCGGCGAATACGCCGACAACGGTCTGCGCTACGACCTGACGGTGCCGCTGGCGCGCTATTACGCCAACAACAAGGAGCACCTGCCCACGCCCTTCAAGGCGCTGCAGATGGGCAACGTATACCGCGCGGACAACCCGCAGAAGGGCCGCTTCCGCCAGTTCACCCAGTGCGATATCGACATCCTCGGCGACGGCAGCAGCCTGGCCGAGATCGAGCTGATTACGGCGACCGCTGCGATGCTCACCGAGATCTTCGCGGAGATCGGCATCACCGACTTTACCATCCACCTGAACGACCGCCAGATGCTCAGCGCCGTGGCGCTCAGCGCGGGCTTCAAGGAGGAGGAGATCGGCTCCGTGCTGATCAGCCTGGACAAGTTTGACAAGATCGGACTGGACGGCATCGAGGCTGAGCTGCTTGAGGGCGGTTATGATCCGGAGGTCGTCGGGCGGTATCTGTCCGTGTATCGCGCTGTGGAGGAGGGCGTCACCATTGAGGCGTTCTGCCGGGATATCTCCCGCGACGTCCTCAGCGAGAAGGTGATTGCGAATCTGTCGGATATCCTCGAGTGCGTGCGTCCGATGCTTGCCCCGGGCGTGAAGATCGTCTTCGATCCGACGCTGGTGCGCGGCATGGGCTATTACACCGGCCCGATCTTCGAGATTACGATGGACGATTATAACTTCTCCATCGCCGGCGGCGGCCGCTATGACAAGATGATCGGCAAGTTCTCCGGTCAGGATGTTGCGGCGTCTGGCTTCTCCATTGGCTTTGAGCGCATCATCACGATCCTCAAGGATCACATGCAGGGCAGCTACAAGCTGAAAAACGCGACCGCGTTCCTGATTGACAAGCGCGTCAGCACGGCGCGAAAGACCGAGGTGATTGCCAGGGCGATGGAACTGCGCAAGGAAGGCGCGGTGGCGACCGTTCTGCCGATGGCCAAGAATGTCGGCAACCAGATCAAGCTGCTGGAAAATGAAGGCTACGACAAGTTTGAAAAGATTTACGAGTAATGAAGCGCGGGATCTGCGTATGCTGATGGAGAGCGAAAGGAGCACAACATGACCAACAAGGGAGTTGTCAGGGCGGTAAACGGCGATACGCTGACCGTTGAATTCGAGCGGCACGAAGCCTGCGGCGATTGCCATGCCTGCATGCACGGCAGCATGGACTGCGCCAAGCATACGATTACCATCAAGGGCAAGGCTGACGTGGGCGATGAGATTGTCGTGGAAATGGATGAATCGCATGTCATGGCGGCTTCCGCAACGGCGTATATGATTCCGTGCGTAGGCTTTATGGCTGGCCTGTTCGCCGGATGGGCACTGAAGCTGTCGGAACCGCTGATGGCGCTATGCGCGATTGCGGGCACGGCGGCCGCGTATCTGGTCATGCGCGTGCTGGATCCGCATCTTTCCAAGGGCCGGTGGGAACATAAGATTGTATCGGTCAGAAAACCGAAGGACGAATAAAAGCAGGAGGGCGAGACAATGGTACAGCATTTCAGCAGCAAAACGTTTGACGAGGCCATTGCGGGCGAGACGCCGGTGCTGGTGGATTTCTGGGCGACGTGGTGCGGTCCGTGCCGCATGATCGCGCCGGTGATCGAGCAGGTTGCGTCGGAATTCGAGGGCAGGGCAGTCGTGGGCAAGGTGGACGTCGATGAAGAGCCGGCGCTCGCGCAGCGCTTCGGCGTGATGAGCATTCCGACGCTGGTCGTCTTCAAGGGCGGCAGGGTCGTCGAGCAGGCGGTCGGCGCGCGCGGAAAAGCGGACGTCGCCTCCATGCTCAGCCGCCATCTGTAATCTGACATAATCAATATGATAAAGAAAGCATCCGGGGTTGAAATCCGGATGCTTTTTTCTTATGCTGCAAGGAAAAAAGAAGAACGAACATTCTGGAAAAAACTTCGATGCGGCGCGCAGGTTTTTCTTTGAAAAGCCTGTGGAATGTGCTATAATTTATTTGATTACAATGCGTGGATTACGCGCATGTTTGATGTGTTTTTTCAGAGCATCTGGCACACAGTGCAGAT
This sequence comes from Clostridia bacterium, assembly GCA_017436605.1. Taxonomy (GTDB): domain Bacteria; phylum Bacillota; class Clostridia; order Christensenellales; family Aristaeellaceae; genus Ventricola. The sequence goes on along the minus strand of JAFSCW010000042.1, from coordinate 23,551 downwards.
GTCTTTGTGATAGAGAAGCAAAATACGAACCGAACAAATAAGGAGAGGAGGGCAGAAAGGCATGGCGAAGCTGAGAATCATCCCGCTGGGCGGAATCGGTGAAATCGGCAAGAACATGACGGCGTTCGAGTACGAAGATGACGTTGTCGTGGTGGACTGCGGTTCGATTTTTCCCCGGCAGGATATGCTGGGCATTGATCTGGTGATTCCCGACATTGCCTATCTGACGAACAACCGCGAGCGTGTTCGTGCGTATCTGTTTACCCATGGTCATGAAGATCATATCGGCGCTGTGCCGTATGTATTTCCGCGTGTACCCGCGCCGGTTTATGGCACGAAGCTGACCTGCGCGCTCATACACGGGAAGCTGACGGAGCATCATATTTCCGGTATCCATCTCAACGTGATCAAACCCAGAGACACCGTGCAGATCGGCGCGTTCTCTGTGCAGTTTATCAAGGTGAGCCATTCCATCGCGGGCGCGGTGGCGATGGCGATCACCTGCCCGGCGGGCACCGTCATTGTCACGGGCGATTTCAAGATCGACTATACGCCCATCGACGGCGAAGTGACGGACCTGGGTACGCTGGCTGCATGGGGCAATCGAGGCGTGCTTGCCCTGCTGGCGGATTCCACCAACGTCGAGCGCCCCGGCTATACGATGAGCGAAAAGAAGATAGCCGAGTCGTTCCATGGGCTTTTCAAGGACGCCAAGCAGCGCATCATCATCGCGATGTTTGCCTCGAATCTGCATCGTATTCAGCAGGTGGTCGATCTGTGTGTGGAGTTCAAACGCAGGATCTGCTTTGTCGGCCGCAGCATGGTAAACGTCACCAAGCTGGCGATGGAGATCGGCGAGCTCAAGATTCCGGCAGAGGTGCTCGTGGATGTGAGCGATCTGGACTGCTACAACGACGATGAGATCGTCGTGCTGACGACGGGCAGCCAGGGCGAGCCGATGAGCGGCCTGACGCGCATGGCCAACAGCGAGCACCGCAAGCTGCAGATCCGCGCGGGCGATACGGTCATCGTTTCCGCGACGCCGATCCCGGGCAACGAAATCATGGTCGCCCGGATTCTCGACCAGCTCTATCGCTGCGGCGCGAATGTCATCTACAACAGGATTGCCGATGTGCACGTATCTGGTCATGCCTGCCAGGAGGAGCTCAAGCTCATTCAGGCGCTGGTCAGGCCGAAGTACTTCATTCCCGTTCACGGCGAATACCGCATGCTCCAGCGCCACGCGCAGATTGCCGTGGCGATGGGCATGCCGGAGGACAATGCGATCATCCTTGAGCTGGGCCAGGCGCTCGAGCTTTCCGAGGATGAGGCGAGCATCACGGGCCCGATCCCGACTGGCTCGGTGATGGTCGACGGTCTCGGCGTAGGCGATGTAGGCAATGTCGTTCTGCGCGACCGCAAGCATCTTTCTCAGGACGGTCTGATCATCGTGGTCGTCGGCGTGAGCCGGGAAACCGGTCAGCTCGTCTCCGGTCCGGAGCTGATTTCCAGAGGCTTTGTCTATGTGCGCGAGAACGAGGAGCTCATCTCCGGCGCGCGCAATGTCGCTATGGGCGTGCTCGCGCGGTATGAGCGTATTGAGCAGAGCGACTGGACGAGCATCAAAAACGGCATCAAGGACGAGATGCACGCTTATCTGTTCAACATGATCAAGCGCAATCCGATGATCCTGCCGATCATCATGGAAACCTGATCCCGGCAGCCGTCTGCATGCGGCTTGGCCGCAGATGCGGAGACGGGAACAGCGTAAAAATCCAGTTTAAAGAAGGTTTTTATCAGCATGAACATCTATGATACCGCGCATCGCCTCGCCTCGGAAATCCGCATGAGCGACGAATGCGTCCGTCTGCGCGAGCTCCGCGAGCGCGCCTACAGCGACAACACCAACCGCGTCCTGCTGGACGAATACAAGCGCCTCCAGATTCAGCTTCAGATGAGCATGGTCGGCGCGGCGGGCGAAATGCCCAGCGAGGATATGCAGCGATTCCAGCAGCTGGCGTCGCTCCTGTATATGAACAGCGACGTGCAGGCGTATCTGATGGCGGAAATGCAGATGCAGAAGACGCTTGCGGATGTATTCAAAATCCTGACGGAAGCGGCCGGCGTTTCGTTTGATCTGCCGGAGCGCGGATAACGGAGGAACGGAAATTTGGCGAAGAAAAAAAAGCGCAGCGGCAGAACGCTCACGGAGCATGAGCTTCATGAGCGCCGCCGCTACGGCTTCTTCTGGTATGACTGGCTCTGGCGGCTGCTTCGGCCTGTGATGGTCTTTGCTGCGTCGTTTGTGATCGTCTGCGGTCTGGTGTATACCGGATGGCAGCAGATTGATTCCATGTTCTTTGCGCCGGTCGATACGAAGGATACGGGTTTGGTGGAATTTGAGGTCGCTTCCGGCAGTTCGCTCTCGTCTGTCTCCAAAAAGCTGGAAGAGGCGGGCTTGATCCATAACCATACGGTGTTCAAGTACATGGCCGATTTTATGGGCATGGGCCAGAAGATTCAGAGCGGAGATTACGAACTCAGCCGTTCGATGTCTGCGACTGAAATCCTCGATCAGCTGATTTCCGGCGACGGAAAGCCGCTGACGGCGAAGATCACGATCATCCCCGGCTGGACGGTCGAGGATGTGGCGGCATATCTGGCCGCGCAGGATATTCTGGACGATACGGATGAATTCCTCGCGCTTTGCCGTTCAGGCGAAAGCTACAGCGGGTATTACTTCATCGAGGAGATGATGAAGACCCCGGATGTGGACGACCGGCTGTATGCGCTGGAAGGATATCTTTCGCCCAATACCTATGAGATCTATACCAGCTCGAGCGCGGATACGATTATCAAACGCCTGCTTTCCCAGACCGAGGCGGCGTATTCGCTCAGCTATGACGAGCGCGCACAGGAGCTGGGCATGACGATGGACGAGGTATTTGCCCTCGCTTCGATGATCGAGAAGGAAGCCAAGACGGCGGACTTTGCCAAGGTCAGCGCGGTTTTCCATAACCGCCTGAAGAAGGACATGACCCTCGGCTCGGACGTGACGGTCAAGTATGTATCCGGCTCGGAGAAGATGTACCTGACGGACAGCGATCTTGACGTGGATTCCCCATACAACACCTACCGGCACAAGGGCCTGCCCGTCGGCCCGATCTGCAATCCGTCGATGGACGCGGTGGTCGCCGCGCTGTATCCGGATGAACAGTTCCTTGCGCAGAAGTATCTGTACTTCTGCTCGACGGATCCGGACTCCGGTTCGCTGCATTTCTCCAGAACGCTCAAGGAGCATGAAGCGGCGGTTGCGATGTATCGGCCGCTGTGGGAGGAATACGACAGGAGCCGCGGCCTGACACCATAACAGGCGGAGACCTGGAAGACCAGATATCCATTGGAAAAGGAAACAGCAATGAAGAATATGCCGACGCTGCTCGCGCCTGCGGGCAGCATGAGGCCCCTTGAGACGGCGCTGCGCTTCGGCGCAGACGCCGTTTATTGTGGGGCGAAGCAATACGGACTGCGGGCGCAGGCGAATAATTTCGACGAGGATCAGCTCGCGCAGGCGGTTGCCCTCGCGCATGCAAAGGGCGCGAAGGTCAACCTTACGCTCAATATTTTCGCTTTCGACGGCGATCTTCCGGGCATGGTGCGCGCTGCGCAGGCGGCCAGAGAAATCGGCGTGGATGCGGCAATCGTTTCCGACCTCGGCGCGATCGCCCGGATTCACCGCGAAGCGCCCGGGCTCGATATCCATGTGAGCACACAGGCAAACGCGACCAACAGCGAGACCGCCAGGGTCTATCGTGCGCTGGGCGCGAAGCGCGTCGTGCTGGCGCGGGAGATGACCTTCGAACAGATCGAAGCGATGGCGCGCGAGCTGGACGGCGAGATCGAGCTGGAATCGTTTATTCACGGCGCAATCTGCATGTCTCATTCCGGCAGGTGCATGCTTTCGTCCTTCCTCAACGGACGCAGCGCCAACCGCGGCGCCTGCAGCCAGCCATGCCGCTGGACGTATACCCTGCATGAGCGCAGCCGGCCGGAGGAAGCGATGCCCATCGAGGAGGACGGCCGGGGGACGGCGATCCTTTCCAGCCGGGATATGTGCATGATCGATCACATGCCCAGGCTCATGGAAAGCGGCGTGTGCTGCTTCAAGATCGAAGGCAGGATGAAAAACGAGCTGTACATCGGCACGGTTGTCGGCGCATACAGACGCGCGATGGACGCCTATAAGCAAAACCCGGAGGCCTACCGCGCCAATGAAGCGCTGCATGCGCAGCTTCGGGCGGAGCTTAGCAAGATCAGCCATCGCGTATACGATACGGGCTTTTATTTCGGACAGCCTGAGGTCTGCGGAGAGGCGGCGGGCACGCAGCAGGAAGCGGAGTACATGGGCTATGTCGCGGACGTATCCGGCGGAGAGGCGCTGGTGGAGATGAAGAACAGATTCTTCGTCGGCGACGAGTTGGAAACCGTTACGCCGCAGGGCAGCGAAAAGCTGACCATCGAAGAGATTGTCATCGACGCGACAGGTGAGCGCGTGGGTGTTGTGAACGTGCCCAATACGCTTGTGCGGATTCCCTGCGGCAGCAAGCTGGAGAAGGGCGATATGCTGCGCGGCCCGGTCCGCAACAGGGCATAACCCCAGCGCGCATGTTTTCGGCATACAGATGACAGCAAAGGAGGTGCCTGCATGGAAGAGATCGAGGTCTTTGCGGATGAAACGGTATTCCGCAACGACGAAAACGGTTATACGGTGCTGGTCGTCAAATCCGGCAAGACGCGCGTATCTGCTGTGGGCATCATGCCGCCCATCGCAGCGGGCGAAAAGCTCCGCATTACGGGCGAATGGGTGGAGCATCCGATTTACGGGCGGCAGATCAAGGTACAGGGCTGCGAGATTGAAAAGCCGACGACGCTTTCGGGCATTGAGAAATACCTGTCCAGCGGCATGATCCGCGGCGTCGGCCCGGCGACGGCGAAGCTGCTGATCAAGGCCTTCGGCGAGGAAACGCTGGATGTGCTTTACAGCACGCCGGAAAAGCTGCAGGATGTGCCGGGCATCGGCCCCAAGCGCGCGAAGATGATCATGGAAAGCTACGCCGAGCAGGCGCAGCAGAGGGAGGCGATGGTTTTCCTGCAGAGCTACGGCGTGACGCCGTCGCTGGCCGTGAAGATCTTCAAGCAATACGGAGAGAATGTCAAGCAGGTCATCCGCCAGAATCCATACAGGCTGGTGGAGGACGTCGAAGGCGTCGGTTTCAAGACGGCGGATAAGATCGCTGCGTCGCTTGGCATCGAGCCGGACAGCGAATACCGGCTGAGCGCGGGCATCAAGCATACGCTGATGGAGGCGACCAACGGCGCGGGGCATTGCTACCTTCCCAGAGAAATCCTTTCTGCGCATGCACAGCGGCTGCTGGGCTGCGGGGAGGAGATGATCGAGCATACGATCGACAGCCTGATCCTCTCGCATGCGCTGACGGCGCAGGTGCTGCCGGGCGAGGACGGGGAGCAGGTGGTCGCGGTGTATCTTCCGCTGACCTACCGCGCGGAAAACGAGGTCGCCAGACGGCTGCGCGAAATGATCGACGCGATGCCGAGCACCATGGCGACGGATCTCGGCGCGCAGATCGACGAGCTGGAGCGGATGGAGGGCGTTACGTTCCATCCGCAGCAGCGGCAGGCGATCGAGACGGCGGTCAAAAGCGGCATGACGGTCATCACCGGCGGCCCGGGCACGGGCAAGACGACGATCATCAAATGCATCATCAAGCTGCTGAGCGTCGGCGGAGAGGTCGCGCTCGCCGCGCCGACGGGGCGCGCGGCCAAGCGCATGAGCGAGGCCTGCGGCATGGAAGCCAAAACGCTGCACCGCCTGCTCGAATACGGGGGCGAGGAGGGCGACTTTGCCCGCGGGCAGGACAACCCGCTGGAGATGGATACGCTGATCATCGACGAAATGTCGATGGTGGATATCTTTCTGATGCGCAGCGTCCTGCGCGCGCTGGTGCCGGGAACGAGGCTGATCATGGTCGGCGATGCAGACCAGCTGCCCAGCGTCGGTGCGGGCAACGTCCTGCGCGATATTCTCGACAGCCGCGTGATTCCCTCGGTCATGCTGACGGAAATCTTCCGCCAGGACGAAAAGAGCATGATCGTCTATAATGCGCACAGGATCAACCGCGGCGAAGCGCCGAGGCTGAACGCAAAGGGGAGCGATTTCTTCTTTGAGCGCGCAGCATCGCCGACGGACGCGGCGAAGAAGATTGTCAGCCTCTGCGCGACGCGGCTTCCGCAGTTCCTCGGGCTCGATCCCGTGCGGCAGATGCAGGTGCTTTCGCCGACCAAGAAGGGCGAATGCGGCGTATGGATGCTCAATCAGCTCCTGCAGGCGGAATTCAATCCGGCTGCGCCGCATAAGAGCGAGCGCGTGCGCGGGGATATGACCTTCCGCGAGGGCGACAAGGTTATGCAGACGCGCAACAACTACCAGCTCAAATGGAAAAAGGAGGGCGTCTTTGCCTGGGAAGAGGGTCAGGGCGTCTTCAACGGCGATATCGGATTTGTCACGGAGATCGACACGCAGGAGCGGACGGTCATCGTGCAGTTTGACGATGAACGCATTGCGACCTATGAGGGCGGGGACATCGACGACCTCGAACTGGCATATTGTATCTCCGTGCATAAGAGTCAGGGAAGCGAATTCCCGGTGGTGGTGATGCCGGCTGTCGGCGGCCCGCCCATGCTGCTGACCAGAAACCTGCTGTATACAGCGGTCACGCGCGCGCGGCGGATGGTCATGATCGTCGGCCGGGAGGCGGCGATCGACCAGATGATCATGAACGCGGACACGCGCAGGCGATACAGCGCGCTCTGCTTCAGGATGACGCAGATGATGAGCCTGTAAGCGTAGAGGGATAAGAACATGAAAAAGCTGCTTGCATCGGTCATGAGGTTTGCGGATGATCTGCTCTTTCCGCGGGAGGTCGTATGCCTTTGCTGCGATCGCGCGCTGGACGAGGATGCGGAGGGCGGCGTATGCCCAGCCTGCGCGGAGGCGCTGGAGGAACTGAATGTCCGGCAGGCTGCATGGGATGCGGCGCACAGCCGGGAGGATCTGCCGGAAGGCATCGCGTTCGTCTGTGCGGCATATCCATACGAAGGGCCTGTGCGCCGCCTGGTGCACAGGCTGAAGTATGAATCCGTCCGCGAAGCGGCGGAGATTCTGGCGCGCCCGATGGCCTATCTCCATGCGGAGGAAGAAGAGATCCTCGTTCCCGTGCCGACGGACAGGACGCGGCGGCGCGTCAGGGGCTTCAATCAGGCGACGCTGCTTGCCGGCCATCTTTCGAATACGCTGGGCATGGAGATGTGCGAGGCGCTGCGGCGCGTTGAAAGGCGCGCGCCGCAGACGGGCCTTACGCTTGAGCAGAGAAGGAAAAACCTGGTGGGATGTATGAAGGCGGACAGCGTCGTGCGGGGCCGCCGCGTGCTGCTGATTGACGACGTCTATACCACCGGATCGACCGTGGCAGAGGCGGCGAGGGCGCTTTATGCGGCCGGCGCGGCGAGCGTCGGCGTGTTCGCGGCGGCGCGCTCAAGCGGTGCACAGGCGGACAAAGACGTGCCGTTTTTGCTGCGTATTCGGAGGAAATGACACAGAAAAGCCGACAAAAACCACGCCATTTTGTGAAAAAGTTTAGAAAAGCGCTTGCAATTTCTTGATTTTGCCTTTATAATGATGCAGGATGATGACATCGGGTCTGTGGTTGAAAGTCGATGCCAGTCGCAGGCAAAACGATCCACGTAATCCGGCCAAAGCGCCGGGGAGCATGGTGCGGCTTAGATGTAAGTCCGTCCAGGAAATATCCTGAGAGGGTCAGTAGTGGGGCGCTGAATGCGTATGAGCGAACGCTCCGGGCGGCGAGTGTGGGGTCAAAGACCAGGTCAGCCGATTTAATCATACCGTTTTCTATTTTTTTTTATTTCGGAGGGGAAAATCCCATGTATCAGGACAAGACTTTGACCTGCAGAGACTGTGGCCAGGAATTTGTGTTCACCGCTGGTGAGCAGGAGTTCTACGCGGAGAAGGGCTTCCAGAACGAGCCGACCCGCTGCAAGGCCTGCCGCATCGCCCGCAAGAACAGCCGCCCGGCCACCGGTGAGGCTCAGCAGCGCGAAATGTACGAGACCACCTGCGCGCAGTGTGGCGCTCCGACCCGCGTGCCTTTCATCCCGAAGAACGACCGACCGATCTATTGCAGCGAGTGCTACGCTTCCCGCCGCGCTCCCCGCTATTAATCGATGAAACAAGCCCCTGCGCTTTGGCGCAGGGGCTTTTTGCGTGCCGTGCTCTTTTTTGATTACAGCTCAAAATCGAGCATGGTATGGCTGCGGATCTTCTCGCGCAGGATGCTGATCAGGTATTCGCCAAAGAATGTGCCGGTCTGTGCCCAGGCGCGCAGCATATCGGGACGATCTTCGATGAGATCGGGCCTGCCGGCAAAGTACGCCGCGTTCACATCGCAAAGGAACTGAATCATCTCTTCGGTGTTTTCCGCGCCGGAGAGCATCTCTTCGGACTGGCCGATTGAAGTGGCCCGGAAGAAGGCGTCGGCGTATTCCGGGAAGCGCAGCAGCGCGTCGTCTTCGATTCCTTTGGCGCGCGCCCATGCGGCGACGTCCGTCTTCTGCGTATGATATGTACCCCGATTGCCCGACAGGCGGATGACGCCATACTGGCAGGGAGAGACGAGCAGCGAGGAAGAGGCGATTTCGCAAAGCCCGGAGCTGCCCTCGATGATGTGCTGCATATGCATATGACCGCTCAGATTGAGCCTGACGCCGTACTGATCATACAGCGCGCGCAGGAGCTCGGCATTGCGGATCACATAGCCGTAGGACAGGAGAGAATTGTGCGCGTAGATGTTCTGATGGGTGACGGAAATGACCTTTGCGCCGGCCGCTCTGGCGTCGGCAAGCTGCTCCTCCAGCCAGAGGAAAGTCTGTTCGCTGACGGCGTTGCTGTCCCAGGGATAATTGACGTCCAGCATCAGGATGCGCAGGCCGCAGACGGGCTCGGCGATATAGCTCAGCGACGCGGGATCGCGGGAGAGCGCGTCGGAAAAGCCGAGCTGCGCGTAGATCGAGGCAAACTCCTCGGGCGATATGCCGCCAAGCCGCGTGAAGGAATCGCCGGAGAAGGACGCAGCGTTGTAGTTGTTCATGTCGTGATTGCCCGGAAGGACGTACACGGGAATCCCGGCTTCGCGCACGCGCATCAGCTTCTGCGCAAGATCCTCGTGGCTTTGCCTGGCGCCGTTGAATGTGACGTCGCCGGGGAGAATCAGGCAGTCCGGCTTTGCAGCGATGACCTCGCTGATCAGCGCCTCGACGATTTCCTCGCAGTACTGCACGATTTTGCCGTCACCTGCGGCGATCATGCGCGTGAAGTACGCGCCGTGATCGGTCAGCTTCGGGGAGATATAGTGAAGATCGCTGGCGACGATGATGGTCGTATCCTCCTGCGCCTGCGCAAAAGGAGCGGACAAAAGGAAAAACAGCATAAGCAGCGGGAGAAGAAAACGGGAAAAGAAGGCAGCCTGTTTGTTCATGCGGATCCTCCACGGGATTGGTCGGCGGTCATGTCATGCAGCGGTACACCGTCATTTTATAATAACAAAGAAAATTTGTAAAGTTAAAGAAACGGGATCCTTCAAATCGTGAAGGATCCCGTATGGAAGGCTCAGACTTCGATGCTGTTTGCCTCGTCAAGCCAAAGCTGCATCTGCACGTCGGAGGGCATCTGCCAGCTGCCGCGGGGAGAAAGGCTGACAAAGGTCACCTTCGGTCCGTCCGGCAGGGCGGAACGCTTGAATTGCTGGGTAAAGAACCGGCGCACGAAGATGCGCAGGGCGGAGAGAATGGCTTCGCGGGCGAAAACGCCGTCGAAGGCCTGGCAGGCGAGCGCAAAGAGCTTGCGCGGGCCCGCGCCCGCATCCATCATGTGATAGAGGAAGAAATCATGCAGCTCGTATGCGCCGAGGGTGTCCTCGGTTTTCTGCGCGATTTCGCCGTTCCTGCCCGGAAGAAGCTCCGGGGAGATCGGGGTATCGACGATATCCTGCACGATCGGCACGACGTCCTGACCGAGAAGCTGAGCGGCACAGGCGACCATCCGGCGCATGAGCGTCTTGGGGACGGAGCCGTTGAGGTTGTACATGCTCATGTGATCGCCGTTATAGGTGCACCAGCCCAGCGCCAGTTCGCTCAGATCGCCGGTGCCCAGCGCCAGCGCGCCGATTTTGTTGGCATAGTCCATGACGATCTGCGTGCGCTCGCGCGCTTGGCTGTTCTCGTAGCAGATGTCCTGCACGTCCGGATTCTGGCCGATATCGGCAAAATGCTGCGAAACGGCGGAACCAATCGGGATGGTCAGCCGTGTGCAGCCGATGGCCTCCATGAGCTTGTCGGCGTTGCTTCTGGTGCGCGTACCTGTGCCGAAGCCCGGCATGGTAATGCCGACGATTCCGGTCTTATCCCAGCCGGCAAGCGCATACGCATAGGCAGCGGCGAGGAGCGCCAGCGTCGAATCGAGACCGCCGGACACACCGACGACGAGCTTGCGGGTGCGGATCTGCTCCATACGGCGGATGAGGCCCTGCGCCTGGATATTCAGAGCGTCGAGCAAGGCGCAGTCCCCGGCTTCTCCTTCGGGCACGAAGGGAAGCTGAGCGAGCGGACGGAGCAGCGGCAGGCAGACGGGCGCTTCCTCAGCGGGGAGCGCGCAGAGCTGATGGGCATGACTGCTGGTGCGGAAGGCGGCATGGCTGCAGCGCCTGTAGGCAATGCGCTCCGTGTCGACGTCGGCAAGGGTATAGGAGGAATGACGAGCAAACCGGTCTCCGCCGGCGAGCATGACGCCGTCCTCAAATATACCGGAGAAGCCGGAGAAGACCGCGTCTGTGGTCGATTCGCCGTATCCCGCCCCGGCATATACGCAGGCGCACAGGCAGCCGGCGCTCAGGGCAGCGAGCTGCGCAAGGCGCGCGGCATGGCTTTGCGCGGTTTCGCTGGCGAATGCGGGCATCGCGATGATCGATGCGCCGCCAAGAGACAGCGAACCGGAGAGCGGCAGGGGCGAGAAAAGATCGCAGCCGGGCGCGACGCCGAGCGTGAAGCTGCCGCAGTCGATTACGGCATCCGCACAGACGCGCACGTTTTCCTGCGGAATGCCGGGAAGCCTTACAGCGCCGCAGGCGCTGGCGCCGGGAGCAAACCAGCGGCTCTCGTCGATTCCGCCGTCGGCGCAGAGGCGGGTCTTGGGTACGATCACGATCTGATGCTTGCTGACGACTGCGCTGCAGGCATACAGCCTGCCGCCGATTTCCAGCGGAAGGCCGACGACAAAGACCGTCTTTGTATCGCGCAGGGCAAGATCGGCCAGCGCTTTTGCGGCGGCGCGAATCAGCGTGGGCTGATAGAAAAGATCGCCGCAGGCTGAGCCCGTCAGGCAGAGCTGCGGGAAGACGCAAAGACCGGCGCCCTTTTCATCGGCGATATCGAGCAGGGCGGCGATTTCTTCGGCGTTTTTTTCCGGGTGAGCCAGATGTACGCGCGGCACAGCGGCCATCGTGCGGATCATGCCGGTAACGGCAGGCATGGCAAAGTCCCCTTTCAGGCGGCAGAATGCCGCATAAGCTGCTTATACTTTACCACAATGCGGAGCAGAATACAAACGGAAAAGAGCGTGAGCCATGGGGCGGATAAGGAGGAACGTATGAGATCAGGATGGACGGATCTGGCGATGGAGGCGAGCGCCCCGCAAGGGGAAAGCAGGCGGCTGACGCAGGAAATCGAGCGTACAGTCGTCACAATCCGGGATGAACAGACGAGCCGCGCGCTGATGCGGCCGATGGGAACCTATGTCACGCTCAGCTGCCCGCAGGCGATGACCCTCGATCTGGATACGCGCCGGGCGCTCAGCCGGGCGCTGGCCGCGGAAATCCGGGATATGCTGCCGGCCGGGGCGCGGACGGTTCTGGTAACAGGCCTTGGAAACCGGCATGTGACGCCGGATGCGCTGGGGCCGAGAACGGCGGAAAATGTGCTGGTGACGCGGCACATGGGCGCATGCCTGCCGGATGAACTGGCCAAGCGCATGCGCAGCGTATGCGCGGCGGCGCCGGGGGTGCTGGGCGTGACGGGCATCGAGACGGCGGAGGTGCTGCGCGGTGTGGTGGAGCATGTGAAGCCGGAGGCCGTCATCGTGGTGGACGCGCTCGCCGCGCGGTCGAGCATGCGCATCTGCTCGACGATCCAGATTGCCGATTCGGGCATCACGCCGGGATCGGGCGTAGGCAACCACAGAAAGGCGCTGACAAAAGAAACACTCGGCGTTCCCGTGATTGCGGTCGGCGTGCCGATGGTCGTCTATGCTTCGACGATCGCGCGGGATGCGATGTCGTATTTCAGCCGGGACAGCGGCGCATCCGAAGCGGATGAAGAAAAGCTTGCGGCATGCATCGAGCGCGTGGTGTCCGAACGCCTTGGCGATCTGATCGTGACGCCCAGAGAGGTCGATGCGCTCGTTGGGCGCATGGCGGGGATTGTCGCGCAGGGGATCAATCTGGCGCTTCAGCCGGGGCTGAACGATGTGGAAATCGAGCAGATGATGGCGCAATAGGAGGGGAAAGCGATGAAAAAATGGATTCTGGCCGTGCTGGCATGCTGCTTTTGCTTGGCCTGCGGACAGGCGGCCGCGCAGGAACGCAGGGGGCCGATGGAAACAGGCGTGCCGATTTCGCTGACGAGCCCGAGCGTGATTCTGACGGAACCATCGACGGGCAGCGTCATCTTCGAAAAAAACGCGGACGAGCGCAGACCGGTTGCCAGCGTGACGAAGGTTATGACGATTCTGCTTGTGCTGGAGGCTGTCGAGGAAGGGAGAGTAGGACTTCAGGACAGCGTGCCCGTCTCCGCGCGCGCCTCGGGCATGGGCGGCAGTCAGGTGTTTCTGGATGCGAACAAAAGCTATAAGCTCTGCGAACTGCTTAAAAGCGTGATTGTCGCCAGCGCAAACGATTCTGCCGTCGCGCTGGCGGAGTATATAGATGGTTCAGAAGAGGTTTTCGTGCGCAGGATGAACGAGCGCGCGGCACAGCTTGGGCTGGAGGATACGCATTACGTGAACTGCACCGGCCTTCCCGCGCAGGGGCATTATACTACGGCAAGGAATGTTGCGATGCTCAGCGCGCAGCTGGACGCCCATCCGCTGTATTACGAGTACTCAAACATCTGGCTTGAGGAATTCAGGCACAGCGGAGGACGGGTGACACAGATGACCAATACGAACCGCCTCATCCGCTTTTACGACGGATGCGACGGCTATAAGACAGGATCGACCAACGAGGCCAGATACTGCATCAGCGCAACGGCGAAAAAAAACGGCCTGCGTCTGATCGCCGTTGTACTCGGCGCAGATGCGGGCCAGACGCGCTTTGATGAGGCGCGCGCGATGCTGGAATATGGTTTTGCGGGATATCAGCTTTTTTCTCCCATCCGCACAGGCGACAGGCTTGAGATGGATGTTCCCGTACGGTTGGGCGGAAGCGACACGGTCTGCGCAGTCAGCGGCGGCACGAGCGAGCTGCTGATCAAAAAAGGCGATCAGGGGAAATTCTCGCTCGAGGCTGCGCTTTATGAACGCGTCGATGCGCCTGTACGCAAGGGCGATGTGCTGGGTGAAATCCGGGTAAAGCGCGGCGAAGAGGTCATCGAGGTTATTCCGGCTGTCGCGGGCGAGACGGTCGAACTGCCGGGCATGATCCATTCGCTTCTGCGCATCCGCGACAGGTTTATGCTGAGCCGGCCCTGATACCGGGCGCCTGAGAGGGCTTGCAGGTCGTCTGCCAGGGCAAACCGGAATCATAGCTCAGCCCGCCGTGCAGCGCGCGCAGGGAGGCGTAAGAGCCGTTTGAGAGCATATAGTTGTTGGCCGCGCGCATAAGCGCCGCGCCGCGTGAAACGGCGGCCTCGTACAGGTCGGAAAAGCTGTCGCTGCGCGGAATATCCGGCGTCCAGATGGACGACCAGATGTGGTGGCCGTCGTTCATGATGTCCTTTTTCGGCGGCTCTGCGGGCATCATGTGCGCGTGCAGCGGCGCATCGAGGCGGAAAGGATGCAGCAGCGCGCCTAGCATGCGGAACTTCGCGCCGCTTTCCGAACGCAGCAGCGCGCACAGGCGAACGGCGTCGTCGAAGCTCGCGCGGATGCGCGCAAGGCTGACGCAGTCTCCCGGGAAGACGCGCAGGATGGCGCTGTGAAGCGCGCGGGCGATTTCGTCCTTATCCGCGGAGGAGAGCCGGGTAAAGCCTTCCATTTGAATGGGCAGGCCGTGCGGATTGCCTCTGCGGCGGTAATGGAGGGTTTCAAGCTGATGCTCGAGCGTGCAATGCGCCGTGGAGGAATAGCCGTCTGCGGTCAGCGAATGGGCATAGACAAAGGGATGGAACGTAGTGTCCGTTCCATAATGGGAGAAGAAACCGCAGCAGTATGCGCGGGTGAGCGCGCTGCCGCGGCAGGCGTCCGCAAGGGCGAGAAGAAAATCGTCTGTCTTGCGCGTATGCAGGATGGAGCCCAGCTTGGGAACGTTGGGCGAGAGGACGGAAAAGAAAAGCGGATCCGGCCCCTCGCTGCCGGCCAGCACGGCATAGCGCAGCCGGGGCTCTTCAAAAAGGGAAAGCGCCTGGCAGATATCGGCTGCAGCGCACTGATGAACATAAGATGCGGGCATATGACCTCCTTGAGCGGGTAGTGCTGCGGGATGTGCAGAGTCACGATACAGGCATTATAGCAAGCCTGCGGCATTTTGTCGACGCACAAATACAGGGAAAGGCGGCGAATCCTGCACCGGGATCGCTGCCTTTGGGCATATGAAAACGGCCTCTTTCCCCAAGGGGAGGGAGGCCGTTTTTGAAATCCCACGCATGCGGATCAGAAATCCGAGAGCTTGATGACGAGCGTATCCCCGATCATCCGGCAGGAACCTTCCTGCGGAAAGGCGGGCATTTCTCCGGCCTGCGGGAGGGCTGCGATCTGCTCCCTTTCGTATTCGCCGACAAAGTTGAACGGATACCCCAGAATCTGCCAGACATACCAGAGGTTGTTCTCCCCGGAGGCGTAGTTGCCTTCGGCGGCTTTGAGCGAGCTCAGATGCTCGAAGCCGGGACGCTGCGCAGAAAGCGCGGAATCGTCCAGATTGCCGAGGATCGCGACGCCGGTGTAGCCGGGCGTATAGCCCTCGGTCTGCTCGGCGCGGTCGATGACGCGGGTCATGACCGAGAGCGTCGAATGGAATTCCAGATTCTTTTTGAGATAAACCTGATTGGAGAAGACGACGCCGCCGAGAATCAGCACGCCGGCGGCACAGGCGATAAAACGCCGGAGACGCTTTGCATATTTGGGGTCTATGCCGGAGCAGAAGGCACTGAGAATGGCGAGTACTGCGATGTCGAGCATGACGAAAGAAAGGCTTGTCTGGCCGGCGGCTCCGGCGGCAAAGCGCGGGAGATTGGCGCACAGCGGCAGGACAAGCGCCCCGAATGCCGCCGCCAGCGCACGGCGTTGTCCGGCGCGGACGAGGGCCAGCGCAAGCGCCATCAGGGCCAGAGAAAGCAGAACGGCGCGAAGGGCGACATTGACGTGAGGATAGGCTGTCAGGGGCGCGAAGAGCATGCGGAACGGCGCCAGCCAGGTGCTGAGGATTCCGCCCTCCGGCAGACAAAGCGACGCCTGGGGCGCTTTGCCAAGCAGAGCGGGAAGCAGAAGGCTGGCAAACGCATGCATCGCATAGCCTGCGGCGATGGCCGCAGCGCCCTTGGCGGCGCGGCGGAGGAGCGACGCATCACTGGGCTCGGAGACCAGATCACAGAGCAGGGAGGCGGCGACCAGCGCAGCGCCGCAGGAAATGCCGCTGGAATCCATGGCGGAGGAGGCGGCAAACAGACACGTGCCGGGGATGAAGCCCAGACGGCTGCGCATGCTGATCAGCGCGCCGCAGGCGGCCAGAAGCAGCCCGAGGAAGGGCGCATCCGCAGCATGGAGCGAGCCGGCGCAGACAGAAACCGCGGCAGGATTCACGACCAGAAGGCCGCAAAGCGCGATGCACAGCAAAGGCTGCGTGATGCGCAGAAGCCAGAGAAGGACGCATGCGGTCAGCGCGAGATACAGCGCGCTGAGCAGGCCGATCCACATCGGCGAGGCGACAGCGCCGCGCAGACGGAAATAGAGCGGAAGAAGAAACTGGCCGCTCAGCAGCTGTTCCTGGCTGTTTTTTGCGGCGCTGAGGATCACGGCGTCGCCGGAATAGGTCAGGTTAAAAAAGCAGAACGCATGCGCGCAGAAGAGGAAGAAAAGCGCGGAAGCCGCTGCGCGGATCAGCGCCGTATGGCTGGGACGGGAACGCGCAAAGCTGCGGCAGTCGCCTGAAACAGCGCGAAGGATGGTTTTCATCAGATGCCCTCCTTAGCTGATGCGGATGTACAGGCGGCCGTCGATCATCCGGCAGCAGCCTTCATCGGGGAAAAGAGGAAGCGATTTGGCGGCCTCGCTTTGGGAAAGCCGCTGCCGCTCCTCGTGGCTGACGAGGTTGATCGGCTCGCCCAGCGCCATCTGCAGATACCAGTAGGTGCTGGTTTCGTATGCGGCGGCATAGGTATAACGCATGCCCTGCACGTGGGAGATCTCCTCAAAGCCGGAGCGTTCCATCGCGACCATGGAGCTGGGCAGGAAACCGAGCAGCACGACCGGCGTTTCGCCCGGAATATAGCCCTCGGTCTGCTCGGCGCGGTCGAGGATGCGGGTCATGACGGAAATCGTCGCGGAGGCCTCCAGGTCGCGCTTGAAGGACATCAGGTTGGCATTTCGGATGTTCAGAAATGATAGAACCATCAGCAGCAGCACAGATACGCGGGCGGCGAGATGCGCAGGCCGCCTGAGTCCCGCTCCGGTCTGCGGCGCGGCAGGCAGCGCGAGCGGAATCAGATAGAGGAAATAATAGGCGTAGATCGTCAGGCCGCTGGCGATGCCGCCTGCGATGAACTGGATGAAGTTCATGCCGAGGGGAAGAACGGCGATGAGGAACAACGCGGTCAGCACGCCGGAAAGGCGCAGCTTTTTGAAAAGCGCAATCAGATTCGGGATGCAGAGCGCAAAGATTGCGATGTTCAGCGCCGTCGGGATAGCGGAAACGTGCCAGGTCATCACCGGCGTATCGGACAGGCTGAAGAAATAGCGAAGCGGGTCGAGATAGGTTTTCAGCAGCAGCGGGAGGATTTCGGACGCCTGAATCGCGCCGACGCGGCCGACGCCGTTGTAATCCTGCGAGGCCTGCGCGCCGGAAACGCTCAGCACGATTCTGAGAACCAGCGCATACAGGAGAAGACCTGCCAGCAGCGTGAGGCAGGCGAGCAGGCCTTTACGCCAGACGACGCAGGCTTTCTCGCCGCGCAGCGTTTGCATGAGCAGGACGAGGATGATCAGCGTGGAGGCGGCGGGCAGATAGCTCTGATAGAGCCCGACAGACAGGCAATACAGCACCGGCGCGGCAAGGAATCCCCATTTCCAGCGGAAGAAGAGGAATACGCCAACGAGCGCCAGTGCCATGGCGAACATGTAAACATCCGTCCATGGCAGGTATGCGGCGTTGGAAGCGCCCATGGTTTCGTTCGCTGTGAGGATGGCGCAGACCAGGGCAATATGCACAGGCCGGCGGATACCGAGCAGGGAGACGGTCAGGTATGCGCTGATGCAGAGAAAGGCCGTGGCGAACAGGCCGATGGTCAGCGGGGCGGCAATTTCCCCGCGGATCATCCAATAGACCGGCTGCAGGAAACGACCGAGAGAGATCTGATACAGCGCTTCGCCGCGCTGCGAAAGCAGCATGGCGTCGCCGGAGAAACCCAGGGACAGATAGCGGTATCCATGCGCAAGCAGGGAAAACGCGATCGTCCACAGGAGAACAGACCGCAGGGTTTTTCTGTCGGGGGAATGAGGCGTATGCTCCATAAATTCCTCTTTCATCTGTGATCCGGCTTTACAGGACGCCGCACAACTCAAGCAGCGTGCGGATGAAGAAAACGGTGAGAACGATCAGGATGACGGGGCGGGCGATCGCGGCGCCCTTCTGCGTGAAGCAGCGGGAGCCGAGGTAATTGCCCAGCACGCTGAAGACGCCGGCGCACAGACCGAGCAGAAGCAGAACCTGACCGCTGAGCAGATAGACTGTCAGGGAGGCGAGATTGCTGGCGAGGTTAATGACTTTGGTGATGCCGTTGGCGCGATGCAGTTCCATGTGCGCAAAGCGCGTGAGCAGCAGAATAAGGAAGGTGCCGGTTCCGGGACCATAGAAGCCGTCGTACATGCCCAGCGCAAAGGCGACCGCGCTGGAAAGCGCAACGGCATGGAGGAAGGGGAGATCTTTTCTGTTTTCCCCGGAGAAGAGCTCTTTTTTTCGCAGGACGTACAGCGCCGTGAGCGGGAGGATAATCAGCATCAGCACGCGGAAGACGCTGTCGCTGATGAGCAGGGCGAGGTTCGCGCCGAGCGAGGCGCCCAGAAGCGACGCCGCCGCGCAGAAAACGCCCAGATGCCAGTCGATATAGCCGGAGAGGGCGTATTTGGCGGTGGCGACGGTCGTGCCCATGGAGGAGGAAAGCTTGTTGGTGGCGATGCTGGTATGCACGGGCAGGCCGCTGATGAGGTACGCGGGCAGGGAAATCAGTCCTCCGCCGCCTGCGATGGCGTCGATAAAGCCGGCGATGCCGACCAGCGGGCAGACAATCAGAAAATGGAAAAACGTAAGTTCCATAAGCGGGTTCCTTCCTTAATTTAGAGACATCGGATGTGTTTCGGATTCATTGTACAGAGGCGGTATGGGTTTGTCAAGCGGGCGGGAATACCGGAGAAGTGGAAAGATACACAAATGGGGTGTGGAAAAAGAAAATCAAAAAATGTAAAAAAAGGGGTTGACATTGAGGGGGGATGCTGATATAATCTATTCCTGTCAGGCGGCGCTGCTCAAGCGATCGCAGGATAGGACAAGTTCCCGATGCCAATGTGGCTCAGTCGGTAGAGCAGCTGATTCGTAATCAGCAGGTCAAGGGTTCGAGTCCCTTCATTGGCTCCATATTTTTCGAGGTGTAGCGCAGTTTGGTAGCGCGTTTGGTTCGGGACCAAAAGGTCGCAGGTTCAAATCCTGTCACCTCGACCAGAAAAAGCCGGAAACCGAAAGGTTTCCGGTTCTTTTTTTATTCAATTTGCACAAAGCGCGGTCTTTGGCGCTTTTTTCATGCAACGAATGTGCAACCTTGGGAAAAGGGCCAAAGACACGGTCCCTTATCAGGCAGTGCATTTGGCTGATTCAGGGATCACTAACCAATTATATTAACCATACAGTATGGTTGAAACGGGATGTATCGCATGGTATAATTTATATAAATAGTGTATAAGCGGCGATATTAGTTAGGAGGGTTAATGTGCTAGATCGAAAGGAAATTGAACGAGCGGTGATGCACCAAATCGCTATAGATCCCCTTACAAAAAAATCGCCCCTTGAAATAGACAGTATCGTATCTGAAGCATTAACTGCTTTAAGTGCAAATATCTTTGACTTTTCGAAATATAGCAGCCTTGTAGTCCGAAAAGATGGAAAGTCTCGTTATGTCAAACGGTACGAAGACCCATATGCTCCTGAAAGCATATTATGTCAGTGTATAAAACAAATCTTGGATAGAACGCATAGGGTTAGATATCCAAATCGCAATAAAACAATACGATATCTATTTGACATCCTGCCGGCAGTGATACAAATGACCGATTTCACCATCGTGAAAATCGATTTTAAAGATTTTTTTAATTCAGTATCCACTGTTTACGTTTTTGAAAAATGTCTTTCAGAGCAGTTGCTCAATCGTGCGGAAAAGGATCTTATTAAAAAATTTGTTGTCGAAACCCAATATACTTACGCAGGATTAAACACCTCGAACGCAATAGCAGAGATTATTGCAAAATGTTTTGATAAAGCTATACATATCGAGTTTCAATCCCGCGGTATTGTGTATTATGATCGATATGTCGATGATTGTCTCTTGATTCTAAATCAGCATATTGATCAAACGGAAATAGACAACATTATTTATCGTATTGTGGAGAATGTTTTCCGTGATCCCGCTATTAAAACTAAGAAAAAATGCAAAACACGGCTGAACAAAGCAAAATCAAAATATCTATCCCGAAGAACGATTACTAACGCCGCTGGGGCGATAACAGTAGATTTTCTTGGGTACCTGTTTTCCTTCGAAGCCAGTGGTAATAAAGTTGATCTAAAATATGGAATAACTCAGGAAAAACGCAATAAATACAACAAAAGAATTGATAAAATCATCGAATCCTATATTACGCCTACCTCTGTTGATTTCCAGAATTTAGAGTTGTTGCGTCATCGAATATCTGCCTTTACTTCACGAACTGTATATATGAGTAGGCATTATTCATCAACAATCTGGAAAACAAAAGGGTTCATCTCAAACTATAATCAGTTAAGGTACATGATTGATGCAAAATTGCTTCATCACGATACAGAGGTATATTTGAAAAACATGGTAGATGAAGCATTTATACGGGCCGGAATTGATAAGCCGTATTTTTTAAAGAGTCAACCTTCGGAGAAGAATGGTTATAATCTATTCGGAAACTTGCAAACTAACAAATCAATTATTCTTGTCGAGAATGTAGGATACGACTATCGTGCTTTATCTAATTTATGTCAAAAGGTCGGCATAGCGAACGAAATCGATGGAAAAAGACGCTCGTATCGTGATTTAGTACGGCAATATCTCATAAAAGTAAAAGTGGGATATTAATGACGAAACGGCAGAGTTTCCTCTGCCGTTTCGGAACATTTGCCGTAGCTATGTTCTGAACAAGTATGTCGATTTCTCAGGCATACTGTCGATGATGTGTGTGCATTGCTGCACTACAAACTGATCTGTTTGCTATTTAATTATACTGCATTGGGGGAACGTGGTCAATGGGCTGGAATGGATTGGAACGAAACAAGCTAGACTATATTCTTTCTGACTTACTCCCGTTGGAACTCTCTGAACAGTTTTCATATGCAAGATTTTACGACTTTCTCTCTGCAAAGGAGAATTACCGTAAAATGATGCGCTGTATAGAAGCTATAAAAGCCTTTAAAGCAAAAGGTACTACAAGTATTTTAGAACGCGGTTGGAGTACTAAGCCATTAAAGTATCATATACTTAAAGGAACGAATTCTACTAGAGAAATGAGTATTCTCCAACCGCTTTCTGCACTAAATATTTTCTTTTTCATGGAGTGCTATCAAAAAGATATTCTTCATTATTTTGAGCGCTCCCATTGTTTTTCTATTCGGTATTATAAGAAAAAAACAGACTTATACTACAAGAAAAGAGCCCAAAGCTCTATTGAATATTTTCAGAAGCAATCCAGTCAACTTGGCAAAAATATTCTGCAGCAAACAGGAGCGTATTTCAAAGTACTACCCTTTGAATCGCTAAACGCATTCACAGATTCGAGAATATGGCGTATGGCGAATTTTCGTTATAACTATTACGCAAAAATAGATTATAAATCGTGTTTTGATAGCATATACACGCATGCCTATTCATGGATTATCGAACGCAATGTTGTAGATGCAAAAAATGCCCATAATCCGCAGTTGTTCTTAACTATAGATAGAATAATGCAGAATATCAACGGACGTTCATCGAATGGAATTGTCGTAGGTCCTGAGTTTTCACGATTAATAGCTGAAATTCTTCTCGAGCATATCGATCAGGAAATTCTCTATTCTCTCCACAATGATGGTCTAGTGTATAACGCCGAGTATTCAATATACAGGTACGTCGATGACATTTATATTTTTGCGAACGAGCAAGCCACAATCGACAAAATAATCGCCGCTTATAGACATGTTGGAGAACAATATCTGTTGAAGCTCAACGAACTAAAGCTTACCAAAGGTTGCACACCTTGTCTCCCGAAGGACTGGCTTGAAAAAACGCGCAACTTAGCAGATATAATTAGCAATTTCTTTTATAAGGGTAGAAAAGCTGAATATAACAAGCTACCTGACGAAGAGAGGTTTATTGTAAAAACAGACTATATTCCGGTAGATCGATTAAAAGACGAAATTGCCGTATTGCTAAAAAAATATGATGATGACCGAAGAACTATAGTTTCTTTTTTGCTGTCTACATTGGTAAATAATATAGGAAAGATAAAAGAAGGCTATAGTTTGTTCGGTAAGCAGAAAATCGGGAAAGCTATGCTTTTGCTCGATTTAGCGCTATACATTTATGCTCACTATCCATCATATGAGCAAACGCGCAAAATCATATCAATAATTTCGTATATAAACAGTGAATTGGACTTTAAGTGTACGCCTGATTATCACAAAAAACTGAGCCGTTCAATACAACGATATGCTTTCATTTTTCAGAAAGGTAATCTGTTTGATCTCTGTGACTGGTTTCCTTTCTTGATAGAATATAACATCCCCTTGGATACAAAAACGGAAAGCATAGTCATTGCTCAGGCTGAGAAGCTTAACGATCCTATAATTTGGGGTAATGTTTTACTTTATTCCAAATACAATGATGATCTATTCTCACAAATCAAGGTAAAAATCGAAAACCTTGTTGAGAAAGAAATAAGTAGGATATCCCCGTCCGAAAGCATGTTACATCTTGAGTTTTGGTATGTTTTGGTTTATCATAATTGTCCCTATATATCGTCTTCCCTACGAATGAAAATCGATGGTATTATTCATTCGATTCACTCAAAGGCAATTGCTGATAAAGAAAAAAAGCCAAGCTCAATTGTAACAGGTATCATATGTGATTTTCTGAAGATTCAATCTCCTGCAGGTAACAAACCGGATGATAGTTTCTTCAACTGGAAAATATCAAATAATTTCGCCAATAGAATAGCGTATCGCACCCATCAGAGAACCCTATTCAAGAAATACCGCACAAACAAATACGGTATTTATTCTAGCCTCGATTAAAAAAACACCCATGATACCATCGTGTATCATGGGTGTTTACTGATCCGTTAAAACTTTCCTGCCCACGGCAGGCTCATATCCAATACTGGCTTGCGGGATCGCTTATCCCTTGCATTCTGCGCCTTGGCCAGTACGCCTTTAGCTTCCTGCTTTCGCCGGAATACGTCCTCCATATCCACGCTGGATTTCTTCATCATTTCGGATTTGAGATGAGTGTAGATGTTGGCCGTGGTCTGGTAATCCGTGTGGCCCAGTATTTTCATGGCGATCAACGGTTCCACGCCTGCCTCGAAAAGCAGCGTCGCGTAATTGTGCCGGAAATAATGCGGCGTGAGCGTGGGTTTCAGCTGCTTGATGATGTCGTTCTTGCGCTTGGTTGCTTTGGTCACTTTGCGCTCTTCTACGCAATAGGAAGCCTCCATCAG